>NZ_JBIGLU010000023.1:0-88774 GCF_043658375.1 Pseudomonas sp. PsB | reverse complement strand
GGAGCGGCCTTGCGTCGCGAAAGGGCTGCGCAGCAGCCCCAGGTTTCAGCGTCGCTGCAGAGATTGCCGGGGCCGCTTTGCGGCCCTTTCGCGACACAAGGCCGCTCCTACAAGGGCCGCGTCAGCCAGTTAGGTCGTGGGTCAGGCGCAGGCAGCTGTCATTCTTGGCGACAGGTGTATCCCGGCAATCATGCAGCGCACCGAGCCCCCTGCCATTTCGATGGTCGGCACATCGAGTGGCACCAGCCGCGCCGAGCGTTCGATGCGCTGGCGCTGTTCGCCGGTCAGGCTGTCGAAGGCCTTGCGCGACAGCGCCAGGATGCGACCGTCACGCCCCGACAGTTCGATGGCATTGCCGGCGAACTGGCTGATCTGCCGGTTGCTCAGGTCGATCACATCGCGGCCCGACTCAAGCAGGCGCATTCGCACTTCCTCGGCCCGCGCCTTGTTGGTGAAGGTGCCAAAGCCCACCAGCGCAAACTCCGTCGCCACGCACATCAGCACATTGGTGTGGTAGATCGGCGAGCCTTGTTCATCGGCGGTGTCGAACACCATCGGCTCGAAGTTGAAGTGCGTACTGAAACGCTCCAGGGCAATCGGGTCGGCGCGGTTGGAGCGCGCGGTATAGGCCACCCGCGACAGGTGGTCGAAGACCATGGCGCCGGTCCCTTCAAGGAACAGTTCGTCCTGCTCCAGCCCCGAATAGTCGATCACATCCTGCACCCGGTACTCATGCTTGAGCATCTCGATCACATCGGCGCGCCGTTCGCGGCGGCGGTTGCGCGAGTACATCGAGTAGATCGCGATGTGCCCCCCAGGGTGGGTGGAGAACCAGTTGTTGGGGAATACCGAGTCGGGGGTGTTGTGCTCGCCGAAGTCGTCGAACAGGTGCACCCGCACGCCCTCGGCCTCGAGCCGCCCGGCGGCCTGGGTGACCTCATCGCGTGCCACCTCGGCCAGGGCCTGGGCGGCGATGTCGGGGTTGCTGCGCTGGAACGAGTTGTCGGCTGCGGTTTCCGGGTTGGGGGTGAAGGCATGCGGCCTGACCATGACCACTGCTGCAGGTGCCTGAATGGAACGCGTTGGAAATGCCATGTGAAATACCAGGTTGGGAGCAGGGTTAGGCAACGCGTCGGATGCGGCTTTTGGCAGCGCGACCGCGGGTATGGCTGAACAGGTCCTTGGGGTCATCCTCCACCCAAGGCACCAGGTCGATCTTGCTGCCCATGCCGCGTTTTTCGGCCTGCTGTAGTACGTACCGTAGTACGGTGTAGTCTTCCAGGGCGAAGCCCACCGAGTCGAACACGGTGACCTGGGCGTCACTCTGGCGGCCCTCGGTCTCACCGCGCAGCACACGCCACAGGTCGACCACCGGGAAGTCCGCCGGCAACTGCTGGATATCACCTTCGATGCGGGTTTGCGGCTCGTACTCGACGAACACCCGGGCGCTGCGCAGCACATCGGCATGCAGTTCGGTCTTGCCCGGGCAGTCGCCTCCCACGGCATTCAGGTGCATGCCGGGCGCGAGCATGTCGGGGGTGATGATGGTGGCGTAGGCCTTGTCGGCGGTCACCGTGGTGATGATGTCCACGCCTTTCACCGCTTCTGCCACCGAACCGGCGCGGCGTATGGTCAGGCCGCTGTATTCCTTGAGGTTGGCGATCAGCTTGGCGGTGGCCAGCGGGTCGGTGTCGTAGGCGACGATTTCTTCGATGCCCAGGTGTTTGTGGAAGGCCAGTGCCTGGAATTCGCTTTGCGCACCGTTGCCGATCAGCGCCATCTTGCGCGAGTTCGGCCGGGCCAGCGCCTGCGCTGCCATCAGCGAGGTGGCCGCAGTGCGCAGGGCGGTGGCGATGGTCAGTTCGGACAGCAGCACCGGGTAGCCGGTATCGACATCGGCCAGCACGCCAAAGGCCATCACCGTATGCAGGTCGCGGGCGGTGTTGGCCGGGTGGCCATTGACGTATTTGAAGGCATAACGGCTGTTGTCGGCGACCGGCATCAGTTCGATCACGCCGACTTCCGAATGGCTGGCAACACGCGCGGATTTATCAAACTCCTGCCAGCGTTTGTAATCTTCGCGAATAGCTGCGGCCAGTTCGCCAATGAACGGCGCTACGCCAATGTCATGTACCAAGTCCGACATGGTTGGAACATCAATGAAATACGTCATGCTCTTGCACCTTATTATTGCGCTTTCACCCCAGTGGCCTGCGGGGTGAACGCTTGAGATTGTTGAAGTGGCGTGAACATTTTGATGAAAGGTTGCGTCAAGATGAAGAGAGCAGGTTGCCAGTTTCATCAACTTTCTAGACAATCTGCCACCCCAAAATAGCAATCTGATTATTTGGCAGGCATCCATGGATACTATCGATCGGGAACTGATTGCGCTGTTGCGGGACAACGCGCGCACCCCCGTGCTGACCCTGGCGAAGAAGCTCAAGGTAGCCAGGGCAACCGTGCAAAACCGCATCACCCGGCTCGAAGAGCAGGGCGTGATCATCGGCTACACGGTACGCCTGCGCTCCGATGCGCTGGAGCAGGGTGTGCGGGCCATCACCAGCATCGGCATCAGCGGCCACCACGCCGCAGAGGTCAAGCACGCGCTGCGTGGGCATCCCAACGTGGTGGCCATCCATACCACCAATGGCCGCTGGGACCTGATGGCTGAGCTGCGTGCCGACACCCTCGAGGCCTTCGACCGGGCGTTGAACACCATCCGCTCGATACCGCACATCGAAAACACCGAGACCAGCATCCTGCTCTCGACCTACAAGATGTGACCGCTGGGTCAGGCCTTGTGGCAGGTGCATTGTGCAAACTGTCACCCAGGCTTTTCACACTGCACAAAATCTCTTTGGCTGTGTGCATTCTGTAGCGTTCCGCTTGACCCGGGCCGCTGGCAGAATGAAACGGCTTTCGCGGGACTGTATCGGGCGCGCCACTCTGGTGCGTTTCAATAGAATAAGTAAGCCCGCTGCGAAGTTGCATCGGGAACTGTTCTTCATCTGTGTCAATACCCACGCTTCGACAGTCTTGAATGACTAAAAGCCTGCACTTGAGTACCAACTAACTGGTGCGGCGCGGGGCGCTGAGGTTTTACAAAAAAAGAATAAGAGGTCAACTATGCAGCAAACGTGCAACGCGCAAAGCGCAGTTCCGGAAGATGGCCGCGTGCTCAAGCGCCGGCTGGAAAACCGGCATATCCAGCTTATTTCGATCAGTGGCGCAATTGGCACCGGCCTGTTCATGGGCTCGGGCAAGATCATTGCGCTGTCCGGCACGTCGATCATCCTGGTGTATGCCATCATCGGCTTTTTCGTGTTCTGCGTCATGCGGGCCATGGGCGAGATGCTGCTGGCCAACCTGCAGATGGAATCGTTCGCCGACCTGGTGCACAACTACCTGGGGCCAAGGGCCGGTTACATCCTCAGCTGGTCGTACTGGCTGAGTTGGGTGGTCGCGGCGGTGGGCGATGTGGTGGTAGTGGCGGGGTTCGTGCAGTACTGGTACCCGGATGTGCCCACCTGGCTACCGGCATTCGCCACCATGTTCCTGCTGCTGGGGCTGAACATGCTGGCGGTGAAAGCGTTCGGCGAGGTGGAGTTCTGGTTCGGCCTGATCAAGATCGTGGCCATCGTGCTGCTGGTGGTAACCGGCCTGGTGATGGTCGCCACGTCCTACACCTCGCCGGCCGGGGTGACCGCCTCGTTCAGCCACCTGGTGGCCCCGGGCGTGGTCATGCCGCATGGCATCCTCGGCTTTCTCGCCGGGTTCCAGATCGCCATATTCTCCTTTGTCGGTACCGAGCTGATCGGCACCGCAGCCGCGGAGGCCAAGGACCCGGAGCGGACCTTGCCCAAGGCCATCAACACCATCCCGGTGCGTATCCTGCTGTTCTACATCTGCTCGCTGGTATGCATCATCAGTGTGATCTCCTGGGCCAATGTGCCGGCCAATCGCAGCCCGTTCGTTGAATTGTTCCTGCTGGGTGGGTTGCCCGCTGCCGCTGGCATCATCAACTTCGTGGTGCTGACCTCTGCGGCCTCGTCGGCCAACAGTGGCGTGTATTCCGGCTCGCGGATGCTCTACGGCCTGTCTCACCAGCAGCAGGCACCGCTGGCGTTCGGGCGGTTGTCGGGCTCGGGTACGCCGGTACGCGCGCTGGTGTTCTCGGGGGTGTGCATGGCGATCGCACTGACGCTGCTGTTCGTGATCCCCGAGGTGATGACCGTGTTCACCCTGGTGTCGACCATTTCCGCGGTGATGATCATCGTTACCTGGTCGCTGATCCTGCTGTCCTACTTCGCCTATCGCAGACAGGACCCGCAGGCGCATGAACAGTCGACGTTCAAGCTGCCTGGTGGCAAGGTCACCGCTGCGCTGTCGCAGCTGTTCCTGATCTTCGTGCTATGCCTGCTGGCGCTGGAGCCGGACACCCGCACCGCGCTGTACGTGATGCCGCTGTGGTACGCAGGCCTGTTGCTGGCCTATCGGCGCAGGGCCAGGGCCTGTGCTCGGCCGCAGGCAGCTACTGCCGCTTAGCACTTTGGGGCCGCAAAGCGGCCCCAGTTACTTGTTCAGCTGGCAGGCAAATTGTCGCGCAGCCAGTCCACCAGCCCCAGAATGGTCGGGGTAGTGGTGCGCCCGTGAGGCACCACCAGGTAATAGGCCTCTCGCGGCCGCACCACCAGGTCGGTCAGGCGCACCAGTTCGCCGGACGCCAGCAGGTGGTCGAGCATGCGCCCCCAGCCCAGTGCCACGCCATGCCCATGCAGTGCGCCCTGGATGGTGTCGGTATACAGCTGGCAGCGCAGGTTGTAGTGCAGCTTCGGCGGGTTGCCGCCCAGTGCGCGGAACCAGGTGGGCCAGGTCATCCAGCCTTCGGTGGTGGCATCGGCGTCCAGCAGGTCGGCCCGGTACAGCGCCTCCAGCGAGTCTGGCAGCGGGTTGTGCGCCAGCCAGGCTGGCGAGCACACCGGGAAGATCTCTTCATCGAACAGGTGCAGGGCAATGCCGTCTTCCCAGCGGCCATTGCCATAGCGCACCAGCAGGTCGACATCGTGGTTGCGCAGGTCGCCGGTGAACATCTGCGTGGCCAGGCGCAGACGCACCTGGGGCAGGGCGCTGCGCAGGCTGCCCAGGCGCGGCATCACCCGCAACTGGGAGAAGGTGGCGGTGGAGCTGAGCACCAGTTCCTGCTCGCTGTCGCCTTCGCTGAGGCGGTCGAAGACCGAGGCGATCTTCTGCATGGAATCGGAAACCACCGCGTACAGCGCCTGGCCCTCGCTGGTCAGGCGGATGCCGCGGTGCAGGCGCTGGAACAGTTGGCGGCCGAGGTTTTCTTCAAGCTGCCTGACCTGCTTGCTGACCGCGGCCTGGGTGACGCCCAGCTCCTGGGCAGCCAGGGTGAAACTGGTGTGACGGGCTACCGCTTCGAACTCGATCAGCGCAGTCATCGACGGGATGATGCGCCGGTAGCCTTTGTGCGTATTGCCATTTTCTTGTGTTTTCATGTGACGTCCTGGCCAGGCGCGGCGCGCTGGTCCGCGCCGCGCGGGCACAGTGGCAGAAAAAGCGCGATGGCGGTAGCCCGAAAGGGCCGTGATGCTGCCGGTGGAAACTGTCTTGCGCAATCTGAAGGCTTGTGCAAATCCCTGTGGGAGCGGGTTTACCCGCGAACACCGGCGCAGCCGGTGCCATCCACCGCGTTGGATTCTTCGCGGCTGAAGCCGCTCCCACAGGGTGCGAGGACCGCTTGCGAATCAGTTCTCTGCCCTTGAGAGCGGCGCGATCGGAGTGGGGGGGTGGCTTGTCGGCGATAGGGCTGTGCAGGCATTTCAAGGCTGGCGCTCGGCCACCGCCCGCAAGGTCCGCAACGTCACCACGGGTGCATCCACCACAAATCGGTTGGCCAGCCACCCCGGCACATCCCCCGCAGGGTCGGCCTGCAGTTGGTAGGTCACTTCGGTCTTGCGCTCACCCAGCGGTTTCATCCGCCATTCGCCGCTGAGGTGCTGCACGCGGATCAGCCCCTTTACCTTGGGGATCCTGCCGGGCTCGGCGCTCAGGTGGCGCAGCAGCGTGCCGTCGTCCAGGCGTTCGGTGGTGACCTTCAGCACGATGTCCCGCGGCATCGTCGGCCACGGCAGGTTGGTGGTCAGGTACACCCAAGTGTTTTCGCCCTGCACATCCAGCAAGCGCATCTCGGCGCAGGCGTACAGCCACTTGCAGGCCACCCGCAGGTTCTCCTGCAGGTCGGTGAGCGTGCGAACGCTGGCTTTCATGGTGCTGACACCCCGGAATTGCTGGTAGGGCGAGTCGGGGGCGGCGCTCAGGTAAACGCGGATGCCTTCGCGGTCGTAGGCCAGGTTCCAGTCATCGGCGGCCGGGGCGGGGGTGCAGAGCAGCAGGGCGGCGAGCAGCAGGCAGCGGTTCATGGCTGGTACCGCGCGGGGGGTGGGTGTTTCAGTATGCGCGACGGAAGGACGATGTGCCACGAGGCGATAGGGCTGTGTCATGTCGCGGGTGGGCGATCGCCTGGCTGAACATAATTGTGTAGTGCGTCGCGGGTGTTGGAGAACAGCCTGACCAGCTCTCAACTTTGGGGCGGGAGGGGCGGCAACAGACATACTGCTGGGGCGCCTGTTGTTCGCCTGATCTACTTGGCCTGGCTGACTCAGCGGTGGACGCTGCCGTGTGATGCGCTGGCGATCAAGCTGGCGCCGCACGCGGTTTTCATACCATCGAGTGCGACAGGAACTCCGTTGACGCGGTAGGTATCACTGCCCTCGATGATTGGGAATTCTCCTTTACATAGAGGACAGAAAACCATGTTGCCTTTACCGGCCATGGGTTTGCCGTTTAGGTTTGTATTGGCTATGGATCCGATCACAACGCCTCCATGGTCCGTTGTGTCGCCAACTCTAACTATATTGTTCATTGTTGAATGGCCGTGGCTGCATATTATAGTTGAAGGAAGAATTTTCCGACTTCCGTAATTTTTCTTGATTCGAAGTCGTCGTGCAGAAACAAGTATCCCATGCCGTCGGAAAGAATTCCCTTGTCATGCGGGAGGCATATGTCCAAGTCTGCGCCGTAAATGGACGCGCGCCTACAATGGCTGTCGATAATGATTTCACGCTGTAGCCAAGCATCTATGCCGTCGACCTTTGAAGCCAAGTTTTCTTCATTATCGGTGTTAAGGTTTGCTGAAATAAAAGCGCTGCCGCTATCGCTAATTTGGTGTGCTTGGTCAATGGGTGTTGGGGATTTAAAATATCCTATCACTACTGCGGATTGATTGGTGTTTCTTGTACTCAGATCTCTATAGTGTGTTGATGAGTTTTTGGTGTACGGTATGAAGATAGATATGCAGTGGTTTTTGAGGCTCGTTTTTTTGGAAAACCAAGACGTAGGGATCGCCATTAAATGACTAAGAGGTTTCCCTTCCTGGGTGGTTGGCCACTTGATGTCCGATGGGAGCCAAACTTTCGGTCCTACATATGCCTGCCCCTCTAAGGGGGCGGTTTTGCTAAAAATAATTTCATTGAACATTATAATTCCTCTTTTATGGGCAGCAGCAGGTAAGGTTACTTAGAGAAGTATTAGACTCTTGGCGCAATTTCCTATCTTGGAGTCGCAGTGTCGAAAGCGGTTGTAATGCAGCCCGTCCCGACATCAAGTACTGCCCTTTAAAGCGTAGCGAGTTCTGAACATCGATCCACTTGTGCAACTGGAATGAAGGTCTCAGGCTCAAACACATGGTGTGTGGTTTTTCCCTTGCCATTTCGGCCTCGCTCCCCGAACTGCCTTGTTTGCGGCTTCGGTTTAGGTATCAAGTTTTCTAATGGCTGATGATGCAACCATGGGGTCTGGGTCTCTGGAGAGTTGTTGCAGGATGTCTCTAGGTACCTTGGGGTTGCAGGCAATTCGGTGTCTTATAGTTGCGTCCGAATCGATTGCGAGTCGCTCGAAGATCGTTCTGTTAAGTTTTCGCTTAGTTGCTATTTTCCATCGAATATCAATGTCGTTGCTCTTTGAGAGGCGGTCTATAATGTCGTCTGGAATGTTTTTATTTGCAGCTACGCATCTTGCAAGGTGAGGGTAGGTGTTGAGTATTTCCGTCCACACCTCAACTGAGGCAGTTTGGTGTGCAAATGTGGTGTCGTCTTCATTTTCGCACAGAGTCTTGAAATCTTCGGCTGAGTCAATCATTTATTTCTCCTTATGGTCTTTGCAGCGCATGCCTTTGAGGCTCATTTTTTCGCCGGTAGGGCCTTTGTGTTTGCCTTTCATATAGTCGCCAAACATATCGGCATCTTCTTGGTGGATAAGTTGATCACCGAATTGTTTCATTACTTTCCATCCGCTACCACCATGATTTTCAGTGTCCCGCGACCACCATAGCTCGCTGTCTGGATCCCGATAGTACTTTGCTCTTGTCCCATTTATCATGCCTTCGCATACGCGATTGTAGCGTTGCACTTCCCATGGTTTTCTGCATGGGTTTGAAGGGTTTTGATTGGGTTTTGATGATTTTGGTTTTCTCCCATTTGGCAATGAGCTCTTTGCGAGTCCGAGTGGGTCTATCCATTGAGTAGGGTTGTGTGCATAGGTATAAACATTTAGACCGCCGCTGAAACCGATTGGGTCTTTGGTGACAAAGCGACCTGTACTGGGATCGTAGTATCTATGTCTGTTATAGCTATAGCCGCTCTCGACGTCAAAGTACTGTCCCTGGAATCGCAGTGGATTGAGGTGGAAGAGTGAGCATTCATTGGTGCTTGTATTCCGCTCAGCTAATCCCCAGGCTGTATAAATGTTGCTCCACCATATTTCCCCGGTACAGTTTGTCATTTCCAGGGGGGTGCCAAGGTGGTCGCATTGATACCAAGCAAACCCATCAAACGGTTTTGATCTAAGCTTGTGCTGCCACACCGGATCACGGTCGATGTCATACGGAAATTTATAGGCAGGCTGATGCAGCATCTCCTCGATGTGATTCATCACCCCTTGCGCGACCGGAACGAAAGTCCCCGGTTCAAACACATAGTGCGTAGTCCGCCCCTTGCCATCCCGACCGCGCTGCTCGAACGCCAGCGTATCGCCGTCCCAGATGAACAGCGTCAGATCGCATCCCAGCTTTTCATCCAGCGCTCGCCGCGCATTCTCGTTCCAGACCGGCCCTGCTTGTAACCGTTTGCGGTACTTCGAGCGCGAGTCCTTGTACACCCGGCGGCCTAACGCGTCATACCCGAACTCGACAACCAGCCGCTCATCTTCGTAGCGCCGCAGCCGGTCATACAGGTCCCAGGTGAACTTGCCTATCTTGCCGTTCTCAATCCGCTCCTGCAGGTTGCCGCGCTCGTCGTACCGATACTGCGTGCCGCAGTAGCTGCGCAGCACGTTGTCCATCAGCTTGTGCGGCGAGTGCGGATTAGGATTGGGTGGTGCCTCGGGGTCCAGCAGGTTGCTCGCCGGGTCGAAGGCGAAGGTTTCCTTCTCGTAGTTGCGGCTGGCTTCAAGCAAGCGGCCAACTGGGTCGTAGCGATAGTGCAGGTCGCCACGGTTCAGGTCGTCGATGTGGCACAGCTGGCCGGCTTCGTCATAGCGGTAGCTGCGCGCCGCTATGCGTCTGGACTCACCTTGGCGAGCCAGTGTCTGCTCCAGCAACTGGCCATTCGGGCTCCAGGTTTGGCGCTGGACCAGGCCATTGCCTTGCACGCGGCCGATCTCCCGGTGAAGATCATCTCGCTCGTAGCTGATCAACTCCTGGTCATCGAGCTTGAGCGCCAGAAGATGGCCGCTGCCGTAGGTCAGCCAACTGACCCGATGCCCATCGGGGCGGGTGGTGGCGATGCGTTGGTTGAGGGCATCGTACTCATGCCTGAACACGGCAACCTGTGGCTTGACCAGATAATCCAGCCACTGATGCTCGCGCGTGTTGTTGCCGGCAGCATCGTAGAACCATTGCAGCCTGCAGGCCTCATTGTTGGCCGCCAGCAGGTTGCCATTGCCGTCATAGGCAAAGGTTTCAACCTCCCACTTGTCACCGCCACGCCGAGCAGCCTTGCGCTGGATGAGCCGGCCCATGGGGTCGTACTCGAAGTGCGTGGTCCTGTCGCCATCCACGCGGCGGGTGGGCAGGTTGCTGCCGTTGTCGTAGAGGTAGTGAGTGGTCTCTTTGTCGAAGCCGGTTTCCTTGAGCAGCCGCCCGACGGGGTCATATTTGAAGCTGGCTTCGCTGTTGTTCTCGTTGCGCAGGCGTACCAGTTGGCCGAGTTTGTCCCAGTGGTAGGTGAGGGTGGTGTCGTTGGCGTTGTGGCGCTGGTGAATCAACCCTGCTTCGTTGTAGGTCCAGGCGGTTCGGCGATGCAGGGCATCCGTATGGCTGAGCAAGCGGCCTTCGGCATCACGTTCGAAGCGTTCGGTGGTCTTGTCCGGGTGGATGAGCAACACCAGCTGACCGGCTTCGTACTGGTATTCGGTGGCATCGCCGGCGGCGTTGATCAGTTTGGCCAGTTGCCCCAACGCGTTGTATTTCCACTGCGTGGTCTTGCCTGAGCAATCGGTGTAGCTCGTCAGCTGGCCGTCAGGGTTATAAGCCAGCTTCTTCTCACCGCTGTTGGCGTCGGTGATGGCGATGGGCAGGTTATCGCTGTTGTAGGTATAGAGGGTCTTGTTCTCCAGTGGGTCCTGGGTTTCGATGATGTTGCCGCGCTGGTCGTAATCGTACTTCCACAGGCCGCCCTCGGCATCGCGGGTCTTGAAGCGCTGGTCCAGGTCGTCATAGGCGTGGTGGATCGAGGTCCCGTCCGGGCGTGTGTGCTGCAGTAGATTGCCGCGGTCGTCATAGGCGTAGACATCGACGCTGCCATCGGTATGGATGTGTTGGGTGACGTTCTTGGCGGCATCCCGGTAAAGCCACTCCTCGTTCTTGTCGGGATGGATGATGCGATAGGGGTAGCCGAGAATGTCGCAGAAATGCTGGGTTTCATTGCCGTTGGCGTCCACGATGCGGGTAAGGCGGATGTTCGGGTCCCAGCTCAATCGGGTGTCCAGACTGCCATCGTCGCCCCACTCGCGAACAGCTTTGGCATCCGCGCCTTCGCCAAGCCATTCGAGGTTCATGCCCCGGCCGGTGCGGTCGGTGTAGCGCGTCACCAGATGGTGCTTGTACTGGTACGTCCATGGCGCCCCGTGTTCGTCCTTGGCGCTGCACAGATCGCCTTGTGCGTCATAGGTATATGACGCCAGTTGGCGTTGTGGCTGGCCCTCGTACATCAGCCAAAGCGCGATGACGCGGCCCTGGTCATCAATCTGCGTGTGGATATGCTGATGAGGTGTGTCGTGTTGATAGGTCACCAGATCGGAGAGTGCAGCAGTGTCGGCTACACGATGCTCGTAGTGCAGTGCAATGCTGGAGCCGCCCTTGTTCCTGATGGCGCTCAGGCGGAACTGATTACCGTACCGCTGGTAGAGCTCTTGGCTTTCATGACCCCGAAGCAGGGCGAGGGTGTCTTTGGCGACCCGAGCGATGACCACATTCTCGATGGCATCGTAGTGACTGCCTTTGAGCTTGGGCATCAAGTACTTCTGACTTCTACCGTCAGTACCATGGTAGGTAAGCCGGTCTTCGTCGAGATCGAAGCGAGCCGCGAACGGGGTTATCCAGCGCGCTCCGTATGGCCCGCTGTCGAACGCCGATAACGAGGAGCGATAGGTGCGGTTCCATTCGATAGGGAATACCCCAGGTAGCTGGAAATCGGTATGGACGATCGTTTCGCTACCCGTGGCGAAGCTGATGCTGCAGTTGGTAGCCGCTTTTGCGCCACGCTTCTTGCAGTTAGGGTCTGCCTTTGCTGCCCGCTGACCAGGAGCTGCCTCGGTACCATGGCGCCCCTGGACGCCCCGGCTTTGGCTGGTTGAGCCAGGCGCGACGCTACTTCGTCTCGGTGTGTATCCTCTTCTGCGCAATGCCAGGCTTAGTGCACTCAAAATTGAGGCGATGCTGCCTGGGTCCGCCTTGCTGCCGATCGCAACTATCTTGTCGCCTGCCATCCGGCCGATGCTTTCGAGGCTTTGTGCGACAGGCTCAAGCAGCGCTTTTAGCTTTTCGCTTTCTCCGAAGCCCAGTTCGTTCTTGCTGAAGCCAATCCCGGTTTTTCGTTTGAAGTAGTCAGATGCCTCTGCAACCAGCCGCATCCCTGGGAACAGGGCGGTCAAGGCGACATCCTTCACCGTTCCGTCCGCCACCGAGCGGATCAGGTCGGCGAGGAACCTGCAAACCTCGACAATCTTCTCCGCGAAGCTGGCCAGGATGCTATGCAACCTGGCTTCGATCTCGCCGATGAATTCTTCAAGGTCACCGGGACAAACCTCGGCGAGTGCGCCTTCAATCGCTTTGAGAAGTGCTTGAGCGATGCCGTCCTTGGAGGCGCTTCTCAGCGATTTCAGCGTTGGGCGCATGACCATCCGTGCGGGCCCGACACCAGGAAGTGGCGCGATCGCAAACAGATTGATGCCCAAGCCTACCCAGTTGAACGGGTCAGCCCGATAGGCATTGTCACCCTTGGCCAGCTCTATGATGTCGCCAATGGCATCTGTTGCAGCAAAGATGGACCCGGCTACAGGGAGAACTTCGCCAACAGAAATGACGGTCCTCCAGTTGACAATGTCTCCTGTGAGGTCCGTTAGCCATCTGGCCAGCATTTCGGTGCCGGCTCTTACGTCCTCTTCATCGAAGGTCTCTTTAGGGGCGACTACCCCGCCACACCTATCCATGTTGGTTTGTCCTTGCATTGGGGAGCGTCATCGGTAGCGGGGGCTCTTGCGACGGGGTGGTAGCAATGCGCGGAGCCTTCAGCGCGGATTGGATGAATCGCTTGGCATCGTGAGCGTCCATCTCGCCTGATCTGATGAGTTGGCTCACGGCTTCCTGCATTGCCGCTGCGGGGCTGAGGGGCATGCTTTGATCGGAAGTGGAGGGTGAAGGCTGTTCCGCAAACGGTGCCGCGGAGATGGCTTTGGTTTGGTCGCGACCCACGTGGACTTTTACTGGCCCCGCTGCGAGTCCGGATATGGCAGCAAACCCGTTTTCGTCCAATGTCCCTTTGACGACCTGGCCCAGTGCGTCCTCGACTTCGTACGCGGCCCCCTTGAACGCATGGTTGTTCGCGTAGTGCTGGAACAGCTCGAGGTTACCGCTACCTGTTTTGGGGGCGTCGGGAAACGCCGCCGCCTGGCTTTTCGAACCTTTGTAGATGAAGTCAGTCGCGTGCGCGGTGTACTGGCCTGCGGTGGCATGCAGGATTCCCCCTGCGGTGTAGGTGGTACTGCTGCCGCCCCCCTGGATGACCAATTCCTCCTTGGCGCTGAGGGTGATGCGTTCGGCGGTGACGCTGACCTTGAGCTTGGCCAGCAGGTTGATGTTGTCCTTGAGGGCCTTCAGGTCGATGTCGCCGGTGGCCGCGACCAGTCGCCAGCCCATGCTCTGGACGAACTGGCGTACCCCTCGGCTGGCACTGATCAGCAGGCGCTTGCCGATGGCCAGGCTGGTGTGGCCACCCGTGCTCAGGCCCAGATGTTCGCCGCTGGCGATGTGGGTGGATTCCGGGGTGGTGGTCGCAATGCCGGTCGGGCTGGCGAGCACCAGCTGCGGGTCGGCCAGTTCCGGAAACCGGTTGGCTTCAGGGTTGCCGCCGTAGCCGCAGATGGCGTCGTGCTGTGCCTTGAGCGCTTCACCGACCTCATCCTGATCGCCGCCTTCCTGGGCCAGGTGGTCGCGGGCGACCCTGGCGAAGGTGGTGTGGTACTGCTGTGCGGTCTGCAGGCGTTCGGCGGTTTCGGCCAGGTCGGTGTGGTGCTGGACGGCGCGGGCGCGCAGTTCGGTGGTCAGCAGCAGGCCGCCGCCTGCGCGGATCACCCCGTGGGTATCGGTGCGCAGCTCGAAACCTTGCCCACGGGGCTGGCCACCGAAGTGACGCGGATGGGTCAGGTAACCCAGGTGCAGCGCGGTGTGGTCGTGGTCACTCATCAGCGCCGCGCTGATCTGCCCGGTGGTGTCGTCCAGGCGTAGTTCGTTGTGCCGCTTGCCGTGGTGCTCCTTGCTGCGGAGCGGGCTCAACGCCTTGAACTCGGGCAGGCGATACGGCGGGCGGTTGACGATGTGGTAGCTTCGCCCGGTGATCATCGGTTGGTCAGGGTCGCCGTCGAGGAAACTGACCACCACTTCCTGGCCAATGCGGGGTATGGCCATATGGCCCCAGGTGGCACCGGCCCAGGCCTGGGTCACCCGCACCCAGCACGAGCTCTTGTCGTCGTCCTGGCCCAGGCGGTCCCAGGGGAACTGCACGCGCACGCGGCCGTGCTCGTCGCAGTAGATTTCCTCGCCGGGCGGGCCGACCACCTTGGCCATCTGCGGGCCGTCGATCACGGGCTTGGGGCACGCAGGGGCATGCCATTCGGCCCGGGCTGGAATCAAGGTGGCGGTGAGGGTGTAGGAGGTGCCGACTTCGGCTTCGGCAGCATCCTCTTCCAGCGCTGTGAACTGCTGCCCCTTGTGCGTGATCTGCATCGGCCGCCAGAGGATGTTCAGGTCCTCACGGGCATGGCCGGCCAGCTGGAAGGCAATGCCCGGCTGCAGGCGCGCGTCGTCGCCTTTGACCTGGGCCACCCGGGCATCGCCGAACAAGGCGTTGATACGGGTCTGGGTAAACGGCTTGCCGGCGTTGTCGTGCTTGTAGCGGCCGGGGTAGTCGTAGCGCTCGTACTCGTTGCCCTGGTTGCCCATGTCCCTGGGGTACAGGGTGTGTTCCAGGTTGTAGCGCGGGTGGGTGAAGGTGTAGTCGCGCTGGACCTGGATACTGGTGCGTACCTGCTCGCGATAGCGGAAGTCATGCAGGCAGGGTTGGCGCGCCGTGCCACCCCGGTTGGCCACGTACAACACCGGGTCGCCTTCCAGGCTGCCGAACTGGCTGATCTGGTCCGCCTGGACCACGCCATGGCTGCCTTGGCTGTGCTCGAAGATCGAGATCAGGCCTTCTTCTGCCGATAGCCGCCAGAAGAAATCCAGGTCCAGATCACCGGCCTGTACGCAGAACTCACGCGTCTGGTGCGGGTTGACCAGGTACTGGGTCAGCGTTCCCCAGCGGCGCTCGCGGAACAGTTCCTCGAGCAACTGCGGCACGGGGCGGTGCTGGAAGATGCGCCAGTCCGACTGCAGGCCGGCGCGGGCCAGCTGCGGTTCGACAATGGCGCGGTAGCGGGTGCGGCGGTGGCCGGTCTTGCCCTGTTCGAAGCTGCTGATCAGGCCATGCACGTGACGCACCGGTTGCTCCTGCTGCCAGATGGTCAGCAGCGCGGGGTGGTCGAGCAGGGTGGCGAAGTTGGCATCGTCGGCGAAACTCACCAGTTCGACTTCCAGGCGATACAACTGGCTGACGCCTTCGGTCAGCTCGAATGACACGACATCAAACTGAATGGCTTCGTCGGCTGGGGTACTGAAGGTAAAGCGCACATCATTCAGGTTGCTCATGCGTACTCCTGCGGTTCGTCCCATCGGGCAGGTTCATGAAACCGGACGCGTCCTAGGACGCGAGGCATTAGTTGTGCTCACGACCGTAATGAGGAATCCGTTCCTGGTCGTGAAAGTTGCTTCCTAAAAACTTGTAGGAAGTTTCGCTAAATGCAGGATCTATCTTGTTTCGGGCAACGTTTTACTTGCTGCGCCCATCGGCACAGTGACTGTTGCGTCATGTCAGTTCGAGGTTGTCGAGTTCATGGCTGCAGCATCGCCTGCAGTGATGCCAGTACTTGTTGGGTAATACCGTCAAGTTTGGTGGCGAAGTAGAAATACAGGCCTGTGCAGAACACGCCCATCACGGCCCAGGGCGTCCACCAGGGCAGTTGGCGGTTCATGCGGTAATGCCGGGGCGCGACATTGGCCAGCGGGTCGGTCAGGGGTTGCGATTCGGTTTCGGGGCCATGCAGTTCAACGATCCGGTCATGGACCCGCTTGAGCCAGGCGGCCAGTTGCTCATCGCCATTGGTCTGGTTGGCGTACTTGCCGCGGTAGCCCAGTGCCAGGCACCAGAACAGGAACACAAACAGGTCGTAGCGCTGTTCGGGGGCGTCCAGCAAGCGTTCGAGCACGCTGAAGAATTTCTCGCCGCCCCAGGTTTCCTGATGGATGGCGCTGAGCAAGGACTGGGCTTTCCAGGACGAGTCGCGCCCCCAGGAGGTGGTCATCACGGCTTCATCGACCACGCAACACAAGCAGTAGGAAAACACCACGCGGTCGCCTTCGTCACAGTGTTCAAGCTGGCGTACCTGCTCGACCATGCCGTGGATCATGTTCTTGACGTGGGCATGCAACTGCTCGACGTGGTCATAGTGTTCGGTGCCTTCCAGGCGGATGACCAGGCCGAACAGGGGAGAGGCGATGTCGAAGAGGGGGAATGTGGTGTTCGAGCGGGTGTCGAACCCCAGCGCGTCGACATGAGGGAACAGTTCGCTGAGCGGGGGCGATTCACGTGTTTCTGTTTTGTCGTTTTCATAGGAGATATCGGTTTTTACGGTCATGTGTAAATCTCCTTGGCCGTATCGCGGTCCATGTTTTGCTGTAGGTCGGACAACAAGATAAGGCTGGAGAATATACGCTTTAGAACCGATTTCATTCGGTGGGGCGTAAAAACAGAAGATGCTGTAAGAAACTTCCTATTAATAGGTCGGCTGGTTAATCGCGCGGCGAAACATAAAGTTCCATGTGCCGTGATTGGAAGGGTAAATATTGGCGGGGTTATAAAAGTGGCGGCCGGTGAAGTGCCGAAAGGCCGACATCCACAGCGAACTGTGCATCTCGGCCTTTCGAAGAGGAGGGGCTTCGCGCCCCAATGCATCAACGCTTAGGGTTGAGCGTCAGGTGCACGTGACGGTTCACGTCCTTGTACAGCAGGTAGCTGAACTTGCCTGGGCCGCCGGCGTAGCAGGCTTGCGGGCAGAAGGCGCGCAGCCACATGAAGTCGCCGGCTTCCACTTCGACCCAGTCCTGGTTCAGGCGGTACACCGCCTTGCCTTCCAGCACGTACAGGCCGTGTTCCATCACGTGGGTCTCGGCGAACGGGATCACGCCGCCCGGCTGGAAGGTGACGATGTTCACGTGCATGTCGTGGCGCATGTCGGCCATGTCGACGAAGCGGGTGGTGACCCAGCGGCCTTCGGTGCCCGGCATCTCGATGACGGTGGCGTTGTCACGGTGGGTGACGAACGACTCGGGAACGTCCAGGCCTTCGACCTTCTGGTAGTGCTTGCGCAGCCAGTGGAAGGTGACGTTGGACTTGCTGTTGTTACGCAGGCTCCACTCGGCGCCCGGGGCCAGGAAGGCGTAGCCGCCCGGTACCAGGGTGTGGTGCTTGCCTTCGACGGTGATGTCCAGTTCGCCTTCGACGATGAACACCACGGCTTCGGCGTTCGGGTCCAGCTCAGGGCGCTCGCTGCCGCCTTCCGGGGCCACTTCGACGATGTACTGGGAGAAGGTTTCGGCAAAACCGGTCAGCGGGCGGGCGATGACCCACATGCGCATCTTGTCCCAGAACGGCAGGTGGCTGGTGACGATGTCACGCATCACGCCCTTGGGGATGACGGCATAGGCTTCGGTGAACATGGCACGGTCAGTCAGCAGCTCGGTCTGAGCCGGGTGCCCACCGTGGGGGGCGAAGTACGAATGGTTCGACATGGACGATCTCGACTTGTTGTTCTCTCCCCATGCCGTGAACCGCACCGGCCGGTGCGGCGCAGGGGATGTGGCGACAGAATAGGGTCGAGTGTGTGCCATCCACAAATTAAATGTTGGAATACCCGGTATTTGCTGGCTGAATGCGAACCTGCCGGCCAGCGTGCCCTTCCGGCAAGCGGTCGCCCTGGCCGAACAGCTTGTGGCGCAAGGTGCCTTCGGCATAACTCAGCGGGTAGCGGCCACGGCGTTGCAACTCCGGCACCAGCAGCTCGACCACATTTGCCAGGTCGTCCGGTTGCACTGCGTAGGTCAGGTTGAAGCCATCGATGCCGGTCTGGTCCAGCCAGCTTTCCAGCTGGTCGGCCACCTCGCTGGCAGTACCCACCAGCACCGGGCCACGGCCGCCCAGGCCAACGAACTCGGCAGCCTCGCGCACGGTCCAGCGGCGGTTCGGGTCGGCGGCGGTGAAGGCGGCCAGGGCTGCGCGGCCGGCATCGTTCTCGACGTATTCGATGGGCGCATCGGGGTCGAGGCCGGCAAAGTCGATGCCGGTCCAGCCCGACAGCAGTGCCAGGGCGGCGTCCAGGTCGACATAACGGCGGTATTCGGCGAAGCGCGCCTCGGCCTCCTCCCGGGTAGGGGCGACGATCAACAGCGCCTGGGCGTAGATCAGCACCTCGTCCCGGCCACGCCCGGCCACCTCGCTGGCCTGGCGGATGCCGTCGGCGTAGCGGCGCAGTACCGTGGGCGTCGGCCCGCTGATGAACACGCATTCGGCGTGCCGCGCCGCGAACTGCTGGCCGCGTGCCGAAGCACCGGCCTGGAACAGCACCGGCGTGCGTTGCGGCGAAGGTTGGCACAGGTGCATGCCCGGCACCTGGAAGTGCTCGCCCACATGGTTGATGGGGTGCACCCGGGCGGGTTCGATATAGCGCCCGCTGTCACGCTCCAGCAGCACCGCATCGTCGTCCCAGCTTTTCTCCCAGAGCTTGTACAGCACCTGCAGGTATTCCTCGGCCAGGTCATAGCGCTGGTCGTGGCCCAGCTGGCGTTCCAGGCCCAGGTTGCGCGCGGCACTGTCAAGGTAGCCGGTGACGATGTTCCAGCCGACCCGGCCATTGCTCAGGTGGTCGAGCGTCGACATGCGCCGGGCGAACGGGTAGGGGTGTTCGTAGGTGAGCGAGAAGGTGACGCCGAAGCCCAGGTGCTCGGTAACCCCGGCCATGGCCGGCACCAGCAGCAGCGGGTCGTTGACCGGCACCTGCACGCCACCGCGCAGGGCGGCTTCGGGGCCGCCCTGATAGACGTCGTAGATGCCCAGCACATCGGCGATGAACAGGGCATCGAACAGGCCGCGTTCGAGCAGGCGGGCCAGGTCGGTCCAGTAGCCCAGGCGGTTGAAGGCCACGCTGGTGTTGCGCGGGTGGCGCCAAAGGCCGGGGGACTGGTGGCTGGCGGCATTCATGCTGAAGGCGTTGAAGCGAATCGGGCGGGGCATGGTGGGCGCGCTCCGCTCAAGGCAATACGGAAGCCGGGTAGACCGCGTCGGCCACCTGCAGCTTGCGTGGAATCAGGCCCAGGCCCTGGAAGGTATCGGCCAGCTTCTGTTGCTCGGCAACGATCTGCGGGGTAATGGCCACCGCGTTGTAGTTGCGCCGCTCGCTGGCCACTTGCAGCACGTTGGCGTTGATCCCCAGTTGCGGGGCCAGCAGCGCGGCAACTTCCGCAGGCTTGGCATTGGCCCACTGGCTGACCTTGCCCAGTTCGGCGAAGAAAGTCTTCAGCAAGGCGCGATGCTGGTCGGCGAAGCTGGCGGTGGACAGGTAGAAGGTGCGGTTGTTGGACAGGCCGCTGCCGTCGCGCAGGTTCTTAAGGCCCGGCTGGCTTTCTGCCGCGGCGAGGAACGGGTCCCACAGGGTCACGGCCTGGACGCTGCCCGATTGCAGGGCAGCCACGGCATCGGCGGCGTTGTTGACGTAGGCCGGGGTGATGTCCTGGTAGCTGAGGCCGGCCTGTTCCAGGGCAACGGCCAGCAGGTACTGGGCGTTCCAGCCGCGGCCGGTGGCCACGCGCTTGCCCTTGAGGTCTTGCACGTTGGCCAGGTGGTCCTGCTCGCGCACCACCAGGCCGATGCCGCGTGGGTAGGGTTGCTCGGCGGCCAGGTACACCACCGGCTTGCCTGCGGCCTGGGCGAACACCGAGGGGGCGTCGGCGGCATGGCCGAGGTCGATGGCGCCGGTGCTCAAGGCTTCGAGCAACTGCGGGCCGGCGGCGAACTCGTGCCAGCTGACTTTCACGCCTTGCGGTGCCAGGGCCTTTTCCAAGGCGCCGCTGCCCTTGAGGATGTTGATGCTGTTGAACTTCTGGTAACCGATGCGCAGGGTCCTGGCCTCATCGGCCAGGGCTTGGGACCAGGGCAACAGGGTACTGGCGACACTGGCCAGCAAGCCGCCGATCAACAGGCGGCGCAGGGGGGAGAAGGCACGGGCGGGCATGGGCATTGCTCCTTGAATTGGAAGGGAAACGATGTGCCCAGACTAAGGAGGTGGCGTTTGGCTTTCAATTTTAATATTCCTGTTTGTTAGATTGTTTTGTTATTTTTATATCCTTTTGTTTTGTAATGGTTGGTCCATTTCGACATTTTTTTCACATTCGCTTGCTAGGCTCCCCGGCATTCCCGAAGAGCCCCACATGTCGTACATCCTGCGCAAGCGCAGCACCCGCATCGCCTTGGTCGCCACCGCCGGCCTGCTCACGGCCACCCTGGGCTTCTTTGCCTGGCAGAGTTTCTACCCGGTCCAGGCCGCCTCCGGCTGGGGCGTCGAGGTGCTGCACCGCGACGTGACCAAGGCCGCGTCGCTGTTGCCGCAAGCCGATGGCAGCCTGCTGGTCAGCCGCGAACTGGACGATGGCCGTGGCAGCATCCTCAGGATCACCGCCCAGGGTGATCGGGTGGTGGTCATCGACAACCTGTCCAAGCCCGACGGCATGGTCGCGGCGCAGGGAGGCTGGGTGTTCAGCCAGGAAGGCGGGTTTGCCCCGGTGAGCCTGGCCCGCGATGGCCAGGTCACGCGGCTGTTCGATGGCGAGAGCGTGCAGGGCCTGTGGAACGACGGCGAGCACCTGTACGCCATCGAGGACCGCAAGGGCAATGGCCGTTTGATGCGCTATGACTGGCGCAGCGGCCAGCTCGATGTGCTGCGCTCCGGCCTGACCGAAACCGAAGGCCTGACCCGCTGCAGTGACGGGCGTTTGCTGTATACCGAAAAGGCCAACGGCAAGGTCCGCGCCCTGTCCGACGATGGCCGGGACCCGGTGGTGGTCGATGGCCTGCGCAACCCGACGTTCCTGTTCTGCGACCAGCGCGGCCTGTGGATCAGCGAAGACAACACCCACCGGGCCCGGCTGCTGCGCATCGGCGCCGACGGCACGCGGCAGACCGTGCTGTCGTTCCTCAAGGCGCCGCAGTCGATCGTTGCCGATGGCAAGGGCGGCTACCTGCTGGCCGAAGGCGGGCGCAACCGTGTGCTGCACCTGACCCCGCCGCTGGAGCGCAATACCGCCCAGCGCGACTGACGCTGCGCCTGGCTGGGCAGGCGCCGCGGGTGATGGCTACCCGACCAACAGCGCGCTTCCCTGCATGGCCGCGCTCGCGGATAATCCCTCCATTCCAATAAACAGCCTGTGAGTGGGTATGAGTGATTCCGTAGTCAGCCTCGGCCAGCCTGAAACCGAAGGGGGGCGCAAGACGCGCAAGAACAACCCCGAGAAAACGCGCGAGGACATCCTCCAGGCCGCCATCAACGAGTTCGTCCAGCAAGGGCTGGCCGGTGCCCGCGTCGACGCCATCGCCGAGCGCACCGCCACCTCCAAGCGCATGATCTACTACTACTTCGGCAGCAAGGAGCAGCTGTACTGCGAGTGCCTGATCAAGCTGTACGGCGACATCCGCAAGACCGAGCAAAGCCTGGACCTGGAGTCGCTGCCGGCCGAGCAGGCGATTCGCCGGCTGGTGGAGTTCACCTTCGATCACCACGACCGCAACGTCGATTTCGTGCGGATCATCTGCACCGAAAACATCCACTACGGCGAGTACGTCAAGCAGTCGCCGGCGATTCGCGAAATGAGCAGCCTGGTGCTCGAGGCCCTGGGCAGTACCTTGCGCCGTGGGGTGCAGGAAGGTGTGTTTCGCGCCGGCATCGAGGTCATCGACCTGCACATGCTGATGAGCTCGTTCTGCTTCTACCGGGTGTCGAACCGCCATACCTTTGGCGAGATCTTCCAGATCGACCTGTCCGATGAGCAGGTCAAGCTGCGTCACAAGGCCATGATCTGTGATGCGGTGTTGCGGTATATCCAGATCGAGCGCCGCCCTTGAAAGTTCTCTAGTGCCTGGGCCGGCCTCTTCGCGGGTAAACCCGCTCCCACAGGATCGCCGCTGTCCCAAAGATTTGCACAGTACCTGTGGGAGCGGGTTTACCCGCGAAAGGGCCGGCCCAGGCGACACATGAATGAAGCCTTGGCACTCACTCGCCCAACCGCTGCTCACGCGACGGCGGATAGCCAAAGTAAGCCGCATAGCATTTGCTGAAGTGCGACACCGAAACAAACCCGCAAGCCACTGCCACTTCCATCACCGACAGGTCGGAATACTGCAACAGGCGGCGGCTCTTGGTGATGCGCAGCTCCATGTAGTAACGCCGCGGCGAAGTGCCCAGCTGGGCCTGGAACAGGCGGTCGATCTGCCGGCGCGAGCGCCCGCTGTAGGCGGCCAGCTGGTCGAGGCTGAGGGTTTCCTCGAGGTTGTTCTCCATCAGTTCGACGATGGTGCGCAGGTGCAGGCTCATGGACTTCTTTGCGCCCGGGCCGACCTGGCGGTAGCGGGCACCGGAGAACGACAGGATTTCCTCGACGCCTTCGGCCAGGCCGTCGCCATACAGCCGGCGCACCAGGCCGAGCATCAGCTCCATGGCGCCATTGGGGCTGGCAGCGCTGAGGCGGTCGCGGTCGAGGGTGAAGCTGGCTGGGGTGATCCGCGTCTGCGGGCTGCGCTCGGACAGGCTGGCGCGCTGTTCGGGGTGGATACTGCAGCCATAGTCATCAAGCACCCCGGCGCGGCCGAGGAACCACGCGCCGTTCCACAACCCGCCCAGGGCCATGCCGTGGGCCGCGCAATCACCCAGCAGGCGGTCGAGCTCGGGGTACTTCAATGGCGTGCGCAGGCCGCCGCAGATCACCAGCAGGTCCAGCTCCTTCAGCGCCTCGGCGGACAACTCGGTGGCCACCAGCTCCAGCCCCAGGTCGCTGAGCACGCGGTCGCCTTCCAGCGACAGCGGGGTGAACTGGAAGCTGTCGGCGCGCAGCAGGTTGGCCGTGACCAGCACGTCCATGGCCACGGTGAAGCTTGCCATCGAGAAGTGTTCGAGCAATACGAAATCGACCCGATAGGGGGCCTGGGCATTGGCGCTGGTGGACTTCAGCCGCAGCATGTTGCTGGTACTGGTCTTCTTGCTGAACTGGCGTGGCGTGGGCACTCTGGACTCCGCTTCCTGGCTGGCCTCGAGAGTGTGGCGGGTGGCCGGGGGAAAGACAATCTCCCGGGTGGCCGTGTCGTATTCCAGGTCGTGTTCAGGCAACCTGTCTGGCTTGGCCCGTTGCCGCTATGCTGACGCTCCCGTCACTGAGGATACCCTTGATGAAGTACGCCGCTGCCTTGTTGCTTTGCCTGATGCCCTTGCTGGCCAATGCTCTGGAACCGGGCGACAAGCTCGCCCCGTGGACGCTGCTCGACCAGCACGACCAGGCTTACAGCCTCGGCGCCGGTACGCACATCCTGCTGGTGGCGCGCGACATGGACGGTGCCAAGCTGGTGAAGGCGGCGCTGGCCGAACAGCCCAAGGGTTACCTGGAAGCGCGCGATGCGGTGTTCGTCGCCGACATCCAGCGCATGCCGGCGCTGATCAGCAAGCTGTTCGCCATCCCCGCCATGCGCGATTACAACTACCGGGTGCTGCTCGACCGTGACGGGCGGGTGGCCAGCCGTTATCCCGGGCAGGATGGCCAGGTGCAGTGGTTGCAACTGGAGCAAGGTACGCTGGTGAGCCAGCGTGCATTTGCCGATGCGCCGGCGTTGAAGGCGGCGCTGGAGACTGCACCACGGCATTGAGAGCTGTCACTGCTCCCTGTAGGAGCGGCCTTGTGTCGCGATGGGCTGCAAAGCAGCCCCCTGCGGTATTTCGTAGGGCAAAGATCCTGGGGCTGCTGCGCAGCCCATCGCGACACAAGGCCGCTCCTACAAAGGGCCGCGGTGCCATGCCGCCAGCCAAATCAATCTGAACCCTCGGCAGCCTCTGCAACCCAACCCATTACATGCCAAATGGGAGAGCGCTCATGGAAATCGGAACGATCTGGATCATCGTCGCGGCCTTTGTGATCCTGCTGGAAATCTGGGCCATCTGGCACATCATCGGCAGTGACCGGCGCGCCGAGCGCAAGATGCTGTGGATCGTGTTCGTGGTCTACGCGCCATTCCCCGGTTTGCTGTTCTGGGCCTGGCGCGGGCCTCGGGCGGTGAAGGGCAGGGCGGTACTGCAGGAAAAATGACGGTGCGCGGCATCAGGCGCGGGGGCGCCTGATGCCGTCGCTGTTCATTTGGGCAGGATGTCGAAGCGAATGGCTGCGCCCAGCCCGTCCACCATCAGGCAACCGTAGAACTTCACGGTCGACAGCACACGCAGTTGCTTGAGCGCTTCATGGATGTAGTCGTGAAGCAGCTTTTCGGCTTCGCGCTTGCGCTCTGCAAGTGTGGCGCCTTTGAGTGTGACCATCCCGAGCAGGGTGGTCTCAATGTGCTCGACGGTGTCCAGGCCAATTTTCTCGCGCAGGTGCAGACGGGCCTGCGCCGCATCGGTTTCATCTCGGGCAGGGTTGTTTGGCTTGATGGTGTAGGCCAGTTGAAAATTGTATTTGCTCATCGCTTTATCCTTGTTACGTACAGGCCTCCATGCCGGGCCTCGCAATCTAGCGCCTGACGGCCGCTTCGCATATGAACGCGTGGTTCACGGAAGCTCGTGCGCTGTGCGAAACGTCCTACAGTCGACGCCTGTTTCGCGGGCAAGCCCGCCCCTGAAAACCGCGCTTGACCTCGAGTTAACTCAAGGTTCGATACTCCGTCCCTCTTCCAACTGATCGAGGGTTTACCGTGAGCCATTCAACCGCGTTTCAGCTGAGCAATCCCGAAGGCCTGTACGACCCCAGCGGCAACGCCTATTCCCATGTCGCCGAGGTGCATGCTGACAGCCGCCTGCTGTTCATCGCCGGCCAGGGCGGGGAGGGCCGCAACGGGCAGCTGTCGCCGCTGTTCGCCGAGCAGGCGCGCCAGGCACTGGCCAACCTGGAGGTTGCCCTGGCGTCGAAAGGCGCCAGCCTGGCCCAGGTGTTCAAGCTGACCCTGCTGATTGTCGAGCATTCCGAAACGCGCCTGCGTGAGTGGGTAGCCGAGGCTGACAGGGCCTGGGGCCCTTGCATGAAGCCGACCTGCACGCTGATACCGGTACCCCGGCTGGCGCTGGACGGCATGCTGGTGGAGATCGAGGCGGTGGCAGCGGTATAGGTCCGGGCGATTCGGTGGTGGCGTCAGATAAACACTATGTTGTATATCGGTGCTGGCCCTACCCGCATGGCCGCCATGACAACAATCGATCTCAGAGGTGACCACACCATGAGCACCGGCACCACCACGCTCACCGACCGCAAGGCCCGGGCCTGGGTCTGGCCTGCGCTTTTCAGCCTGGTGGCCTTCGCTGCCAACTCGGTGTTCTGCCGGCTGGCGCTGAAGGACGGGGCCATCGACCCGGCATCCTTCACCGTGGTGCGCCTGGCCAGTGGTGCACTGTTCCTGCTGCTGTTGATCCGCCTGCGCAAACCCGCGCTTGCCATGGGGGGCAGCTGGCGCGGCGGCCTGGCACTGTTCCTCTACGCATTCCTGTTTTCTGCGGCGTACCTGCAGCTGAGCGCAGGCGCGGGGGCGTTGCTGCTGTTCGGCGCGGTGCAGATCACCATGTTCGGCTTCGCCTGGTACAAAGGCGAACCTATCACCGCGCGGATGCTGCTGGGCATGCTGATCGCCTTCACCGGCCTGCTGGTGCTGCTGTTGCCCGGTACCGCGGCGCCACCCTTTGCCAGTGCCTTGCTGATGGCCCTGTCCGGCGTGGCCTGGGGCGTGTACACGCTGCTGGGCAAAGGCTCACCCAGGCCGCTGGCCGACACTGCCGGCAATTTCGCCTGGAGCCTGCCGTGCCTGGTGCTGCTGGTGCCGGTGCTGTTGCTGGGCGCTGGCTTGCACCTGAGCCCGCTCGGCTTGCTGTATGCGCTGGGCTCCGGTGTGCTGGCCTCGGGTGCGGGCTATGCCGTGTGGTACGGCGTGGTCAGGCAAGTCAGCGCGCAGCAGGCGGCGACCATGCAACTCAGCGTCCCGGTGATTGCGGCGTTGGGCGGGGTTGGCCTGATCGGCGAGCCATTGTCGTTGCGCTTGTTGGTGGCGTGCGTGGTGGTGCTGGGCGGTATCGCCCTGGCGCTGGCGCCGCGCCGCTAAAAGGGTGAAGGGCGTGACAGGGCATGGCTGTCGGGGCCTGCAATGCCTGGCTGACTATAATGGAGCAACCTCACCTCGCAGCCCTATCTGTACAGGTAGCGGTAAGGAACCGCTGGCGAGCCCACTCAGCCTCTGCTCGAACGGTCGGCGTCGGCAGCTTCGGTCACCACGGGCAGGTTGCCGGCACGCTGGATTACCCGCCGTTGCTGCTCGTAGTCGTCCAGCGACAGGCCACGGCGTTGCAAGGCTTCCAGTTGCAGTTGGCGGGTTTCCTCGGCGGTGTAGGGGCGCAGTTCGGGGTGGCTGGCACAGCCGCTGATGATGGCGATGGCAATAACGGCAAGGGTGGCGGACAGCAGGCGGGCCAAGGTGTTCATCAGGTAGCTCCAGGGGCCGGGGTGGTGGGCGGCGAGTCGATGGGGCTAGGTTATTCGGCCATGTCGTTCGGCAGAAATTGCCATTCTCGATAGTGACTATCGATGGTTCCTGGGAGGGTGCGATGGGGCAAGACGAGCAACCGCGTAAATGGGGCGTGCTGGAACCGATCGACCGGATCACCGAAGTCATCTTCGGCCTGTTGATGGCGATGACCTTCATCGGCTCGCTGAGCGTGGCCACCGCAGGGCGTGAAGACGCGCGGCTGATGCTGATTGCCGCGCTCGGCTGCAACCTGGCCTGGGGCCTGGCCGATGCCGTCATCTACCTGCTGCGTACCTGGACCGAACGCACCCGCAGCCGGACCTTGCTGGCCCGCCTGCAAGCCGGTGATATCAACCAGGGGCGCAGGTTGATTGCCGATACGTTGCCAGAGCGCATCGGCCTGGTACTGGATGAAGACGGGCTGGAGATGCTGCGCGGGCGCATGCTGCGTGATGCTGGCCGCCCGCTGCCGGCACGCCTGGGGCTGGATGATTTCAAGGCGGCCCTGGCCACTTTCCTGCTGGTGGTACTGGCAACCTTCCCGATGGTCATTCCGTTCCTGCTGATCGAGACCACTGGTACGGCCATCCGTGTATCGAACCTGGTCGCCCTGGCCATGCTCTTCCTTGCGGGCTGGCTGCTTGCACGCTATTCCGGTGGCCGCACCCTGTTGACCGGCGTGGTCCTGGCGGTAGTCGGGGCGTCACTGATCCTGGCGATCATCGCCTTGGGCGGCTGAGCACCGCCCGCTCAATATTTTATGTCGCGGGCGCGCTCACGGCCTTGCTGCTTGGTGTGGCGTTTGTCCTGTCGGCAGCCGGCGTTGCTTTGCTGGTCGGCGTGGCGGCAATCCTGTTTGGTCTGCCGCGCGTCCTGGCGGGTTTCCTGCCGCACATCGCGGGCCTCGCGGCGCCGCTCGGCGCGGTCGGTGGCCGCCCAGGCCGAGGTGCAGAGCACGGCCAGCATGATCATGGCGATGAGGCGGGGCGTGTTCATCAGGGTCGGCTCCTTTTTTGGATACGGTCTTGTGCATGCGCCGGCCTCTTCGCGGGCGCGCCCGCTCCCACAGGTACTCCACAATGTTCGAACCTGTGGTGGCCCTGTGGGAGCGGGCGTGCCCGCGAAAGGGCCGGTACAGTCAATTACAGATCTCAGCCCAGCCCTGGTATAGATTCAAAAGCAGCAACCACCCTCACCTTTAGAGCGCGAAAAGTTTGCGCCCGCACATCTAGCCAAAAGCATCGCCATTGCTACCCTTAATCCACGCGGTCTGATCTCATGGAGAGAAGCGATGCGCATCCCACTGTCAGCGGTCCTGTCGGTATTCCTGTATCTGAGCGCCACGCCCGGCCTGGTGCTGGCAGAAGACGTACCTGCCCCCGACCCGGCACCACCAGCCGACACGGTCGCGGCCAAGGACCCGGTGTTCACCCAGGAGCAACTGGACCAGATGCTCGCGCCTATCGCGCTGTACCCCGATGCGCTGCTGGCCCAGGTATTGATGGCCTCCACTTATCCGGGGCAGGTGAGCGAAGCGGTGACCTGGTCCAAGGCCAACCCCAAGGCCACCGGCGACGATGCCGTCAAGAAGGTGGCGAAACAGCCCTGGGACCCAAGCGTACAAGCGCTGGTGGCCTTCCCGCAGGTGCTGGCAACCCTGGGGCAGGACCCGGTCTGGGTGCAGCGGCTGGGCGATGCCTTCCTCGCGCAGCCCGACGATGTCATGGGCGGCGTGCAGCGCCTGCGTCACCAGGCCCAGGCCGCCGGCAACCTACAGAGCAACCAGTACCAGAACGTGACCGTGCAGACCGCCCCGGCACCGGCACCGGCCTCCAGCGGTAGCAGCACCCAGGTGGTTACGGCCAGCAGCCCGCCCACCACCATCATCATCGAGCCGTCCGACCCGCAAGTGGTGTACGTGCCCAGCTACAACCCGACCACCACCTACGGCACCTGGGCCTACCCGGCTTCACCGCCGGCGTACTACCCGCCACCGCCCATGTACTACCCCGGTTCCGCGCTAGTGGCGGGCCTGGCCTTCGGTACCGGCGTGGCGATCGTTGCCTCGCTGTGGGGTGACTGCGACTGGGGTAACAACGACATCGACATCGACGTCAACCGCTACAACAACATCAACGCCAACAACCGCATCACCAACAACCAGAACAAATGGCAGCACAACGCCGCCAACCGCGACGGCGTGCCGTACCGCGACTCCCGCAGCCGCCAGCAGTACGGTCGCCAGTTGGACGGTGCCACCCAGCGTACTGCCTTCCGTGGCGATGACGCCCAGCGCGCCCAGGCGCGGGACAAGGCCAGAGCGTCGATGGACCGGGCCGGCATCGAACGGCCGGCCACCAGCAACCGCCAGGCACGCCAGCAGATGCGCGAGGCGCAGGCGGGCAATTCGGTCGGCAACCGCATGCAGCCTCGTAGCGACAACCCGAGGGCGACCGACCGCCGACAGGAAACCCGCAACACCCAGGCTCGGCAGCAGAACAGCCAGGTGAGCCAGCGCAGGCAGGGCGAAGGCCAGGGGCGGCAACTGGTGCAAAACCGGCCTTCCAATACCGCCGGCCGGGCGCGTAACAATGCCTTCGACGGCGTGCGTTCACCCTCGCGCACCAGCGCGCAGGCCAGCCGTGGCCGCACCAGCCAGTCGTTCGCCCAGCGCCCGAGCGCATCGCGTGCCGCCGGGCACCAGATTTCCCGGCCCAGTGCGCCCGCACGCCGCGGGGGAGGTGGCCGTCGATGAACCGTCAATCGATAGCGGCACTGGTAATCGCAGCCGGTATGGCCTGGTCAACCCTGGCCGCTGCGCAGGAAGTCTTCCCGACGCCGGAGAAGGCCGTGGAATCCTTTGTTGCGGCGCTGGGTGAAGACAAACCTGACGAAGCCCGCCTGGCCCGGTTGCTGGGCGATGACTGGCGTACCTACATACCGCGCGGCGGTGTGCAACGCAGTGACGTAGACACGTTCCTGGCGCAGTATCGCGCGCAGCACAGCATCGACATGTTGGGGGCAAACAAGACCATCCTCGCGGTGGGCAGTGATCACTGGACGTTGCCCATACCGTTGACCAAAGGCAGTGAGGGTTGGCGTTTCGATCTCAAGGCCGGCAGCTCTGAAATTCGCGCCCGGCGTATTGGCCGCAACGAGTTGGGTGCCATGCAGTCGATGCTGGCCTACCACGACGCGCAGATGGACTACGCCACCCAGGACCACAACGGCAACGGTGCGCTGGAATACGCGCAGAAGATATTCAGCGAGCCCGGCAAGCATGATGGGCTGTATTGGGATGACGATGGCGATGGCCAGGTCAGCCCGTTGGGCCCGCTGTTCGGCCAGGACATGGTCGGCGACGCCTGGTATGGCTACCACTTCCGCATCCTCGATGCACAGGGCCCGTCCGCCCCCGGCGGTGCCTACAGCTACCTGATCGGCAACCAGATGAGCCGTGGCTTTGCCATGGTTGCCTGGCCGGCCAGGTACGATGACACCGGGGTGATGAGCTTCATGATCAGCCATGACGGCGAGGTGTTCGAGAAAGACCTCGGGCCGCACGGCGACAAGTTGGCCAAGGAGATGAAACGCTTCGACCCGGATGACAGCTGGAAGGTGGTGGATGTGCCGGCGGGAGATTGAGTGGGGCGCACCCGCCGTGGCCGGTTCAAGGTGCGGTTCGCGATTCAAGGTCCATATCAGCTGGCCAGCTCACTTTGGGTGCCAGGCGCAGAGCGAACTCACACCAGAGCACATCGTTGTGATCCTTGGGGGGGCCGGGCGGCGGCAGGGCTGAGGGGCCTTCCTGCATGTAGGTGCAGATGTAGGCCCAGGCATGCTCATTGGCGCCCATGGTGACCAGAGGGAAACGGTCGATGACATTGTTTGTGCCTGGTGCAACGATGGAGAGTGTGACACCCCATTTGAAAATTAACCCACCGTTTGGCAGTGCGCCGGTCTGGGACCAGCGCTCGGCGCGGACTTGGGCCCAGTCGTAACTGACCGGTACGACTTTGCCCTTGTCGAATGGGTTCCACCATTGATGCTTGAAGTTGTAGGCGTAGATTTTATTACGGGCCCGGTTGAATCTAATGGGCAGGTCTCGTGGGGGGGCTAGATCCACCCGGAAAAGGACAACAACGCACCATGTGATCAAAACATGCGGGATGACTAGCATTAAAATGCTCTCTAGATCTGTTGGGTCTGTGTGGATAATCATCCAAGGCAGGTCAATAAGGGTGGAAATTACGAGTACTAGTGTCAGGGCCGACACCAAGCCACGGTATGCCATTGCTGAGCGGGGTATTTCGAGGCAAATATCATCCTGATAATTCGGAGTCTGATTGCCCAGATGAGGCTCTGAAAGCGGCGCATCGCAGGGGGGGGGTAAGTCTTCCTTCCATCCAGTACAGGGCGGGTTCAGCGCTGGCCGGCTCATTGTTTGTCATTCCTGCTGGTACGTATATTGTTTTCTTTTACAACGACTCGGGCGCATGTCGTTGGGTCATGTTTATCTGGCCAGTAGCATACGTTGAACTCGGTGGCCTGAATCGTGTGGTGGTCGGACAGTGGCAGTGATCCCTGGATGCTGAGAGCTCCCGTTGCGCCGTTTAGCTTGATAATCGGTTGCATATCGGATGCTGCCGAGAAAAAGTCTTTAGGTGATTGATTTTGATCGTCCAGTTTTACCGGTGACAAACCATCAGCCAATAATATGACTGTCTCATGATGCCTACCTCCGCGGTGTATGGTTAGACTCCACTGATAGTGCGAGAGGTGCTGGTTGTAATTTGGGAGGCGAATGAAGTAATGCAGGTAGAAGCTCGCCGGCACCGCACTATCGTCGCCAAAGAATATCGGTACTTCATCCCCTCTGTGAATGGTGTGGCTGAGATCGAATTGTATCTGGATTGAAACTTCTGCCTCGAGCCCGATGATTGCGGCATTAAGTGCGCCAATTGCAGTGTCGAGGTCATTGTGGGTAGCCCATTGGCGCCGTGCGGGAGGTAGCCCCCATCTCCCATTTTTGGCCCAGAGTTCAATTGGAGATGACTCGCTCCGCTTGGCTATAGTTGCAAGAATATAGGCTGTTATTCCCAGCGTGATACTTATGCCTATCGGTCCAAGTAACGCGCTATAGCCAACCGCAGCCAAAGCTCCAAATACTGCCGCCCCAAATGAGGTCGCACTTGCGTACTGATAGGCTTGAGCCGCAGTTTCATCTCCTACTCGCTCGGCTCTGGAGCTTGCAAACTTGTACTGTACCCCATCCATGATTCCAGCTATTCCCGCAATGCCGGCGCCGTATCGAGCAATACCGGTTCCCAAAGATGTTGTCGTCACTGTTCCGGGCCACGGTATCTTCGGCCGCATGACTGCAACAGCCAGTCCTGCCGCCTCCACGCTTGCCCCCAACAAACCCAGGGATGAAGACCAGATCGCCGCAAGCGCCTCCGGGTTGTCCTGATGCGTCTCTTGCAACGCGCGATAGTTCTTGCCCAAGCTGTCCTGATGGAACCACATGCTGCCCAAGGCAAATAGCAGCCCGACACCTCCGCTACTCGCTGCAGCATCCCGCAGGCTGCGCATCGCATCGCTCGCCACGCTTTGCGCGGCCGTAGAACTGACCTTCAAACCACCCGTAACCTGCGCACGCAGCGTACCCGCACCAATCGCAACATTGCGTACCAGCGCCCCGACGCCACCGGCTGCACCTTCGCGCAACTGCACCAGCCGCGCCTGTAAACTTTCAGCACTTTCCAACGTCCAGAGCATCACCTCGATCATCTGGCTACGGTTACCCGCTGCCGCAATATTGATCGCGCCACTCAGCACCATGGCCCGCACCTTGCGGCCCAGTGGGTCACGGAACTGCTTGTCTACCTGCTGCAGAAACGCATCGGTCCGCGCCTCCAGGGCTTCATTGAGCAGGCTCATGTATTCGCCCACTGTCAGCGACACCCGCAGCGGCGTTACCTGCTGCCCCGCAAACAGGGCAAACGCCGAGCGATGCACATGGCCGATCAGGGTTTTGGTCCGTTCACTCAGGTGCTGGCTGAGCGCATTCCCTGCGCTGTTGGTCGCGGCCAGCAACTGGCCAACGGCATCCTGTATCGGCTTGATCATCAGCAGTTGGCCGTCTGCGGTACCGGCGATGCCCTTGATGATGTCGTACACCTTGCCGAAGTCGTCCCCGGACAGCGCGCTGGCCACCTGCTGCATCAGCTTCTGGTTCTTGGCCAGCAGTGCCTGGTAAAGCAGGCTGCGGTCGTCTTCCAGCAGCTGCTGCCAGATATGCTGGGTGATCCCGAGTGGCTGACCCTCCTGCGGCAGGGTTTCGGTAGGCCCGCCGGCCAGGCAGGCGGCCATCATCTGGATGAAGTACTCCACCGAAACAGGGGAGGTCGCGTCATAGTCGTAGTAGCCGATCTGCTGAAACGCCCGCTTGGCATAGTGCCGCGCATACAGATCGCCAACCTGGTCGATCATCGACTGCCAGTTTTTCAGTTCGCGGTCGTAATCGGCCTGGAACGCGGCGCGGGCGCTTTCGTCGTAACGCTCTTCCAGCCGCTCGCGGGCGTCCTGCTGCTTGCGCGCGGTGTTGCGTTCGGTCTGCGCGTCGATGTCCACCGGCGGCAGATACGCCTTGGCCGCGATCGGGCTGTCGTTCCACTGCTCGACCTGCCGGGCTTTCCGCTGCGCGTCCTCGGCACCCTGCACGGCAGCCATGGCAGCGTGCAGTTCGCGGATGCCCAGTAGTGCTTGCGAGGTGAAGTATTCGAAGTGCCGCTGCGGCTGCGCCCGCCATTCCTGCAGGGCCTGCACCCAGCCAGTGCGTTGCGCGTTGAGCTCCATGACCATGCCGACCGGGTCGGGCAGCGTCAGCGCCAGCAGGCCATTGGGCAATTGTTCCTGCTGGATGACATTGCGCACATGCGTGCGGGTTTCATGCCAGCGGCCCAGGCGGCTGTAAAAGCCATGAGCGCTGGTAAACCTGGCAGAGGAAAAGGTAGAGAACTCCAGCACCTGTTCCAGGCCGAAGCGGAAGCTGTCGGTCATGGCGATGCCCAGGCTGGCAGGGTCGTTGCGTGCGGTGTTCAGGTCCACCTCGACGAAGCGGGCGAGGGTGCCCGGGTCACTGTCGGCGATGCCTTGCCGATAGCGGTCGAGTACCGCACGGGGCCAGGGGTCGTTGGCGAAGGCGATCCAGGCCTTGCGGTAGAGCAGGGTATCGATGTTGATGAACGAGGCGATCACATCGTGGCCTTCGGTGGCGCATACCTTGGGTAACGACCTGGGTGGCCCGAAGGGCATCTGCGATACCGGAAAGCGCTGCAAGGTACCTTCCGCCGCTACCTCGTAGGCCTGCCAGATTTCCTGGTCGAGCAGTACGTAGACATAACCCTGGCGCAGGAGGCGCAACTGGTCGGTGTGCATCGGGTGGAAGATGATTTCGCTATCGTCTGCCAGGCGATAGGGGCGCCCTGTATCCGGGCGCGGGGCGTAGGCCTCGCGCAGCAGCAGAATCGGCAGGCCGGAGCGTTCGCAGGCATTACAGGTGCCGTAGGTGTTGGGGATCTCTTCCTGCATGGCGATGTGGATGGCTTTGCTGATGCTCATCAGGAGTTCCTTTTCCAGTGATTTGACGCAACGGCCAAAACACTAGCGAGGAACGCCTTCGCGGGGGAGCAATGGGCTTCCTAAAACGTTGTAGGATTTTTCGCTTTAGTGCCCTGTAGGAGCGGCCTTGCGTCGCGACGGGCTGCGCAGCAGCCCCAGGATCTTGCAGGCGATAAAGGCCTACTGCCCCAACATCTGCCGCACCAGCCACTGCCCAGCCGGCCCGAGCGCGCGCCGGCTTGACCAGGCCACATCCATGTCAACCCGTCGCGGATACCCGGCCACCTGCAACTCCACCAGCCCACTGCCAAACCGTGCCACTAGCGCCCTGGGCAGTTCGGCCCAGCCGAACCCGCGCACGGCGAACTCCAGCAGGGTGAGGTAGTCCGGTGCCGACCAGGCCTGGCCACGACCGTGGTGCAAGCTGGGGGCATAGGTCTTGATATACAGCTGCCGGACGTTCTCCAGGTGCTGCGTCTGCACCTGGGGCAAAGCCGCCAACGGATGACCGCTGGCCACGTACACCCCAAACTCTGCCTGCTCGGGCAAGCGTGCCACGGCAACGTCAGCGGGGTAGCTGGGCTGGGTGGCAAGAATGCCGACGTGTGCCAGGCCCTGCTGGATCAGCTCGATCACATCGGCATCTTCCGACGGGCCGCAGCGCAGCTCGGTATGCGGGTAATGCTGGGCGAAGCGGGCCATCACCGCGCCCTGGAAGGTCACGCTGTAGCTGTCCGACATCACCACCGAGACCAGAGCCTCGACGTTTTCCGCCAACCGCACCGCCAGGGCATCGAGCTGGGCGCTGGCATCGAGAATTGCCTCGACATGGCTCAGCACCTGCCGCCCAGCCTCGTTCAGCGTGGGGTGGCGACCGCCACGCTCGAACAACGGGCAACCCACATCGGCCTCGAAATTGGCGATGGCGATGCTGATGGTGGACTGGCTTTTGCGCAACTTGCGCGCCGCAGCAGAAAACGAACCCAGCGATGCAGCTTCGACAAAGGCGACCAGAGCTTCGGGTGAGTAGCGCATGGTATTGATAAAACCGATGGTAGCTATGTCGCGAGTATCAGTTCTATCAAAGAAAATAGGAAGCACGACTCACGCAATGGATGGAATTTGCAATGAAAAACGTCTCTTTCACCGAACGCCTGGTTCACGCCGTCGGTTATGAAGTGTTCGCCGTGCTGCTGTGTGCGCCGCTGTTGTCCTGGATCATGGGCAAGTCGCTGGCGACGGCAGGGGCGCTGGCGGTGACCCTGTCGGTGATCGCCATGCTGTGGAACATGGTCTACAACGCGCTGGTCGATCGCTACGTGCAGGTCGAGCGCATCCACTGGAAGGCCAGCGCACGCTTTGTGCACGGCCTGGGCTTCGAAGCCGGGCTGGTGGTGTGGTGCCTGCCGGTGGCGGCGTGGATGCTGGAGATTTCGTTGCTGCAGGCGTTCATGGTGGAGTTGGGCTTCTTTGTGATCATCCTGCCCTACACCGTGCTGTACAACTGGGCCTTCGACAAAGCCCGGCACCTGCTGATGCAGCGTCGCCTTGCATGAGAACTACCTGCCTGCGCGGCCTTTCGATTTGTGCATCGTGCGGATATCCTGGGGCCGCTTCGCAGCCCTTTCGCGACACAAGGCCGCTCCTACAGGGACGGCGCAGGCTTCAGGCTTGCGCTGTACCTGTGGGAGCGGCTTTAGCCGCGAACACCGGCGCAGCCGGTGCCAGTTGACCGCGTCAGCCAATAAAAAACGGGGCATGCCATCGCTGGCATGCCCCGTTTTTCAAACCGTTAAAGCGCCTCAGGCAACCTTGACGATCCAGCCAGCTGGTGCTTCCACGTCACCGCTCTGGATACCGGTCAGCTCGTTGTAGAGCTTCTGGGTAACCGGGCCGACCTTTTCCAGGTCGTGGAACACGTGCAGCTTGCCGTTGTACTCGATGCCGCCGATCGGGGTGATCACCGCAGCGGTACCGCAGGCGCCGGCTTCGATGAAGCGGTCCAGCTTGTTGATTTCCACATCGCCTTCGATCACGGTCAGGCCCAGGCGCGATTGCGCCAGTTCCATCAGCGACAGGCGGGTGATGCCTGGCAGCACCGAAGCCGATTTCGGGGTGACGAACTCGTTGTTGGCGGTGATGCCGAAGAAGTTGGCCGAACCGACTTCCTCGATCTTGGTGTGGGTCAGCGGGTCGAGGTAGATGGCGTCGGCGAAGTTGGCTTTCTTCGCTTCTGCACCCGGCTGCAGGCTGGCGGCGTAGTTGCCACCGACCTTGGCCGCGCCAGTGCCTTGCGGGGCTGCGCGGTCGAAGCTGGAGATCTGGAAGTTGTGCGGCTTCATGCCGCCCTTGAAGTACGAGCCAACCGGGATGGCGAAGATCGAGAAGATGAACTCGGGGGCGGTGCGCACGCCAATGTTGTCACCGGTGCCGATCACGAACGGACGCAGGTAGAGGGCGCCTTTACCATGCGGTGGCACGAACTTCTCGTTGGCCTTGACCACTTGCTTGCACGCCTCGATGAACACATCGGTCGGCACCTGCGGCATCAGCAGGCGGGCGCAGCTGCGCTGCATGCGGGCGGCGTTCTGGTCCGGGCGGAACAGGTTGATCGAACCGTCCTTGCAACGGTAGGCCTTGAGGCCTTCGAAGCACTGCTGGCCGTAGTGCAGGGCCGTGGAGCCTTCACTGATGTGCAGTACGTTGTCTTCGGTCAGGGTGCCTTTGTCCCACTCGCCATTGCGCCATACGGACAGGTAGCGTTTGTCGGTCTTGATGTAGTCGAAACCCAGCTTGTCCCAATTAATGCTTTCGTTGCTCATGACACCCTCATTGTCTTGCAAGTGCCCGATTGCTCGGGCTGCTGTTATATGCGCACCACGCCACCATAATACATCCGTGGCAGATCGGGAACGGCCAGTCACGAATTGATAGCCTGCAATGCATTCATTGCGGCTTCTACAGGTGCAGGTACTCGTCCAGCGCCAGCTGGTCGAGCAGTACCTGGTCGTGGGACGCCACCACCAGCGCCCCGCGAAACTGCCCGAGCATGTGTTCCAGTGCGGCCAGTGACGGCAGGTCCAGGTGGTTGCCGGGTTCGTCCAGCAGCAACAGGTCGAGCGGCCGTTCGCGGTATAGCACGGCGGCCAGTGCTGCCTTCATCCGCTCTCCGCCGCTGAGCAGGCCGCTGGGCAGTTCGATGCGGGCCGCATCCAGGCCCAGTTGCGCCAGGCGGCTGCGCAAGTCGCCCTGGGCCAGGGTCGGGTTTGCCTGGCGCAGGTGGTCGAGCACGCTGGTGTGGCCTGGTAGTGCGCTGCAGTGCTGATCGAGCAGGGCGGTTTCACCACTGAGGCGCAGGCTGTCGGGCGGGGCTGGCAACTCACCGTTGATCAGCCTGAGCAGGGTGGACTTGCCACTGCCATTGGCGCCAACCAGGCCCACCCGCTGGCCCAGGCACAAGCGCAGGTTCAGTGGTTTGCGCGTGCCGCGGGGCAGGTGCAGCGCTTGCAAGGCCAGCACTTCGCGGCCCGGATGACGCTGCGGCGTGGGTGCATGCAGGGTAATGGCGCTGTCCTGCTCGACTTCGCGGGCGGCGTCACGCACTTTGCCCTGCAGCGCCTGCCGGGCGTCGCGATGGTCGCGGCGCTGCTTGCCCGCAGTGGCCTGGCTGCGTTCCTGCTGGCGATCGACCAGGATCTTGGCCTGGTTGGCGTGCCTGGCGTTGCGCCCGGCGCGGGCTTGATGACGTTCCAGGTCTTCGCGCTGGCGCTGCAGTTCGCGCGCCTGGCGTTGCTGCTCCTGTTTCAGCCGGGCTAGTTGCTGTTGGGCCAGCGCCGTCTGGCTGGCTTTCTGGGCCGAATAGAAGCTGTAGTTGCCGCCATAGGCCTGCAAGCCCAGGCTGGACAATTCGACGATGCGCGTCATGTGCGCGAGCAGGCTGCGATCATGGCTGATCACCAGCAAGCCCCGGTCCCAGGCTTCGATCATGCTCAGCAGTTGGGCGCGGGCGTTGCTGTCCAGGTGATTGCTCGGTTCGTCGAGGATCAGGTAGTCCGCTTCGCTGAGCCAGGCGCCGACCAGCGCCACGCGCATGGCCTGGCCACCGCTCAGGCTGTGGGCGGGCTGGTGCCAGTCGAGCTGGCCCAGGCCGTGGCGTTGCAGGTGCCCCTGCAATTGCTCGCGGATATCCCAGCGTTCGCCGACGGTGTCGAAGTCACTGGGTGCGACGCTGCCTTGCTCGATGCGCTCCAGCGCAGCGAGCACCGCGCCCACCTGGGCCAGGTCGGCGACCGTGGCGCTGCGCTCGATCACCTGCTGGTCCAGAAGATGGATGCGCCCAAGGCGCCGACACTGGCCGCTGCTTGGTTCGCGCTGGCCGGCAAGTATCTGCCCGAGCAGGCTCTTGCCCACACCGTTGCGCCCGACCAGGCCGGTGCGGCGTTGGTCGAAGGTTTCGCTGAGGTCGGTAAATAACAGCCTGCCATCAGGCAAGGCCAAGGAGACGCTGTCCAGCGTCAGGATCGACGTGTTCGTCATGCACAACTCCACAAATGCCGCGACATCTCCGGAGGGAACCGGAGGCTGAAGACTGGCCGTCGAAGGGACGGCGGCATCAATGGCGCATTGGACGAATACCTCGTGACAGGGGAATGCGTAGCCTAACGGATAGAGGCATCGTTGTCGCGGGAAAACACATTCCGCGAGTGCGCCGCGGCCCCTGTGGGAGCGGGCGTGCCCGCGAACACCGGCGAAGCCGGTGCCCAGTGCAGGCAGGAAGAGCCAGGACCGCGCATGCCCCTGGTTCAGCGCCCCATCAAGCGCTTGCTCCAGTCGCCCCCGTGGCTCTGCTGGCAGGCCTCTTCACTGTCAAACCGCACATGCCAGGCCGGATGATCCAGTTGAATGCCGGCCTGTTCCAAAGCCAGGCCGGTCAGCGCCAGCATGCGTACCTTCGCGTCGCCCGCCACGGCGGCAGCCTTGTCGGCCTCTCGCTCGAACACCCAGGTAATACGCAGGCTGGCCGGAAAATCCTCGGGAGCCAGACGATGGGTAAGCCAGCTGAAACCGACGATCTCCGCCTTGGCGGTTTCGCAGGCTTCGGTCAGGCAAACCACCAGTTCACGCTCCAGGCGTGCCATATCGCGCTTGTTCAGGGGTTTCACCGGGGGGCCTCGCTGCTCAAAGCCACCACTGTAACGCAGTTGCGCCACTTGTTGTCGGCCAGCCCGACAGCAATGGTTGACCACCCGCCAGCCACTGCGTAGCCTTGCCACTTCGAGGTTCTTCGGCCAGGCCGAAGCTAAGACGGGAACGCGGTACAAGCCGCGGCTGCCCCCGCAACTGTAAGCACCGACAACGGATCGACACAGCCACTGCGCCCGCGCGCGGGAAGGCGTCATCCCGCCAGCCCGCTGCACCAGCGGGCACATGGAACGGTGCGAGCCAGGAGACCTGCCTCGTCACGTTTTCGACTTTCAACCGGGCGGGGTGATCCGGTGGCGAACAAGCCCGGCCGGCCTGGCCCGTGGCTGTCGTCCTGCATGCCCGCGCCAATCTGCCAAGGGCAATGCGACATGAAAACACTGGCCAAGCTCCCCGTCACCATCGTCACCGGCTTCCTCGGCTCGGGCAAGACTACCTTGCTGCGCCACATGCTCGACAACGCCCAGGGCCGCCGCATTGCGGTGATCGTCAACGAGTTCGGCGAACTGGGCATCGACGGCGAAATCCTCAAACAGTGCAGCATCGGTTGCACCGAAGAAGAAGCCACCGGCCGCGTCTACGAGCTGGCCAACGGCTGCCTGTGCTGCACCGTGCAGGAAGAGTTCTTCCCGGTGATGCGCGAGCTGGTGGCACGCCGTGGCGACCTGGACCATATCCTCATCGAAACCAGCGGCCTGGCCCTGCCCAAACCGCTGGTGCAAGCCTTCCAGTGGCCGGAAATCCGCAATGCCTGCACCGTCGACGCGGTGATCACGGTGGTCGACAGCCCGGCCGTGGCCGCCGGCACCTTCGCCGCCTACCCGGACCAGGTCGATGCCCAGCGCAAGCTCGACCCCAACCTGGACCACGAGTCGCCGCTGCACGAACTGTTCGCCGACCAGCTGGCCAGCGCCGACCTGGTGGTGCTGAACAAGGCCGACCTGATCGACGCCGAAGGCCTGGCCAAGGTCCGCGCCGAGGTGGCCGAAGAACTGCCGCCGGCGGTCAAGGTGATCGAGGCCAGCAGCGGCAAGCTGCCGCTGGAGGTGCTGCTGGGCGTGGGCGCCGAGTCCGAGGCGCACATCGATGGCCGCCGTACCCACCACGATTCGCATCATGACGGCGATGACCATGACGATCATGACCACGACGCCTTCGACTCCATCTCCATCGACCTGCCCGAAGCCGACGAAAGCCTGCTGCTCGACGCCCTGACCCAGCTGGTGGTGGAGTTCGGCATCCTGCGCGCCAAAGGCTTCGCTGCCATCCCGGGCAAGCCTATGCGCCTGCTGGTACAAGGCGTGGGCACCCGTTTCGACAAGCACTTCGACCGCGCCTGGCGCGCCGACGAGCCGCGCATCACTCGCCTGGTGCTGATCGGCCAGGACCTCGACGCCGCCCAGCTGGAAGCGCGCCTGCGCCAGGCACTGGGCGCCTGACCCATGCACCTGCTGCGGACCCAGCCCGGCGGCTTCGTGCCGGATGACAGCATTGCCGACCTCGGCCAGACGCCCGCCGAGCTGGTGATTCTCTGCAGCGGCGATTCGCACCTGGCATTGCTCGCCGATACCGCCGAGCAATTGCCCGAGAATTACCCCAGCCTGCGCCTGGCCAACCCGATGCAGGTACAGAACCATGCCTCGGTCGACCTGTACGTCGACCAGGTGCTGCGCCATGCCAAGGTCATCCTGGTGTCGCTGCACGGCGGCGTCGGTTACTGGCGCTATGGCGTCGAGCAACTGGTCGAACTGGCTGGCCGTGGCGTGCAACTGATCCTGGTGCCGGGCGACGACCGCCCGGACCCGGAGCTGACCAGCCTGGGCAGTGTCAGCGGCGAGCAGGCCGAACGCCTCTGGCACTACTTGCGCCAGGGCGGCAAGGCCAACGCCATCAACCTGTTCAACTGCCTGGCCAGCCAGTGGCTGGGCCGCGACTATGCCTGGGACGAGCCGCAGCCTTTGCCGCGCACCGCCGTGTATCACCCGGCCAAGGGCAGCGCCACGCTGGAGGACTGGTACCCGCAGTGGCATCCCGAACAGCCGGTGGCGCCACTGCTGTTCTACCGCTCGCACCTGCAGGCGGCCAACACCGCGTTCATCGATGTGTTCTGCCAGCGCCTGCAGGCCGCCGGGCTCAACCCGTTGCCGATCGCCGTGGCCAGCCTCAAGGAAAGCGCCTGCCTGGAGCAGGTCGAAGCCTGGCTGGACGAGGTGGGTGCCGAAGTGCTGGTCAACACCACCGGCTTTGCCCTGTCCAGCCCCGAACGGCCCAACCTGCGCCCGTTCCGTCGCGACATCCCGGTGCTGCAGGCCATCTGCGCGCAAGACAACCAGCCCGGCTGGGAAGCCAGCGAGCAGGGCCTGGGGGCGCGTGACCTGGCCATGCACATTGCCCTGCCCGAACTGGACGGGCGCATCATCACCCGCCCGGTCAGTTTCAAGGACATGGCCTGGCGCAGCGAGCGCAGCCAGTCCGACGTGGTCTGCTACCGCGCCCACCCCGAGCGCATGGACTTTGTCGCCGAACTGGCCCGCCGCTGGGTCGAGCTGGCGCGCCTGCCGAATGCGCAAAAGCGCGTGGCCCTGGTGCTGGCCAACTACCCGACCCGGGATGGCCGCATTGGCAACGGCGTTGGCCTGGACACGCCAGCGGCGGCGCTGAACATCCTCAAGGCCCTGCAGGCCGAAGGCTATCCGCTGGCCGACTTGCCGGGCAGTGGCACGCAACTGATCCACCAGTTGCTCGGCGGCGTGACCAACGACCTCGACCATCTGGACCTGCGCCCCTGCGCGCAGAGCCTCAGCCTGGCCGACTACCAGGCCGCCTTCGAGCGCCTGCCCGAGGCCAACCGCCAGGCTGTGCTGGAACGCTGGGGACCACCGCAGCAGGACCCGATGTACCGCAGTGGCCGGCTGATGGTGGCCGGCCTGCGCTTTGGCTTGACCTTCGTCGGCATTCAGCCGGCGCGGGGCTACCAGGTGGACCCCAGCGCGGTGTACCACGACCCGGACCTGGTGCCGCCGCACGGCTACCTGGCGTTTCACTTCTGGCTGCGCCATGCCTTTGCCGCCGACGCGGTGATCCACGTCGGCAAGCACGGCAACCTCGAATGGCTGCCCGGCAAGGGCGTCGGGTTGTCGGCGCAGTGCTGGCCGGACGCCTTGCTCGGCCCGCTGCCGAATATCTACCCGTTCATCGTCAACGACCCGGGCGAGGGTGCCCAGGCCAAGCGCCGCACCCAGGCGGTGATCATCGACCACCTGATGCCGCCGCTGACCCGTGCCGAAACCTATGGCCCGTTGCGCCACCTGGAGCAATTGGCCGATGAGTTCTACGAAGCGCAGCTGCTCGACCCGCGGCGCGCCCGCGAGTTGCAGCGCGACATTCTCGAACTGGTCAAGGCCAACCACATCGACCGCGAACTGCAGCTGGAAGGCCAACTGGACGATGCCGCCGTGTGGCTGCCACGCCTGGACACCTACCTGTGCGACCTGAAGGAATCGCAGATTCGCGATGGCCTGCATGTGTTCGGCCAGTCCCCGGAAGGCCGGCTGCGCCTGGATACCTTGCTGGCGCTGTTGCGGGTCGAGCGTGGCGACGGTCGCGGCGGCAATGCCAGCCTGCTGCGGGCTTTGGCCAAGGCGCTGGTGCCAGGTTTCGACCCGCTCGATTGCGAACTCGGGCAGCCATGGCAGGGCGCACGCCCCGAGCAGTTGCAGGCCATGAGCAGCGAGCCCTGGCGCACCTGTGGCGATACCCGCGAACGCCTCGAACTGTTGGCGCTGCAGGTAATCGACCAGGCGCTGGGCGGCACCGCACAGTTACCAGCCCAGAGCGAATGGCAGCCGGTGCACGACGTGGTGCAGGCGCTGCGCGAAGCGGTGGCACCCAGCCTGGATGCCTGCGGCAGCGCCGAAATGAATGGCCTGCTGGCGGCGCTGGCCGGGCGTTTCGTGCCCGCCGGCCCCAGTGGTGCGCCCAGCCGTGGGCGCCTGGACGTGCTGCCCACCGGTCGCAACTTCTATACCGTGGATGTGCGCAACCTGCCCACCACCACCGCCTGGCGCCTGGGCTTCGCCTCGGCCAACCTGATCCTCGAACGCCACCTGCAGGACCACGGCGATCACCTGCGCCAACTCGGCCTTTCGGTGTGGGGCACGGCAACCATGCGTACCGGTGGCGACGACATCGCCCAGGCCATGGCGCTGATGGGCGTGCGACCGGTGTGGGCCACCGGCAGCCAGCGGGTCGACGATTTCGAGATCCTGCCGCTCAGCCTGCTCGACCGACCGCGGGTGGACGTGACCTTGCGCGTTTCCGGCTTTTTCCGTGATGCCTTCGGCAACCTCATCCGCCTGTTCGATGCCGCAGTGCAGGCGGTGGCCGCGCTGGACGAGCCCGACGATCTCAACCCCCTGGCCGCCCGCGTGCGTAGCGAGCGTGCCGCGCTGCAGGCGCAGGGCGTGGACGCCGAGCAGGCCGCGCGCCAGGCTGGCTGGCGGGTGTTCGGTGCCAAGCCCGGGGCCTACGGCGCCGGGGTGCAGAACGCCATCGACGGGCGCCTGTGGCACAGCCGCGACGACCTGGCCGAGGTCTACCTCAACCACGGCGGCTATGCCTACGGCGCCAGCGACGACGGTACCCCGGCCCGGGCCCAGTTCGCCCAGCGCCTGGCCAAGGTGCAGGCGGTGCTGCAGAACCAGGACAACCACGAACACGACCTGCTCGATTCCAACGACTACTACCAGTTCCAGGGTGGCATGCTGGCGGCGTCGGAAACCTTGTCTGGTGCGGCAGTGGCCAGTTACCACGGCGACCACAGCCAGGCCGACCGGCCGCGCATCCGCACCCTCAAGGAAGAGCTGAACCGGGTCATCCGCGCCCGGGCGCTGAACCCGAAGTGGATCGACGGGGTCAAGCGCCATGGCTACAAAGGCGCCTTCGAGATGGCGGCGACGGTCGACAACCTGTTCGCCTTCGACGCCACCACGCAGCTGATCGACGACCATCATTACCAGGCGCTGGCCGATGCCTACGTGCTCGACCCGGCGACCCGCGACTTCATGCGCGAGCACAACCCCGAGGCCCTGCGCGACCTTACCGAGCGTTTGCTGGAGGCCCAGCAGCGCGGCCTGTGGCAGGCGCCTGGCGACTACCGCGAAGCCCTCGAGGAACAACTGCTCGACGGCGAGGAACAGGCTTGAAATGAGTGAACCCGTGCAATTTCCACTGGCAGCCGTGGTCGGTGCCGACGACCTGAAACTGGCGCTGTGCCTGACCGCCATCGACCCGAAGATCGGCGGCGTGCTGATCGAGGGGCCGCGTGGCATGGCCAAGAGCACCCTGGCCCGTGGCCTGGCCGACCTGCTCGGCGAGGGCCCGTTCGTCACCTTGCCGCTGGGCGCCAGTGAAGAACGGTTGGTCGGCACCCTCGACCTGGATGCCGCGCTGGGGCAGGGCAAGGCGCAGTTTTCCCCCGGGGTGCTGGCCCAGGCCGATGGCGGCGTGCTGTATGTCGATGAGGTCAACCTGCTGCCCGATACCCTGGTCGACCTGCTGCTCGACGTGGCAGCCAGTGGCACCAACCGCATCGAGCGCGACGGCATCTCGCACCGGCACAGTGCCCGCTTCGTACTGATCGGCACCATGAACCCGGAGGAGGGCGAACTGCGCCCGCAGTTGCTCGACCGCTTTGGCCTCAACGTGGCCCTGGAAGGCTTGCCCGAGCCTGAAGCGCGCCAGCAGATCATTCGCCGCCGCCTGGCCTTCGACAGCGACCCGAAGGCCTTCTGCGCGCAATGGGCCGAGGCCCAGGCGCAATTGCGCGAGCGCTGCCAGGCGGCGCGCCAGGCCCTGGCCGGCATTGCCCTGGACGACCAGGCGCTGGCCTGGATCACCGAACGCTGCTACGCCGCCGGGGTCGACGGCCTGCGCGCCGACCTGGTCTGGCTGCGCGCCGCACGCGCCCACTGTGCCTGGCGCGGTGGCGAGGCCATCGAAGAGGCCGATGTCGATGCAGTGGCCGAGTTCGCCTTGCGCCATCGCCGCCGCGTTGCGCCCCAGGCCAACCCGCCTGCGGCGCCGCAGCAGCCTGAGCAACAGCCCAGTCGGCAAGGCGCAGGCAACCCTGGCGAACAGGGCGGGCAGGGCGACTGGGGTGCGATGGCGGCGCAGCCGGTGGCCAGCGGCGCCCGCCGCGAGGTGCCGAACTGGGCAAAAAAGCCCTGAGCATCCCCCAGCCACCTGCCAAAGGGGTGGATGCCAAAGCAGGCGCAGGCAAGCAGTACGTTGCCAGCCGAGGCCGGTCGCGCAGTGCCACGGCCGGTCGGGTGGCCTGGCTGCCGACCCTGCTCAAGGGCCGGCCACGCCAGCGCCAGGACCTGTGCTGGCAGCAACGCCAGGCCAGGCCCGCAGAACTGTGGCTGGTAATCGTCGATGCGTCGGCCTCGACCCGCCGCCACCAGGCGCTGGCACAAACCAAAGGGCTGCTGGCGGCGCTGTTCGACCAGGCCTACCGCCAGCGTGCCCGGCTGGCCCTGCTTACCGCCAGCGGGCGCACGCCGCAGTGGCAGCGCCACGGCCTGAAGGCCTCGGCCGCTTTGCAACCCTGGCTGCAAGCCTTGGGTGCCGGTGGCGGCACGCCGTTGATCGCAGCACTGGAACAGGCTCGGCACTGGTTGCAGGCGCGGCAACGGGCCCACCCTGAAGAAGCATTGCGCTGCCTGGTGTTTACCGACGGTCGCCTGCAGCACTGGAATGCCGTGCAGCCGATGCCGTGCGCCACTTTGCTGGTGGATATGGAACTGGCGCCGGTGCGCCTGGGCCGTGCGCAGCGTCTGGCGCAACAACTTCAGGCTGATTACCAGCACCTGCAACAGTTCAGGTTGGTGGATTGAAAAAGTATCGATGCGACACTATGTCGCAATAAGAAAAGTTGCCAGAACAGCAACCCGGAAGTTGTACAAGTGCGTGGCGGTGCACGCACTTGGTTTGCCGGCCGATATTATTTCGGCATCGACCACGGTTGCAGGTCGTAACCTTTTTCGCACAGTTCGGCGCGCACTTCCTCGATCAGGCTGGCCCACTGGGCCGGGTCGGAGTAGATACGCGAGGACACTTGCTTGCTGCCGATGCGGGTGCTGGTCCGGTCGATCACTGCCAGGCTCAGTTCACCAGTACCGTTGGGTGCATCCCAGGCTACGCACTGGAAAGGTTCGAAGGCGTGGTCGGCAATCAGCAGTGCTTCGTTGACACGGAGCGGGGCATTCATGGTTCGGTCTCTCTATGGTCCCAAACATCCAGGTAAGTCCGCGTTGCTTCAAAGTCGCCTCGGTTATCGCGAAGTGCAGCGCGGGGTTATGTGTACTGATGCTCGTTGTCCGGTGGCGAGTCACACATTGGTTGTAAAAAAATTTGCCAGGTTCGAATCCGTTCTTGCCCATGCCGCCATGTGATGTCGATAAAGTGCGAAAATTCCCGTCACTGATTGTAAAAAAATGATTCGGCAGACAGACGGTACTGGGAACCGTCAACTTCGTTGCTACTGTTAATCGGGCGCCACAACTTACTGTTTTATTTCAAAAAACCGAAAACTGGCGCCAAGGATCGGTCATGCAGCAGCCTGCCGCTCTACGCCGTTTGCTCATCGTCGACCCCTGCGATGACTGCCACCGTTTGTTGCCTGGATTGCGCAGCGCAGGCTGGGATGTGGACAGCTGCATGCTCGGTGCCGCGCTGGATCATCCTTGCGATGTGGGCCTGTTGCGCTTGCAGGCGTCGCACCTCAGGCGCCCGGACGGGGTCAAGGACTTGATCAAGCGCAGCAACACCGAATGGATTGCCGTGCTCAGCGCCGAACAGTTGCGCATGCCGGCCGTCGGCGATTTCGTTTGTGAATGGTTCTTCGACTTCCACACCTTGCCGTTCGACGTTTCCCGCGTGCAGGTCACCCTGGGCCGGGCCTTCGGCATGGCGCGCCTGCGTGGCAAAGGGCTGGCGAGGGTGGATGAAACCAGCCACGAGCTGCTCGGTGACAGCCGCCCGATCCGCGAGTTGCGCAAGCTGCTGGGCAAGCTGGCGCCTACTGAATCGCCGGTGCTGATCCGCGGTGAAAGCGGCACCGGCAAGGAACTGGTGGCCCGCACCCTGCACCGTCAGTCGCAACGCAGCGAACAGCCGTTCATTGCCATCAACTGCGGGGCGATCCCCGAGCACCTGATCCAGTCGGAACTGTTCGGCCATGAGAAGGGCGCCTTCACCGGTGCTCATCAGCGCAAGGCCGGGCGCATCGAAGCGGCTCATGGTGGCACGTTGTTCCTCGACGAAATTGGCGACCTGCCGCTGGAGTTGCAGGCCAACTTGCTGCGTTTTCTGCAGGAAAAGCACATCGAGCGCGTGGGGGGCAGCCAGCCGATTCCGGTGGATGTGCGGGTGCTGGCGGCAACCCACGTGGACCTGGAAAGGGCCATCGAGCAAGGGCGTTTTCGCGAAGACCTGTATTACCGCCTTAACGTGTTGCAGGTTGTGACCGCGCCTTTGCGCGACCGTCATGGCGACTTGTCGATGCTGGCCAGCCATTTTGCCCATTTCTACAGTCTGGAAACCGGGCGTCGACCGCGTTCGTTCAGCGACCATGCCCTGGCGGCCATGGGCCGGCATGACTGGCCGGGCAATGTCCGCGAGTTGGCCAACCGTGTGCGGCGCGGGCTGGTGCTGGCCGAAGGTCGGCAAATAGAGGCGCAGGACCTGGGATTGCAGACCCTTGACCAGATGCAGCAACCGCTGGGTACGCTGGAGGAGTACAAGCACCGGGCCGAGCGCCAGGCGCTGTGCGATGTACTGAGCCGGCACAGTGACAACCTGAGCGTGGCGGCCAAGGTGCTAGGTATATCGCGGCCGACTTTCTATCGTTTGCTGCACAAGCATCAGATTCGCTGAGCAGCAGCGCAAAGGTCATGTACTGGTGCGATCCCTGTGGGAGCGGGTTCACCCGCGAAGCAGACGCCGCGGTGGATGGCACCGGCTACGCCGGTGTTCGCGGGCATGCCCGCTCCCACACTGACCGTGCAGGCCTCAAGGTCTTTGATTTAGGCCATTGCCTCTACAGGCATGGCGCTAGCCCCGGGGCCTTGCGCGATCCCTGTGGGAGCGGGCATGCCCGCGAAGCAGGCGCTGCGGTGGATGGCACCGGCTACGCCGGTGTTCGCGGGTAAACCCGCTCCCACACTGACCGTGCAGGCCTCAAGGTCTTTGATTCAGGCCATTGCCGCTACAGGCGTGGCGCCAGCCCCGGGGCCTTGCGCGATCCCTGTGGGAGCGGGTTCACCCGCGAAGCAGGCGCTGCGGTGGATGGCACCGGCTACGCCGGTGTTCGCGGGCATGCCCCCTCCCACATTGACCGTGCAGGCTTCGAGGTCTTGAGCAAGGCCATTGCCTCTACAGGCATGGCGCCAGCCCCAAGACCTTGCGCGATCCCTGTGGGAGCGGGTTCACCCGCGAAGCAGGCGCCGCGGTGGATGGCACCGGCTACGCCGGTGTTCGCGGGTAAACCCGCCCACAGGTACTGCACAGGTATGGAGGACTGTGGAGATCCCTGTGGGAGCGGGCGTGCCCGCGAAAGGGCCCTTACAAGCTACCGATCAATGCGGCCCGCGAGGAATGGTCTTCAGCAGGTCTTCCGGGCTGATATGCCCAACCACCTGCGCAACCGCGCTGCCCGGGGTCGGCAGGTCGATGATGTGGCTTTTCATCTTGCCGATCACGTGCATTTCGCACGGCTTGCAGTCGAACTTCAGGGTCAGCACTTCATCACCCTGGATCAGCTGCATCGGCGCCACCTTGGTGCGCACGCCGGTCACGCCCTTGGCCTGCTTGGGGCACAGGTTGAAGGAGAAGCGCAGGCAGTGCTTGGTGATCATCACCGGCACTTCGCCGTGCTCTTCATGGGCCTCGTAGGCCGCGTCGATCAGTTGCACGCCGTGGCGGTGGTAGAAGTCGCGGGCCTTCTGGTTATACACGTTGGCCAGGAACGACAGGTGCGACTCGGGGTAAACCGGCGGTGGCGTGGTCTCGGCCTTGCGCCCGCCACGCGGGTGCGCCTGCACCCGTGCTGCAGTCAGCGCCTCGATGGCTTCGCGGCGCAGGGCCTTGAGCTGCGAGTTGGGGACGAAGTACGCCTGCGGGGCGTCCAGCTCGATGCTGTCGGCGTGGTACATGGTGGTACCCAGCTGGCCGAGCAGGTCGTGCAGCTGGTCCAGCGCCTGCTGCGGCTTGTTGGCCGGGCCGAACGGGCCGTCCAGTGCCACTTGCGCGCTCACGCCTTCCTCGCTGGTGACGGTCAACGCCAGGCGTTGTTCGCGCAGTACCGCCTGCCATTGCACGCCGACGCGGCGCTCGGCCGAGGTGCGTTGCAGGGCTTGCTGCCAGTTGTGGTCGAGGTTGCGCGACAGCGGGTGGTTGGGCCGCAGCTTGTGCAGGCCTTCGGGCATTTCGTTGGGCTCGACGCGGTAGCGGTAACGCTTCTCGCCGTCTTCCTCGAACTCGCCACGCGGTTCGGCGATGTTGGCGCGGAAGCCCACCACTTCGCGCTTGACCAGCACATTGAGGCCGTCGCCGTTGGTCAGCGGCACCTCGGTGACCACCTGCAGGTCACGCTTGCCGACCTTTTCCACCACGCCCACCGGCAGGCCGGTGAAGGTTGGCGAGTCGAAGGCGCCGATGTCGACCTTGCGGTCGGTGACGAAGTAGTCGGTGCTGCCGCGGTGGAAGGTCTTGTCCGGGTCGGGCACGAAGAAGTGCTCGGTGCGGCCGCTGGAGGCGCGGGCCAGCTCCGGGCGGCCTTCGAGGATGGCGTCGAGCTCCTTGCGGTAGTGGGCGGTGATGTTCTTCACATAGGCCACATCCTTGTAGCGGCCTTCGATCTTGAACGAGCGCACACCGGCATCGACCAGGTCGGCCAGGTTGGCGGTCTGGTTGTTGTCCTTCATCGACAGCAAGTGCTTCTCGAACGCAACCACGCGGCCCTGGTCATCCTTCAGGGTGTAGGGCAGGCGGCAGGCTTGCGAGCAGTCGCCGCGGTTGGCGCTGCGGCCGGTCTGCGCATGGGAGATGTTGCACTGGCCGGAGAAGGCCACGCACAGCGCACCGTGGATGAAGAACTCGATGGCGGCGTCGGTTTCGGCGGCGATGGCGCGGATCTGCTGCAGGTTCAGCTCACGCGCCAGCACCAGCTGGGAGAAGCCGGCCTGGTCGAGGAACCTGGCCCGTTCCAGGGTGCGTATGTCGGTCTGGGTGCTGGCGTGCAGCTCGATCGGCGGGATATCCAGCTCCATCACCCCCAGGTCCTGCACGATCAGCGCGTCGACACCGGCGTCGTACAGCTGGTGGATCAGCTTGCGCGCGGGCTCCAGCTCGTTGTCGTGGAGGATGGTGTTGATGGTGGTGAACACGCGTGCATGGTAGCGATGGGCGAACTCGACCAGTTCGGCGATATCGCTGACTTCGTTGCAGGCGTTATGGCGCGCGCCGAAGCTCGGGCCACCGATGTAGATGGCGTCTGCGCCGTGCAGGATCGCTTCGCGGGCGATGGCCACGTCACGGGCAGGGCTGAGCAGTTCCAGGTGATTCTTTGGAAGGGACATGTCGTTATAGGTTCGGGCTGTCACGGTTTAGGCGGGCATTGTAGCGGCGAAACGGGCTGGCGGCATCATCGGGGTGCTTGTAGGAGCGGCCTTGTGTCGCGAAGGGCCGCAACGCGGCCCCGGCAATATCTGCTGCGCAGCTGAGAACCTGGGGGCGCTGCGCACCCCAATCGCGACACAAGGCCGCTCCTACAAGGATCGTGCCTCAGGCAAAAGTCAGCGCTTGGCGGCCATTGCGGTCACTTCCACGCGCATGCCTTCAAATGCCAGTGCAGCCACGCCCACGGCGGCGCGTACCGGCCAGGGCTTGCTGAAGAAGCGCTGGTACACCTCGTTGAATGCCGCGCGGTCGGCCATGTCGGTGAGGTAGATGGTCAGGTGCAGCACGCGGTCCATGCCGCTGCCGGCCTTCTCCAGCGCCACTTTCAGCGCCTGCAGGGTGCACTCGCTCTGCTCGACGATGCCGCCCAGTTCCAGGCTGCCATCGGCGTGGGTCGGGATCTGCGTGGTGACCAGCACGCCGTTGTATTCGGCAACGTCGGAGGAAATCGACTCGGCGTCCGGGTCCGGGGTGTAGATGATGTCTGCTTGTGCCATGGTGTGTCTTGCCTTGCTACGGAAGGAAAGCGGCAAGCCTACGCGAGCGCGCCGGCACGGTCGAGGGCACCCCGGTGTTTGAAATGCGCGGCGTTCGCCGTCAGAATCGCGGCCGATTGCAAAGCAGGGGTTTACGTTGAACGAACAGACATTGTCCAGGCGCCTGGAGCGCGTGGCTGCACAAGTACCGCAAGGCGCGCGCCTGGCCGACATCGGCTCGGACCATGGCTACCTGCCGGTGGCCTTGATGCTGCGCGGCGTGCTGGACGCGGCGGTAGCGGGCGAGGTGGCGCAGACGCCATTTGCTTCGGCCCAGCGCAACGTGCGCAGGAACGGCCTGGAAGGGCGGGTCAGCGTGCGCCTGGCCGATGGCCTGGCAGCGGTTGAGGCGGAAGACCGCATCTCGGTGATCAGTATCTGCGGCATGGGTGGCGACACCATGTGCGAAATCCTCGAGGCCGGCAAGCAGCGCCTGGCTGGCGTCACGCGCCTGGTGCTGCAGCCCAATGGCGCCGAGCGCGAACTGCGCCAGTGGCTGGTGGGCAATGGTTACCGGATCGTCAGCGAAGAGCTGCTGCGGGAAAACCGCTTCGACTACGAGATCATCGTCGCCGAGCCGGGCGGGGCGGCGTACACCGCTGAACAGCTGTACTTCGGCCCGGTGCTGGTGCAGGAGAAAAGCGAAGCGTTCCTGGTCAAGTGGCGGCGCATGCTGCGGCAGAAGCAGCAGACCCTGGCCAACTTCGAGCGTGCCCGCGGTGCGGTGCCTCAGGCGAAAATCGACGACTTCAGGCAACAGGTCAGCTGGATCACCGAGGTGCTGGCCTGACTCACTGCTGCGAGCAGTTGCCCATTTCCCGGTAGTCGATTTCGCGCTTCTGGCCCTGGTGGTCGACATACACCATGTGCGCGGTGCCAACCTGGCAGTCGGCGGCGTTGCTGGCCGGGGTGATGGATATGACCTTGGCCACGTCCAGCGGCATGCCGTATTCGTAGTTGCTGCTGCTGACCGGCTGGTTGCTGCCGGTGTCGGCAAAGGCACCGAACGAGGCGAGAGTAGCGGCAACGGCAAGGACAGCGATCGAACGTTTCATGGCAGGCTCCTTTTTTCAATGTATGGCTAATGATCCATTCATTGGTCATCCACAATAAATGGGCTAACCCGTGATAGATTCCTGCCTGTAACGCAAGAATAAGACCGAACAAGGAGCACACCTTCATGGACATGCTGCATGCCATGCGTACCTTCGCCCGTGTGGTGGAATGTGGCAGCTTCGCTGCGGCCGCCAATGCCCTGGACATTTCTGCGGCGCAGGTTTCGCGCATCGTTGCCGAGCTGGAAAACCAGCTGCAGACCCGCCTGCTGCACCGCACCACGCGGCGTCTGCGCATGAGCGAGGCGGGCGAGCGGTTTCTCGAGCGCTCGCGGCAGATCATGTTGCTGACCGAAGAGGCGGTGGGCGAAGCCCGTGGCGCGCACCTTACACCCCGCGGCCACCTGCGTTTGCATTGCCCGCACGGGTTGGGCCTGTTGCTGATGCCGCTGGTGGCCGGCTACAACGCATTGTGCCCGGAGGTGGTGATCGAGCTGACCCTGTCCCAGCGCAACCCCGACCCGCTGGCCGAAGGGCATGACGTGGTGATTACCGTGGACGGGGCGTTGCCGGATTCGCAGCTGATCGCCGTGCCGCTGGGCAACATTTTCAGCATCCCCTGCGCAGCGCCGAGCTACCTGGTGGCCCATGGCGTGCCAGAGCGCCCGGAAGACCTGCACCAGCACCGTTGCCTGCGCATGGCTTATCCGATGTACGAAGGTGACTGGGTGTTCCCGCAAGGGGTGGACCAGTGCGTGATCGCACCGAACGACAGTTTTTCCACCAACGTCGCCGACGCCATGCTGGTGGCCAGCGAGCTGGGCATGGGCATTGGCCTGCTGCCGTTCTACACCGCCAGCCAGGCGATCGAGCAGGGGCGGTTGTGCCGGTTGCTAGCGCCGTATCGCCTGCGCGAGAGCGCGCTGTATGCAATCTACCCGTCACGGCATTACCTGGATGCCAAGGTGCGCACCTGGATCGACTACCTCAAGGAGCAGCTGCCAGCGCTGTTCGAGGGGCATGCCAGGGTGGTGGATGATTCGCGCTATTGGCGATAGCCGAGTGCGGGGCGGTTAACGCTGGCCCTTGTAGGAGCGGCCTTGTGTCGCGAAAGGGCCGCAAGGCCGCTCCTACAGGTGCTGTGCGTTCAGCTGGTGATCAGCTCAATTCCAGCCAGATCGGCGCATGGTCCGACGGCTTTTCCATCCCGCGCAGTTCATAGTCCACACCCGCCGCCTTGATCCGCGGCACCAGGTGCTGCGAGGCCATGATCAGGTCGATGCGCAAGCCGCGCTTGGGTTCGTCCTCGAAGCCACGGCTGCGGTAGTCGAACCAGCTGAAGCGGTCGGAAACTTCCGGATACAGGTGGCGGAAACTGTCCACCAGGCCCCAGCCTTTCAAACGTTCCATCCACTCGCGTTCTTCCGGCAGGAAGCTGCACTTGCCGGTCTTGAGCCAGCGCTTGGCGTTGTCCGGGCCGATGCCGATGTCGCAGTCCTGCGGCGAGATATTCATGTCGCCCATCACCAGCAGTGGCTGGTCGTTGCGGAACTGGCCTTCCAGCAGCGCCTGCAGGTCGCTGTAGAAGCGCTGCTTGGCCGGGAACTTGGTGGGGTGGTCGCGGCTTTCACCCTGGGGGAAGTAGCCGTTCATGATGGTGATCGGGTTGCCATCGGCATCGGCGAAGGTGCCCCAGATGAAGCGGCGCTGGGCGTCTTCTTCATCGCTGGCAAAGCCCTTGTGCAGGCTCAGCGGTGCCTGGCGCGACAGCAGGGCCACGCCATAGTGGCCTTTCTGGCCGTGGTAATGCACGTGGTAGCCCAGCGCCTGCACGTCGGCCAGCGGGAACTGATCGTCGCTGACCTTGGTTTCCTGCAGGCCGATCACGTCCGGCTGGTGCTTTTCGATCAGCGCCGCCAGCTGGTGCGGGCGGGCCCGCAGGCCGTTGATGTTGAAACAGACGATCTTCATGGAAAGATAATCCCGGTAAAAGGCGCGATGCTAGCCGACATCGCTTGCCATCACCAGCATGGCGGCTTCGGGAGCCTGCTGCTAACGTCCTTCCCAGGGCACTGTAAGCCCATTCCAGGAGGACTGCCCGCAATGCCCGAAACCACTGCCGCTCCGGCCCGTGTCTGCCTGCTCGATGACGGTTACAGCCGCGAGGCGCGTTCGTTGCTGTACAACGCCTACCGTCACGAACCTACCTTCGCCTATATCTTCGAGGCCCAGCGCCCAGGCTATGAGCGGCGCCTGCGGGTGATGGTGCGCGAGTGGGTACGCCAGCACTTCTACCTGCAACTGCCCGCCATCGGCCTGCTGGTGGAGGACCGTCTGATCGCACTCGCCCTGATCGTGCCGCCGCTGCGCCGGCTGGGCGTGGCCGACAGCTGGGCCTGGCGCCTGCGCATGATGATGGGCACCGGCCTGCGCTGTACGCGCCGTTACATGGACTACCAGGCCGCCCTGGCCACCTGCCTGCCCACCGACGAGGTGCATGTGCTGCCGCTGTTGGGCGTGCACCCGCAATTTCAGGGCAAGCACTACGGCGAGCAATTGTTACAAGCTGTGCATGACTGGTGCGCAGACGACCCTGGTACCCAGGGTGTGGTGCTGGACACCGGCAACGAGCACTACCTGGCCTTTTACCAGCGCCAGGGTTATGAGGAAATTGGCGAGGTGGCTGTAGGACCAATCCGTGAGAGGGTGTTCTTCCATCCCAATCCGGTCTCTTCCAATTCTGCTTTTGCCTGAGCAGACCGCGCGGCGGCTCCCTTGAGCGCCCGGCTCTGGTAGCATGCGCCGCATGACGTATTCAGGAAGATTGACCTGGGGCCTGGTTATCTGGGTCGCCAGTTTCGCAGCATGGGGCCAGAGCGAGTTGCTGGTGAAGGTCAAACCGGCCAACAAGGCGCTCAGGGCCAATGTCGAAGGCTATATCGGTTCCCTTGGCGACCGCGATGAAGAAGCGCTGCTGCGCTTCAGTCGCGGCGCCCAGGAGCAGGCGCGCAAAGCCGCGCAGGCACTTGGCTACTACCAGGCGCAGATCGACACAGAGGTCAAGCCCGCCAGCGAGGCTGACCGTTCCCCGCAACTGATCATCACCATCGACCCCGGCGAGCCGATTCGCCTGCGCAACGTGACCGTACGCATCGAAGGCCCCGCCAGCGAGATGAAGGCCTTTCGCGTGCCCGACAGCAAGGCCCTGCGCGCGGGCGAACAACTCAACCACGGCCATTACGAGGATGCCAAGCGGCTGATCCAGAACCAGGCGTCGCGCTATGGCTTCTTCAGTGGGCGCTTCAGCCGCCAGCGCCTGGCGGTCGACCCTCAGGCGGGCGTGGCCGATATCGAACTGGTCTACCAGAGCGGCCCGCGCTATCACCTGGGCGCCGTCACCTTCGGTGGCAACACACCGCTGGACGACGACCTGCTGCAGCGCATGGTCTCGTTCAAGCCGGGTACACCTTACGACTCGGAACTGATCGCCGAGCTGAACAACGACCTGCAATCGAGCGGCTACTTCGAAGGCGTGCGCGTGGATGCGGCGCCCACCGCCGCCGTGGGCGAAGAAATCCCCGTGGATGTCCGCCTGGAAACCCGCAAGCCCCGCACCATGGGACTGGGCCTGGGCTTCTCGACCGACGTCGGGCCGCGCGGCAAGGCCAACTGGACCCGCCACTGGGTCAACCCGCAGGGCCATAGCTACGGTTGGGAAACCGAACTGTCGGCGCCCCGGCAGAACGTCGGCCTTTGGTACGACATCCCCCTCGACCCGCCGCTGACCGACAAGTTGCGCTTTGCCGGCGGCTACCAGAACGAAGAAATTGCCGGCACCGATACCCTCAGCAAACTGCTGACGGTGGGCCCCGAGTGGCACAGCAAACTGCCAAGCGGCTGGCAGCGGGTGATTTCCCTCAAGTACCAGCGCGAGGAGTACCGCCTGGGTGATGACTCCGGGCTGAGCAACCTGCTGATGCCGGGGGTGAGCTACTCCTTCCTGCGCAGTGACAACCGCATCGACCCGCATAACGGCTACCGCCTGCAGTTCGATGTACAGGTGGCCAAGGAAGGGCTGGTCTCGGACACCAACCTGCTGCATGGCAACGTGCTGCTCAAGGGCCTGACCACGCTTGGCCATGACCACCGCTTGCTCGGCCGGGTGCAGTTCGGTGGCAGCGCGACCAATGGCTTCAAGAACAACATTCCGCCGTCGCTGCGCTTCTTCGCCGGTGGCGACCAGAGCGTGCGTGGCTATGACTACCAGACCCTGTCACCGAAGAACAGCGACGGCGACCGCATTGGCGGGCGCTACCTGGTCGCCGGCAGTGTCGAGTACCAGTATTCGCTGACCGAAAAGTGGCGGCTGGCAACCTTCGTCGACCAGGGCAACTCGTTCAACGACCTGGAGCTGCCAAGCCTCAAGACCGGTGTCGGTTTTGGCGTGCGCTGGGTGTCGCCGGTCGGGCCGCTGCGCCTGGACCTGGCCAAGGCGCTGGATGATGAAGGGGGAATTCGCCTGCACTTTTCCATGGGGCCTGAGCTGTGAAACGCGTGATCAAGTACATTCTGGCGGGCCTGCTCGGGGTCGCCGCAAGCCTGGGCCTTGTATTCGGCCTGCTGCTGGGGACCGAGGCCGGCAGCCGCTGGGTGCTGGGCAAGGTGCCCGGGCTTGAGGTGGCTGACTTCCAGGGCCGCCTGGCCGGTAGCTGGCAAGCCAGCCGGCTGAGCTGGGCCGATGCCGGCAGCACGGTAGAGGTGCAGGCACCGCTGCTGGCCTGGTCGCCGGCATGCCTGCTGCGCTCTACCTTGTGCATTGACCAGTTGCAGGCACAGCGCATCGACATGGCCTTTGCGCCCAGCGCCGAATCGGCCGACAGCGGCCCGCTGCAGTTGCCAGCCCTGCGCTTGCCACTGGCCATCGAACTGGGTGAGGTCAAGGTTGGCCAGTTGCGCCTGGATGGCAGCGACCTGCTTGGCGACTTGCAACTGGCGGCGCACTGGACCAATACCGGGCTGCGCATCGACAGCCTGCACCTGCAGCGCGATGACCTGCAATTGAACCTGCAGGGCGACCTGCAGCCCGAAGCTGGCTGGCCGGTGCAACTCCAGGCGCAGCTGCAATTGCCAGCGGTGGACGGCAAACCTTGGCAGCTGGCGCTGACCGCCACCGGCGAGCTGCAGAAAACCCTGAAACTCGCCGGCACCAGCAGTGGTTACCTCGACGCCACGCTGAACGGGCAATTGCAGGCGTTGGCCGAGCACCTGCCAGCGACCTTGCAGATCCGCTCCGAGGCATTCAAACCGGCTGCCTCGTTGCCCGACACCGTGCAGTTCAACCAGCTCAAGCTCGACGCCCGGGGCGACCTGCTCAAGGGCTATCAACTGTCGGGGTCGGCCAGCCTGCCGGCCGAGCAGTCGCCGATCGCCGTGCTGTTGTCCGGGCTGGTCGACAGCAAAGGCGCCAGGCTCGATGCCCTGGACCTGAACGCCAGCGATACCCAGCGGGTCAAGTTGCAAGCCACGGCTGACTGGCAGCAAGGCCTGGTCGCCGACGCCCGACTGGACTGGCAGGACTTCCCGTGGCTGCGCCTGTATCCACTGGAGACGCCGCCCGAGGTTACCCTCAAGCGGTTCATGGCCCAGGTGCATTATCGCGATGGCAACTACCAGGGTACCTTCAATGGCGACCTGGATGGCCCGGCCGGCGCGTTCAGCCTGGCCAGCCCGTTCGAAGGTGACCTGAACCAGGTGAAGCTGCCGCAGTTGGCGCTGAGCGCCGGGCAAGGCAAGGCTGCCGGCAGTGTCGCCGTGCGCTTTGCCGACACCCTGGCATGGGATGTCGACCTGCAGTTGTCGGCGCTCGACCCAGCCTATTGGCTGGCCGAGCTGCCGGGTACCCTGGCGGGGCCGCTGCGCAGCAAAGGCGAGATGAAAGGCGACGCCCTGAGCCTCGATGCCCAGCTTGACCTGAAAGGCCGCCTGCGCGGCCAGCCGGCAATGCTCAAGGTCGAGGCCCAGGGGGCAGGGCAGAGCTGGACCTTGGGCGCCCTGGCAATCCAGCTGGGGGATAACCGCATCAATGGCAGTGGCAGCCTGCAGCAGCGCCTGGCCGGGCGGGTCGACCTCGACCTGCCGCGCCTGGGCCAGTTATGGCCAAGGTTGCAGGGCCAGGTCAAGGGCCGGCTGGACGTCGCCGGCACCTTGCAAGCCCCGCAAGGTACGCTGACCCTGCAGGGCCAGCGCCTGGCCCAGGCGGAAAACCGCCTGCAGCAGCTGGACCTGGATGCCCGCCTGGATAACGCCCAGCGCGGCGTGATCGAGCTCAAGGCCAGCGGCATTCACCTGGGTGACACGGCATTGGGCACCTTGCAGGCCCACGGCAAAGGCGACATTCGCCAGCAAGCGTTGACCCTGGCGTTGGACGGCCCGCAGCTCAAGCTCGACCTCGGCCTGGACGGCCAGTTGAACAAGGGTGACTGGCGTGGGCGCCTGGCCAGTGGGCGAATCCAGGCCGGCGGCCAGGACTGGCAGTTGCAGGCACCGGCGCGCCTGCAGCGGCTGACCAGCGGCCAGCTGGACTTTGCTGCGCACTGCTGGCGCTCCGGCCAGGCCAGCTTGTGTGGCGACGACCAGCGTCTGGCCCCCGAACCACGCTTGCGCTACCACCTCAAGCAGTTCCCGCTGGACAGCCTGGCCCAGTGGCTGCCGAAGGACTTCGCCTGGCAGGGCCTGCTCAATGCCGACATCAATCTGGACATCCCGGCCAGTGGCCCCAAGGGCAACATCGTCGTCGACGCCAGTGGCGGTAGCCTGCGCGTGCGCGACAAGGACCGTTGGATCGACTTCCCGTACCAGGCCCTGCGCCTGGACAGCACGCTGGCGCCACGGCGCATCGATACCCGCCTGGCGTTCCGCGGCGAGCGCCTGGGCGAGCTGAACGTCAACACCCGCCTCGATCCACTGGGCAAGAACAAACCGCTATCGGGTGATTTCCGCCTTGCCGGTCTCGACCTGTCGGTGGCGCGCCCGTTCGTGCCTATGGTCGAGCGCCTGGCCGGGCAGCTCAATGGCAGTGGCCGGCTGTCGGGCACCTTGCTGGCGCCGCAGGTCAACGGCAACCTGATGCTCAGCGGTGGCGAAGTCAGCGGCGCCGAGCTGCCGGTCAGCCTCGAGGACCTGTCATTGCAGGCATTGATTGCCGGCGAGCAGGTACAGCTCAATGGCGGCTGGCGCAGCGGCGAGGCGGGGCGGGGCCAGTTGAATGGCAACCTCACCTGGGGCCAGGCCCTGGGCATGGACCTGCGTCTGCAGGGCCAGCAACTGCCCGTCACGGTCGAGCCCTATGCAACGCTGGAGGTCGCCCCGGACCTGACCCTGCGCCTGATCGACGACAAGCTGGCGGTGACCGGCAAGGTACAGGTGCCCAAGGGCACGATCACTGTACGCGAGCTGCCACCGTCCACAGTCAAGGTTTCGGATGACACGGTGATCGTTGGTCACCAGACCGAAGAGGGCAAGCCACCCATGGCGATGGCGATGGACATCGATGTCGAAGTGGGCCGCGACAAGCTTTCGTTCAGTGGCTTTGGTCTCAAGGCCAACCTGCTCGGCCATGTGCACATCGGCGACAACCTCGATACCCGTGGTGAGCTGAGCCTGTCCGACGGCCGCTACCGTGCCTACGGCCAGCGCCTGACCATCCGCCGTGCGCGGCTGCTGTTCGCGGGCCCGATCGACCAGCCGTATCTGGACATTGAAGCGATCCGCAAGGTCGACGACGTGATTGCCGGTATCCGCCTGAGCGGCAGTGCCGAGCAGCCCACCAGCAAAGTGTTCTCGGAGCCGGCCATGAGCCAGGAGCAGGCGCTGTCGTACCTGGTACTGGGGCGGCCTCTGGGCGCTTCCGGCGAAGACAACAACATGCTCGCCGAAGCGGCCTTGGGCCTGGGCCTGGCGGGTAGCGCCGGCATCACTGGCAGCCTGGCCTCGCGCCTGGGTATCGACGACTTCCAGTTGGACACCGAAGGTTCGGGCAATACCACCAGCGTGGTCGCCAGCGGCAACCTCACCGAGAAGCTGAGCCTGCGCTATGGGGTAGGGGTGTTCGAGCCTGCGAACACCATTGCATTGCGCTACAAGCTGAGCAAGAAGGTGTACCTCGAGGCTGCCAGCGGGCTGGCCAGCTCACTGGACATCTTCTACAAGCGCGACTTCTGAGCCGTCGCGGGGGCGGCCGTCAACGGACGATGGCCGCCTCGATGAACTCATTGGTGTCGGACGAGGGCGGCGGGCTGGGGGCGCGTACCGGGACGATCAGGCTGGTGTATTCCTCGATCAGCCGGTTGAGGGCTTCTGGTGGTTCGCTGGCCTGGAACTGCATGCGGATCTGCACTTCATCGGGGTCGCGGCTGTCGCCCTGACGGCCTTGGCCGCCGATGGTGACCTTGAAGCTCGCGGCCTTGTTCTCGCCCCCGGTCAGCAGTGCCTGTTGTGCTTCGGTGCCTTTGACCCGAACCGACAGGTCGACCTGCATGCGCTCGAGGGCCAGGCCCTTTGGCGACACCAGCGCGAACAGCGGTACACGCATGATGTGCTGGCCGTCCATGGCCACCTCGACCATCTTGGCTTTCATGGGCGCGCCCAACGCCTCGGTGTCGCACTCGAAGAACTGGTCGAACAGGTTGATGTACTGCTGCGCGATCAGGCTGTTGGTAGCACTGGCGGCTTCCTGCAGGCCGCGGGTGATCTCGCGCAGGTCGATGGAGGTCATGGGGGCGGGGGATTTATCCAATGGTTCGACTCCTCAGGCCAGGTGGGGCCCCCCTTGTTGCCGGTCAGGGGGGCTGTTCGGGGCAGGGAGGTGCGTCTCAAGGCATACCGGCGCCAGGGGCAGGCGTGCCGTCAGCTGCGGGGCTCTTCAAGGTGTCTGCCTGGGAAATTTCGTCCTGGCTGTCCAATGTGGCGGTTTTGACGACGGTTGGCTTTGTCGCGGCGTCGGTCAGGAATTCGATCACCCGCATCATCGCTTCAGGCGGCTCCTGGCGCTTCAAGGTCGTGTTGAAAGCGTAGCGCGCGCGAGTGTCTGTCTTGCGAGTTTGCGTGGACTTGTGGCTGACGCTGCCTTTCACGTTCAGCCTGAACGGCCCCCAGCCCAGCGAGCCGGTCGCTTCGGCGTTCATGTCCTTGCTGGAAACGTCTTCCGACATCTGGTTGATGACCAGCTCGAACTCGACATTACCTTCTTCGATGGAAATGTTCGGGTGGGTGATGGCTGCCACCAGCGGCACTTTCATGGTCTTGCTGACCACGCCCTTGTACTCGCCTTGTTCGTCGACGATGGTTTCGTCGTAGTCGAACTGGATGGCCACGGCCTTGCCGTCCTGGACGCACACCTGCATCAGGAAGTCGGCGTAGGATTTGCTGGCGGTGACCTGGGCCTGGACCATGGCCTGCAGGGGGCCTGCGATCATGCGGTCCATCGGCAGGGCATTGATTACGGAGCCGATGAGGCTGTTATCTATCGACATGGCGGGGGTCTCTTTCTGGTTGGGTTAAAACGTGGCTATCAATCGTGGTCACGATGCCTGGGCTTCAGCGCGTGCAATGTTCCTGGCGGCGGATGTTGCCGATCTGGCGCAGGCTCAGGCCGTACTTGTCAGCGAGCAGGCTGCGGGACAAGCCGCTGGCGCTTTCCTTCTGGATCTGCAGGTTGCGCAACTGGCGCAGGAAGTGGTCCGCCTTGGGGATTTCCAAGGCGACACCGGCAAAGCGCTTGATCAGCGCGTCGAGCGCTTCGGCCGGCAGCACGTCGGCAAGCTTGGTGCGCTCGCGGTGCTTGGGGATGTACTTGGGCCTGCCGCCGTAGGCGCAGGTCAGCTGGTAGGCGTTTTCGATGCCGATGCAGTCGATCAGGGCCTGCAGCGAGTGGGGCAGTTGGCTGATATCGATTTGGCTCAAGTCTGGTAATTGCATATGGCGCTCCTTCGGGGCGGATGGGCTGTGCTACCCGATCACCAGCGGCGTTATGTCGAAGGTGTGACCGGATTTTCTGTGACAGCCGAGCCGCGTCGCTAGGCGGCATATGGGTTGGGGGTTGTAGCTTCAGCGAACAGGTTTTGCAGGCAGCGATATCCGGCGCTGTAGGACATGGCTTCAACATTTGGCTGTGGCGGGTGATTTCCCATCACGTCACTCCCTGTGCAGGGCGTTGGGTGTGGTAACCCTCAATCGCACGGATAGCTGCTCAGCAGGCTGGCGCTGCGCAGGTAGGCCTGGGGGGAATCGCGCATGCCTTGTGGCAGCGTCCGCCAATCGACCAGCAGGCACAGCGCATGCAGCGGCTGCCCGTCACGATGGCCGATGACCTGGTCGGCAAAACTGCGGCGGTACAGTGCCTGGGTCTGCTGCTGCGCTTGTACCTGGTCGGCCTGGGCCAGGGTTTGCCGGGCCAGCTCGGGCAGTTGCGCCGGGGGGGCAGTGAAATGCACCGACGCACCGTTTGCCTGCAGGTAACCGGCCTGGCGCACGCGCTGCCACAGTTGTTGCCATTGGCTGGCGCCAGCTTGGGCAGCCAGTTCGCGGCCCAGTTCGAGCAGTTGCTCGGCCGAGGTCTGGCGGGTGTCCAGCGCATGAAGGGAAAAGGGGGTCAGCAATAGCGACGCGAACAGAAGGGGTTTGTACATGGTGCCTCCGGCATGGGTGCTTGGGAGCCCCATGCTTTCAGGCAGGCGCCGCCCCACCCAGCAGGAAATGCAGCGCCGGGGCCGGTGGCCGTTGTATCATTGCCGCGGCTCGTTGCGAGCCATTTGCCCCTGATGTTGCAAGGAACCTTCGATGACACACGTGCAGCGCCTCAAATATTCCCTTCTGATCATCCTGGTGGTACTGGGCCTGATGCTGGGCCTGTCCCACCTGCAGAAGCAGGGCACGATCAGTGAGCAGACCTTCCAGATGCTGGCCATTGCCATCGCCGTGGTGGTCGTGGTGATCAACGGCATCCTGCGGCGCAAGGTCAAGCCCTGATCCTGGCGGGCCGGCCAGTCATGGCCGGCCATGCGCTCAGCGCACAGGCGTTCGCTCCAGCACGGCGCGCGCCTGCGGGTCGAGGCTGTAGCATTTGTCGCTGCCCAGCTGGATGACGCCCTCGCTGCACAGCCGCTTGAGCACTTCGCGCACGCTGAGGAACGACAGCGGGATATCCAGCTGTTCCAGTTGCGCGTGCACGCCGCGCACGCCAATGCTGCGGCCATTGCGGTCGGCGGCGTGCAAGGCATCGATGACCTTGAGGCGGATCAGGCTGGTACGCAGGCCGAAACTGCGCAACAGCTCGCGGATCTGTTCGTTGCCGATGCGTTCGTCAGCCAAAACGTCCTGTTCCCTGGGCGCTTTGCCTGGGACGCGCCCAGCCTGGATCGAGGGTTGCGGGTTGTACATGTGAATGCTCCTTTTCGTGGACGAACCCGAAATTTGGGTGCCTCACTTACTAGGACGAATGAGAACGGAAAAACTGCAGCCCACGCGCAAAAAAAAGCCTGGTTCTGTTCAAGACGTTCCATTGCCTTGCAATACGTAAAATTTTCATCTGGCCATTCGTCTGATCGGGATAACCCCCGAACCCGAGGAGTGCCCGTGTTTCCACTTTCCCGTCCCATGACTTGCGCTGGCCTGGCCGCCGCCCTGGTAGCCTTCAGCGTCGGCGCAGCGCCGCTGCAGTCCGCCGCCGATGCCAGTGCGCAGATTCGGCGAACCAGTTACGGGGTACCGCACATCGTTGCCAAGGACGCGCGGGGCCTGGGCTATGGCATCGGCTACGCCTACGCCCAGGACAACCTGTGCCTGCTGGCCAATGAAGTGCTGACCGTCAGTGGCGAGCGCTCACGCTACTTCGGTGCCAAGGGCAAGACCCTTGAGCAGCGTGACAACCTGGCCAGCGATGTGTTCTTCGCCTGGCTCAACACGCCGGCGGCAGTCGATGCGTTCTTGCAGGCGCAGCCCGCGCCAGTACAGGCGCTGCTGGCAGGTTATGCCAGCGGCTACAACCGGGCGCTGGCCGAGCGCCGCAGCCAGGGGTTGCCTGCCGAATGTGGCAACGGCGAGTGGCTGCGGCCGATCAGCAGCGAGGACCTGGTCAAGCTGACCCGTCGACTGCTCGCCGAAGGCGGTGTCGGGCAGTTCGTCGAAGCGCTGGCGGGGGCGCAACCACCAATGCTGGCCAGCCAGCAGGCGCCGACAGGGTTTGCCGAGGCGCTGGCCAGGCAGCAGCGTTTTGCCACGGAGCGCGGTAGCAATGCAGTGGCCGTCGGAGCTCAACGTTCGGCCAATGGCCGCGGCCTGTTGCTGGCCAACCCGCACTTCCCGTGGATGGGTGGCATGCGCTTCTACCAGATGCAACTGACCATTCCCGGCCAGCTCGATGTGATGGGGGCGGCATTGCCGGGCCTGCCGGTCGTCAACATCGGTTTCAACCAGCATCTGGCCTGGACGCACACCGTCGACACATCGAAGCACTTCACCCTGTACCGCCTGCAACTCGACCCCAAGGACCCGACCCGCTACCTGCTCGATGGCAAGTCCCTACCGCTGGCCCGGCAAACCGTCAGCGTTGCGGTCAAGGCCGAGGATGGCAGCCTGAGCCAGGTACAGCGCCAGGTCTACAGTTCGCAGTTCGGCCCGGTGGTGCAGTGGCCGGGTCGCCTGGACTGGGATGCGCATGCCGCCTACAGCCTGCGCGACGCCAACCTCGAGAACACTCGGGTGTTGCAGCAGTGGTACCAGATCAACCATGCCGACAGCCTGGCTACGTTGAAAGGCTCGATCGAACAGCTGCAGGGTATTCCCTGGGTCAACACGCTGGCGGTGGACCCGGCAGGCAAGGCCTTGTACCTGAACCAGTCAGTGGTGCCATATGTGGATCAGCAACTGCTGAGTGCGTGCAGCAACCCGCAGGCACAAGGGCGCCTGGTGGTACTGGATGGCTCACGCAGCGCGTGCCAGTGGAAGGTCGATGCGCAGGCCGCGCAGCCGGGGATCTTCCCTGCGCGGCTGCTGCCGAGCCTGGAGCGCGAGGATTTCGTGCAGAACTCCAACGACCCGGCCTGGATGGCCAACCCGGCGCAGCCGCTGACCGGATATTCGCCGCTGGTAAGCCGCAGTGACCAGCCGCTGGGCATGCGTGGCCGCTTTGCCCTGCAACGCCTGCAGGGTACGGCCCGCCTGGGCGTTGACGACCTGCAGCGCATGGTGACCGATGACGAGGTGTACCTGGCCAGCCTGCTACTGCCTGACCTGCTGCACTGGTGCAAGGGCGCCGATGCGGATGTGCGGGCGGTATGCAGCAGCCTGGTGGCCTGGAATGGCAAGGCTGACCTGGACAGCGGCATTGGCCTGGTGCATTTCCAGAACCTGTTCGATGCCCTGGCCGAGCACCCGGAAAGCTGGCGGGTGGCCTTCGACCCGGCCGACCCGCAGCACACCCCCCGCGGGCTGGCGGTAGAGCAGGCGGCCGTGCGCAAGCTGCTGCACCAGGCCGCGCTGGCGTCGCTCAAGCGGGTGCGTGACAGCGGCATGGCAGGGGACGCGCGCTGGGGGCAGGTGCAACAGGCGAGCGATGGCACGCCGGTGCCGGGTGGCCCGCAGGCGTTGGGCGTGTACAACGCGATCTACAGCGTGCCGCACGGGCAGGGCAAGCGGCTGGTGGTCAGTGGTACCAGCTACCTGCAACTGGTCAGCTTTACCGACAAGGGGCCGCAGGCCCGTGGGCTGTTGGCGTTTTCCCAGTCGAGTGAAGCGGCTTCGGTGCATGCCGGTGACCAGACCAAGGCGTTTGCGGCCGGGCAACTGGCGGTGATTCCGTTTACCGAGGCGCAGATCAAGGCGGATCCGGAGTACCGGGAAGTGGTGATCAGTGAGCGGGACAAGGGGGCAGTGGTCCAGCAGTAGGGCATACCGGCCTCTTCGCGGGCTCGCCCGCTCCCACAGGTACCGCACCGCTTGTGGCCCTGGTGCAGTACCTGTGGGAGCGGGCATGCCCGCGAAGAAGGCGACTCGGTCGGTCAGGAAAACTCGAACGGCGCCAGCTGAAACCCTTGCTCGTCAACCTGCAAGGCCCAGCCACGGCGGTCCCAGTCGCCCAGCACGATACGCCGTGCCGGTTGCCCGTCGACCACCAGCTTGTGTATCGCCGGCCGATGGGTATGCCCATGCACCAAGGTACGTACACCATGCGCCGCCATCACCTTCGGCACTTCCTCCGGCGTGACATCGACGATCTCGGTGGACTTCATCCGCGTTTGCGTGCGGCTTTCGCTGCGTAGCTTGCGTGCCAGCTTGTAGCGGGCCGACAGCGGCAGGTGCCGCAACACCCACAGGCTCAGCGGGTTGCGCAGCAAGCGGCGCATTTTCATGTAGGCCAGGTCGCGGGTGCACAGGGTATCGCCATGCATCAGCAGCACCTGCTCACCACCCAGCTCGATCACGCTGGGGTCGTGCAGCAACGTGCAGCCCGCAGCGTCGCAGAAGGCCTGGCCAATCAGGAAATCACGGTTGCCATGCATCAGGTAGATGGCCGTGCCGCTGTCGCTCAGCCGCCGCATGGCCTGGCAGACCGACTGCTGGAAGGGCGTCATGGCGTCGTCGCCGATCCAGGCTTCGAAGAAGTCGCCAAGGATGTACAACGCCTTGGCGTGGCGGGCACGGCCATCGAGCAGATCAAGAAACGCCCGGGTAATGTCCGGGCGTTCTTCTTGCAGGTGCAGATCGGAGATCAGCAGGATCACTCAACGATCTCGGCTTTCTCGATGACCACGTCGTCCTTCGGCACGTCCTGGTGGCCAGCCTTGGAACCGGTGGCGACCTTTTCGATGGCGTCGACGATTTCACGGCCTTCGATCACTTCGCCGAATACCGCGTAGCCCCAGCCCTGCACGTTCTTGCCGCTGTGGTTGAGGAAGTCGTTGTCGGACGAGTTGATGAAGAACTGCGCCGAGGCGGAGTGCGGCTCCATGGTACGGGCCATGGCGATGCTGTACTTCTTGTTTTTCAGGCCGTTGTCGGCTTCGTTCTGGATGCTGGCGCGGGTCTTCTTCTGGCTCATGCCAGGCTCGAAGCCGCCGCCCTGGATCATGAAGCCCTTGATCACACGGTGGAACACGGTGCCATTGTAGTGGCCGTCCTTGACGTACTGAACGAAGTTTTCGGTAGTCAGCGGCGCTTTCTCGGCGTCCAGTTGCAGGACGATGTCGCCGTGGTTGGTGCTCAGTTTGACTTTGGACATGCTGAAACTCGCTCTTTCAAGGCAATCGGAATTAGGGTGCGCAGGGCGCGGGTTATCACCTGACGCAGGATCAGGCGATCGCGACACATGGCGCGCACTGGCCATTTTGCCAGGCTGCGGCAAAAAGCCGTGATAAATCACGCCAGTTTGTCCGGGCCCGACTGTCAGCAGCTTGACTGCTTCGGCTATGATAGGCCCTTTGATTCAATCGGCCTACCCAGGCCGGACACGTGCATTCAAGGATCCTATGAGCAAGCCCACTGCCGACAACGCGCCCAACGCCGCTGCCAAAGGCGCCCCCGCTGTCCCTGCGAACTTCCTGCGGCCGATCATCCAGGCCGACCTGGACTCGGGCAAGCACAGCAGCATCGTCACCCGTTTCCCGCCGGAGCCCAATGGCTACCTGCACATCGGTCACGCCAAGTCGATCTGCGTCAACTTCGGCCTGGCCAAGGAATTCGGGGGCGTCTGCCACCTGCGTTTCGACGATACCAACCCGGCCAAGGAAGACCAGGAGTACATCGACGCCATCCAGAGCGATGTCAAGTGGCTGGGCTTCGACTGGGCCGGCGACGTGCGCTACGCCTCCGACTACTTCGACCAGTTGCACGACTGGGCGGTCGAGCTGATCAAGCGTGGCAAGGCCTACGTCTGCGACCTTACCCCAGAGCAGGCCAAGGAATACCGTGGCAACCTCAAGGAGCCGGGCAAGAACAGCCCGTTCCGCGAGCGCAGCGTTGACGAGAACCTCGACCTGTTCGCCCGCATGAAAGCCGGCGAGTTCAAGGATGGCGAGCGCGTGCTGCGGGCCAAGATCGACATGGCCTCGCCGAACATGAACCTGCGCGACCCGATCCTGTACCGTATCCGCCATGCCCACCACCACCAGACCGGTGACAAGTGGTGCATCTACCCGAACTACGACTTCACCCACGGCCAGTCGGACGCCATCGAGGGCATCACCCACTCGATCTGCACCCTGGAGTTCGAAGGGCATCGTCCGCTGTACGACTGGTTCCTCGACAACCTGCCGGTGCCGGCACACCCGCGCCAGTACGAGTTCAGCCGCCTGAACCTGAACTACACCATCACTTCCAAGCGCAAGCTCAAGCAGCTGGTGGACGAAAAGCACGTCGAAGCCTGGGACGACCCACGCATGTCGACGCTGTCCGGCTTCCGTCGCCGTGGCTACACCCCGGCCTCGATCCGCAACTTCTGCGAAATGATCGGCACCAACCGTTCCGACGGCGTGGTCGACATGTCGATGCTCGAGTTCAGCATCCGTGACGACCTGGACCGCACCGCACCGCGCGCCATGTGCGTGCTGCGCCCGCTGAAGGTGGTCATCACCAACTACCCGGAAGGCCAGGTCGAGCAGCTCGAACTGCCGCGCCACCCGAAGGAAGACATGGGCGTGCGCGTGCTGCCGTTCTCCCGTGAACTGTACATCGACCGCGACGACTTCATGGAAGAGCCGCCGAAGGGCTACAAGCGCCTGGAACCGGCCGGTGAAGTGCGCCTGCGCGGCAGCTACGTGATCCGCGCCGACGAGGCGGTCAAGGATGCCGACGGCAACATCGTCGAGCTGCGCTGCTCGTACGACCCGGACACCCTGGGCAAGAACCCGGAAGGCCGCAAGGTCAAGGGCGTGATCCACTGGGTGCCGGCCGAGGGCAGCGTCGAGTGCGAAGTGCGCCTGTACGACCGCCTGTTCCGCTCGCCGAACCCGGAAAAGACCGAGGAGGGCGGCAGCTTCCTGGACAACATCAACCCAGGCTCGCTGCAAGTGCTCAGCGGCTGCCGTGCCGAGCCGTCGCTGGCCCAGGCGCAGCCCGAGGACCGCTTCCAGTTCGAACGCGAAGGTTACTTCTGCGCCGACCTGAAAGACAGCCAGCCGGGCCGCCCGGTGTTCAACCGCACTGTCACCCTGCGTGACTCCTGGGGCAGCTGAGGAACCGCCGTGCTTACCATCTACAACACGCTGAGCAAAGCGAAGGAAACCTTCAAGCCGCTGGATGGCAACAAGGTGCGCATGTACGTGTGCGGCATGACCGTATACGACTACTGCCACCTGGGCCATGGCCGCAGCATGGTGGCCTTCGACCTGGTCACCCGCTGGCTGCGCAAGAGCGGCTACGAGCTGACCTATGTGCGCAACATCACCGACATCGATGACAAGATCATCAACCGGGCCAACGAGAACGGCGAAAGCTTCGACGCCCTGACCGCCCGCATGATCGACGCGATGCACGAAGACGAGCGCCGCCTGAACATCCTGCCGCCGGACCAGGAGCCGCGTGCCACCGACCATATCGCCGGCATGCACGCGATGATCCAGACCCTGATCGACAAGGGTTATGCCTACGCACCGGGCAATGGCGACGTGTACTACCGCGTCGGCAAGTTCGTCGGTTACGGCAAGCTGTCGCGCAAGAAGATCGAAGACCTGCGCATCGGTGCCCGTATCGAGGTTGACGAAGCCAAGCAGGACCCGCTGGACTTCGTGCTGTGGAAGGGCGTCAAGCCGGGCGAGCCGAGCTGGGAATCGCCATGGGGCCCAGGGCGTCCGGGCTGGCACATCGAGTGCTCGGTGATGTCCACCTGCTGCCTGGGTGAAAGCTTTGACATCCACGGTGGCGGCAGCGACCTGGAGTTCCCGCACCACGAGAACGAGATTGCCCAGAGCGAGGCGGCCACCGGCAAGCAGTACGCCAACGCCTGGATGCACTGCGGCATGATCCGGATCAATGGCGAGAAGATGTCCAAGTCGTTGAACAACTTCTTCACCATCCGTGACGTGCTCGAGAAGTACCACCCTGAAGTGGTGCGCTACCTGCTGGTGGCCAGCCACTACCGCAGCGCGATCAACTACTCGGAAGACAGCCTGCGCGATGCCAAGGGCGCACTGGAGCGCTTCTACCACGCCTTGCGCGGCTTGCCACGGGTGGCGGCCAAGGGTGGCGAAGAGTTTGTCGAGCGCTTCAGCGTGGCCATGAACGACGACTTCGGCACCCCCGAAGCCTGCGCCGTGCTGTTCGACCTGGTGCGCGAGATCAACCGCCTGCGCGACAGCGACCTGGAGGCCGCTGCCGGCCTGGCCGGTCGCCTGCGCGAGCTGGGTGATGTGCTGGGTGTGCTGCAGCTGGAAGCCGATGACTTCCTGCGCGCCGGTGCCGAAGGCAAGGTGGATGCTGCTGAGGTCGAGGGCTTGATCCAGGCGCGCCTGCAGGCGCGTGCGGACAAGAACTGGGCCGAGTCCGACCGCATTCGCGACCAGCTGACCGCCATGGGTGTGGTGCTGGAAGACAGCAAGGGTGGGACTACCTGGCGTCTGGCCGACTGATCGATGCAGTTGGGGCTGCTTTGCAGCCCATTCGCAGCACAAGGCTGCTCCTACAGGGATACGCGGTCCCTTTGTAGGAGCAGCCTTGTGCTGCGAATGGGCCGCATGGCGGCCCCCGGCCTTTACTTGACCAGCCCCGCAAGCGGGCAGTGCAGTACCAGCCTCGCCCCACCCAGCTCGCTTTCCTCCACCTCCAGCCCGAACCCATGCAGGTCGACGATCGCCGCAACGATTGACAACCCCAGCCCGAACCCTGCATGGCGGTGGCCTTCATCGCTACGGTAGAAGCGCTTCAGCACTGCCGCGCGTTCCTCTTTCGGAATACCCGGCCCGCTGTCCTCGATGGCCAGGTGCAGGCCGTTGTCGTCCTGCGTCGCCGTTATCCGCACCAGCCCACCCTCGGGGGTGAACTTGATGCCGTTGCCCACCAGGTTGGCCAGTGCCTCGAACAGCAGTTCGCGGTCACCATGCAATGCCGGCAGTTCGGTTGGCTGCTGCAGTTCCAGGCGGATGCCGCCATCTTCTGCCAACGGCAAGTAGAAGTCGTGCAGCTCGACCAGCAACTCGTGCGGGTCAAGCTGGACGAAACCGGCCCGCCGCTGGCGGTCTTCCAGTTCGCTGATGCGCAACAACCCGCGAAAACGCGCCATCAGGGTGTCGGTTTCGCTAATGGCCTGGTCCAGTGCCTCGGCCTGGGTGGAGTCAGCGTCACTTTGCTGGCGAATGCGGTACAGCTGGGCGCGCAGGCGGGTGAGCGGGGTGCGCAGGTCGTGGGCGATGTTGTCGCATACGCCCTTGACCTCGTGCATCAGCCGTTCGATGCGGTCGAGCATGGCGTTGACGATGGCCGCCAGCATGTCCAGCTCGTCACGCCGGGCCGACAGCGGCAGGCGGTGGGTAAGGTCGCCGGCGACGATCAGTTCGGCCTGGGCCTGGATCGCGCGAATGCGCTTGAGCGGGCGGCGCCTGAGCAGGTACCAGCCGGCAAAGCCTGGGATCAGGGTCAGCGAGATCCCCCAGAGCAGGGCATGCAGGATGATCCGGGTGACCACGAACAGCGATCCGTTGTCGCGCACCAGCACCAGCCAGCGGCCATCCTGCACCTTGATCGCCACCGCATCGCAGCTGTCACGCGGCATGTGCGGGTCGTCGGCGTCCAGGCAGCGCTTGAGTTCGTGAACCTTGCCGTCCAGCCCCAGCTCTGGCGGGATGGCGCGAATGCGCCCGCCGATCGGGTTTAGCTGGTTGTCGAACAGGCCGTAGGCGTCGAAGCTGCGCTCTTCGAAGGCCTGGCTGGCGACCAGGGCGTCGTCCAGCTGTTTGCCGCTCATGTGCGCGAACAGGTGCTGGCGCTGCAGCATCGAATGGCGGGTGAGTTTGTTCAGGTAGCTGGACACCTCGAAGTACAGCACCCCCATGAGGATGCTGCTCCAGGCCACGAACAGAAAGCTGTACAGCGCCAGCAGGCGGCTGGTCGAGGAGCTCCAGCCCTTAGACGGGTTCAGCAATGGCATAGCCGGAGCCCCGTACCGTACGGATCAGCGGCGACTGGCCGGGCGAGTCGATTTTCTTGCGCAGGCGACCGATGTGTACGTCGATCAGGTTGGTGCCCGGGTCGAAGTGGTAGCCCCAGACTTCCTCGAAAATCATCATCCGCGTGATCACCTGGCCGCTATGGCGCATCAGGTACTCCAGCAGCTTGTACTCGGTGGGCAGCAGGTTGAGGGTCTGTTCGCCACGGCGGGCTTCGTGGCTGATCAGGTCCAGTTGCAAGTCGGCGACCTGCAGGCGGGTCTGGGTCATGGGCACGCTGTTGCGGCGCAGCAGCACTTCGACCCGCGCGGCCATCTCGTCGGAGGCGAACGGTTTGGTCAGGTAGTCGTCACCCCCGGCACGCAGGCCGCGTACCCGCTCGTCGACGTCGGAGAGGGCGCTGATCATCAGGATCGGCGTGGCGATCTTGAGGCTGCGCAGGGTGGTGACGATGGTCAGGCCATCGACCTCGGGCAGCATGCGGTCCAGGGTAATCAGGTCGTAGCCGCCGGCAATGGCCTTGGCCAGGCCTTCACGGCCATTGTCGGCCCAATCCACCTCAAGGCCGTGGCTGGTAAGTTCGGCGACGATTTCCTGGCCGGTGACGGCGTCGTCTTCGATGGTCAGTACGCGAGGCATGCTGGTTCCCGGGCATCTAATGGAGACTTGATTGTGCCAAAGAATAGCCAAACGGCGATTTAAGAAAAATTCATCTGGCCACCTGACCGGCTGACCGCCCCCTTGTAGGAGCGGCCTTGTGTCGCGAATGGGCTGCGCAGCAGCCCCGGGATTTCAGCACAAATGCACAAATTGCCGGGGCTGCTTCGCAGCCCTTTCGCGACACAAGGCCGCTCCTACAAAGGACCGCGCAGGCCAGGGCAAAGCGCTCAGCGTGCGCCGATACCCTCGGCATGCATGATCTGCGCAATGATCGGCACCGGAGTCATCAGGTGCGAACGCATCATGGCGCTGGCGCGCTTGGCGTCCCGGGCCAGAATCACCTCGACCAATGCCGCATGCTCCTGGCGCTTGAGCTCCAGGGCCTGTTCGGAAAACACCGTCTGGGTCAGCCACAGGTGCCGGTAGCGCTCGGCCTGGTCGAACAGGTAGGTGCGCGCCTGCAGCAGGTGCTTGGAGCCGCAGCCTGAGGCAATGGCCGTGTGGAACGCCTTGTGCCGTTCGTCCCATACATCCAGGCGTTGCTCGCGGGTCTTCACTTCCACCACCTTGGCCAGGGTATGCGAGTGGGCCAGTACCGACGCCTCCCAGGCGTCGTCGCCACGTTCGATGGCCAGGGTGATGATCATCGCCTCCAGGTTGGCGCGGGCATCGTAGATGTCGTTCATCTCGTCCAGCGACATGGGCGCCACACGGTAGCCCTTCTGGCTGATCGCGTTGACCAGGTGCTCGGCCACCAGCTGCGACAGTGCTTCGCGCAGCGGGCCCACGCCCAGGTCGTAGCGTTCCTTCAGGGTGCTCATCAACAGCTTTTCTCCGGGCTTGAACACGCCGCGGATGATGTCCTTCTTGAGCCTCTCATACCCGCTGAATGCTGAGTTTTGTCGGGGGGCGAGCGCTTCCAAGGTCCTGTTCCTCAAACGGTTTTGTCGATCATACCGAAAGCATTCGCTGGCGAAAAACAATGGACAAACACGCATTTTGTCTTTGAAAAATAAAAATGTAGACATTTTGCGTTTATGGCGATAATTTTAGCTCGCCCGCACTGATCCAGGTCATGACCGGACGGCGCCACTCACTTTCTCTGCCAGGACACTGCCATGAACGCTTTTACGCAGATCGACGAACTTGTGATGCCACTGCCGCTCGAACCGCGTGGTTTCACCATCGCCCCCTCGAAACAGTCGCCGCGCCTGCTTGAGCTCACCTTTGCCCGCGAAACGGTCGAAGCGTTCGTCCAGGCTGTTGCCCAGTGGCCGGTGCAGGCGCTGGAGTACAAGTCGTTCCTGCGCTTCCGGGTTGGCGAGATCCTCGACGAGCTGTGCCAGGGCACCCTGCGGCCGGTGCTGCTCAATACCATCCTCAATCGCGCCAGCGGCGGCATGCTGATCACCCCGGTCGGCCTGGATGACGTGAGCCAGGCCGAGGACATGGTCAAGTTCACAACCGCCTGCGCGCACCTGATCGGCCGCTCCAACTACGACGCCATGAGTGGCCAGTTCTACGCCCGCTTCGTGGTGGTCAACACCGACAACTCCGACAGCTACCTGCGCCAGCCGCACCGGGTCATGGAGCTGCACAACGACGGCACCTTCGTCAACCAGATCACCGACTACGTGCTGATGCTGAAGATCGACGAAAAGAACATGGAAGGCGGCAACTCGCTGCTGCTGCACCTGGACGACTGGGAACAGTGCGACGAATTCTTCCGCCACCCGCTGGCCCGTCGCGAGATGCGCTGGACCGCACCGCCAAGCAAGAAGGTGTCCGAGGATGTGTTCCACTCGGTATTCGACACCGATGCCGAAGGCCGCCCGACCATGCGCTACATCGACCAGTTCGTGCAGCCGGAAAACTACGAGGAGGGCATCTGGCTGAACGCCTTGTCCGAATCGCTGGAAGGCAGCGAGAAGAAGCTTTCGGTACCGGTTGGCGTGGGTAGCTTCCTGCTGATCAACAACCTGTTCTGGCTGCATGGCCGCGACCGCTTCACGCCGCACGAAGGCCTACGCCGCGAGCTGATGCGCCAGCGCGGCTACGTGGCCTTCCCCAAACCGCTGTACCAGCGCGGGCAATAATGACAGGGCGCGGGGCGGGCGCCCGCCCACGCGCCTTTGCACAAAACGATGCCACCAGGGCCCGCGCGGGCCTTGGTGAGCCAGTCAGGCAATGCCTGCGTGTGAGGTAAGGCTGTGTACGATTTCATCATCATTGGCGGTGGCATTGTGGGCATGTCCACGGCCATGCACCTGATCAAGGTCTACCCGGATGCGAAGATTCTCCTGCTGGAGAAAGAGTCCGGCCCGGCCCGCCACCAGACCGGCCACAACAGCGGCGTGATCCACGCCGGCGTGTATTACACCCCCGGCAGCCTCAAGGCGCGCTTCTGCCTGGAAGGCAACAAGGCCACCAAGGCCTTCTGCACCCAGCACGGTATCCGCTTCGATGAGTGCGGCAAGCTGCTGGTGGCCACCAACGACCTGGAAATGCAGCGCATGAAGGCGCTGTGGGAGCGCACCGCGGCCAATGGCCTTGAGCGCTACTGGCTGTCGGCGGCCGAGCTGCGCGAGCGCGAGCCCAATATCGTTGGCATGGGCGGCATCTTCGTGCCCTCCAGCGGCATCGTCAATTACGCCGAAGTGACTGCGGCCATGGGCGCCGAGTTCCAGCGCGCCGGCGGTGAAATCCGCTATGGCGCCGAGGTGGTCGGCCTGCAGGAGCTGGCCAGCGAAGTGGTCGTGCGCACGCAGGGTGACGAATTGCGCAGCCGTTTCCTGGTGACCTGCTCGGGCCTGATGGCCGACCGCGTGGTGAGCATGCTGGGCCTGCGTACCGAATTCGTCATTTGCCCGTTCCGTGGCGAGTACTACCTGCTGCCCAAGCAGCACAACCAGATCGTCAACCACCTGATCTACCCGATTCCCGACCCGTCCATGCCGTTCCTGGGCGTGCACCTGACACGCATGATCGACGGCACCGTCACCGTTGGCCCCAACGCCGTGCTGGCGATGAAGCGCGAGGGCTACCGCAAGCGCGATGTCAGCCCCGGCGACCTGTTCCAGACCTTGACCACCCCCGGCATCCTCAAGGTGCTGGCGAAGAACTTCCGCCCTGGCCTGATCGAGATGAAGAACTCGCTGTTCAAGGGTGGCTACCTCAAGCAGGTCCAGAAGTACTGCCCGAGCATCACCAAGGCCGACCTCACGCCTTACCCGGCCGGCGTGCGTGCCCAGGCCGTGTCGCGTGACGGCAAGCTGATCGACGACTTCCTGTTCGTCAACACCGCTCGCAGCGTCAACGTGTGCAACGCACCGTCGCCGGCCGCCACCTCCGCCATCCCGATCGGCGCCTACATCGTCGACAAGGTATGCGAGCAGGTCGGCCGCCAGGGCGGCAGTTTCCCCAAGGCCGACCTGGCGCCTCGTCAGCGGGCTGCCGGCTGACCTACCCGTAATACGTTCTGCGGTTTCGTTTTACTCAACCCGTACTGCCCTACTCACCACCTGGGGCAGGGCGGGCTTTTTCGCGCCTGCGTCGGTGACGTGCAAGCCGGCGGCCCCTGCGTGGGCATGACAAAAACAACAAGGTAGCGCCATGCAAACCCACAAGAACAATTTGAGTCATGGATTGAAATCCCGGCATGTCACCATGCTGTCCATTGCCGGCGTGATCGGTGCCGGCCTGTTCGTCGGCTCCGGCCGTGCGATTGCCGAAGCAGGGCCAGCCACCATCCTGGCCTATATTCTGGCTGGCGCGCTGGTGGTGCTGGTGATGCGCATGCTGGCCGAAATGGCCGTTGCCTCGCCGGACACCGGTTCGTTCTCTACCTATGCCGACCTCGCCATCGGCAAGTGGGCCGGCTACACCATCGGCTGGCTGTACTGGTGGTTCTGGGTACTGATCATCCCCATCGAGGCCAATATCGCCGCCACCATCATCAATTCCTGGGTCCCGCAGCTGGAGATCTGGGTCTTGTCGTTGGTGATCACCCTGTTGCTGACCGCCACCAACCTGTTCAGCGTGAAGAACTACGGTGAGTTCGAGTTCTGGCTGGCGTTGGTGAAGGTGGTGGCCATCGTCAGTTTCATCGCGCTGGGGGTGTGCGCCATCTTCGGCCTGCTGCCAGGCTCTGGTGTCAGCGGCGTGTCGCGCCTGTGGGATAGCGGCGGCTTCATGCCCAACGGTTTTGGTGCGGTGCTCAGCGCCATGCTGATTACCATGTTCTCGTTCCTCGGCGCCGAGGTGGTGACCATCGCCGCGGCCGAATCCGACGAAGCGGGCAAGCATATTTCCAAGGCCACCAACTCGGTGATCTGGCGGATCACCCTGTTCTATATCCTGTCGATCTTCATCGTCATCGCGCTGGTGCCGTGGACCGACCCGCGCCTGGCCACCGAAGGTTCCTATGTCACGGTACTGGATACCCTTGGCGTGCCGAATGCCAAGGCCATCATCGATTTCGTGGTGCTGACGTCGGTGACCAGCTGCCTCAACTCGTCGCTGTATACCGCGTCGCGCATGGTCTACTCGCTGAGCCGCCGCGGTGATGCGCCGGCCTGTGCCCAGGTGACCAGCCGCAGCGGCACCCCCGTGGTAGCTGTGCTGCTGTCCACTGGCGCAGCTTTCCTGGCGGTGATCGCCAACTACCTGGTACCGGCCAAGGTGTTCGGCTTCCTCATGGCAAGCTCCGGCGCCATTGCCTTGCTGGTGTACCTGGTGATAGCCGTTTCCCAGCTGCGCCTGCGCCAGCGTCTGACCGCACAGGGCAAGACACTGGGCTACCGCATGTGGCTGTTCCCTTGGCTGACGTGGGGCGTGATCCTGTTCATCAGTGGCGTGCTGGTGCTGATGCTGTTCCGCCCGGACCACCGCCTTGAAGTGGTATCGACCATGGTGCTGGCGGTGCTGGTGGTGTGTTCGGGCCTTCTGGTCACACGGCGCCGGGCGCGCGAGGTGGTGGTTGGCCGCGTAGGGCAGGGCGCCTGAGCCGTTCGGCCTGAAGACAGACGAGCAAGTCGCATCAGGCTGTGAGAGGATGTCCGTCATCACAGCCAGGACCCCGAACGCAGCCTGATGAAGACACCCAAAAGAATCGAACCCCTGATCGAAGACGGCCTGGTCGACGAAGTACTGCGGCCGTTGATGAGTGGCAAGGAAGCCGCCGTGTATGTGGTGCGCTGTGGCAGCCAGGTGCGCTGCGCCAAGGTTTATAAAGAAGCCAACAAGCGCAGTTTCCGCCAGGCTGCCGAGTACCAGGAAGGCCGCAAGGTTCGCAACAGCCGTCAGGCCCGGGCGATGGCCAAGGGCAGCAAGTACGGCCGCAAGGAAGCCGAAGACGCTTGGCAGAACGCCGAAGTGGCGGCGCTGTTCCGCCTGGCCGGCGCTGGCGTGAGGGTTCCCAAGCCTTACGATTTCCAGGACGGCGTGCTGTTGATGGAGCTGGTGACCGATGCCGACGGTGACGCGGCCCCGCGCCTGAACGACGTGCACCTCGAGGCCGAGGATGCCCGGGCGTTCCATGCCTTCGTCATTCGCCAGATCGTGTTGATGCTGTGTGCCGGGCTGGTGCATGGCGACCTGTCGGAGTTCAACGTGCTGCTTGGCCCGGACGGGCCGGTGATCATCGACCTGCCGCAGGCGGTGGATGCAGCGGCCAACAACCATGCCTTCAGCATGCTGCAGCGCGATGTGGCCAACATGGCCCATTATTTCGGGCGCTTTGCGCCGGAGCTGAAAAGCACCCGGTATGCGCAGGAAATGTGGGCCTTGTACGAGGCGGGCGAACTGCGCCCGGACAGCCCGCTGACGGGGCTGTTCGAGGATGACGAGCATGCGGCTGACGTGGCCGGGGTGATGCGCGAGATCGATGCGGCCCGGCTGGATGATGCGCGCCGGCGCGCCGCGCGGGCCGAGGCTGAGCATGGGGCGGCCAGGGCAGAGGAGCCTGCGCCGCCCTGGCTGCAGTGATGTGTTGCCTGTGCCGGCCTCTTCGCGGGCACGCCCGCTCCCACAGGAATCGCGCTGTACTTGTGGGGGCGGGCATGCCCGCGAAGAGGCCGGCACAGGAAAAATGCAGCCATTGCCTTTGACGCAAGACAATATCTCGTCATCTGGCCTTTTCACTGGCGCGTGACAGGCATAAGGTATACGCCGTTCAAATTCCCTGGAGCTGTCATGTCCAACCAATTCCCGTCCGTTCGTCCACGCCGCCTGCGCCAGAACGAGTCCCTGCGCACGATCTTCCAGGAAACCGAGTTCCGCCTTGAAGACCTGATCCTGCCGATCTTCGTCGAAGAGGGCATCGATGACTTCGTGCCGATCACCAGCATGCCGGGCGTCAACCGCATCCCCGAGAAGCTGCTGGCCCAGGAAATCGAGCGCTATGCCCGCGCCGGTATCAAGTCGGTGATGACCTTTGGCGTTTCGCACAACCTGGACGCCGTCGGCAGCGACACCTGGAACGAAAACGGCCTGGTCGCGCGCATGTCGCGCATCTGCAAGGACACCGTGCCGGAAATGGTGGTGATGTCCGACACCTGCTTCTGCGAATACACCAGCCACGGCCACTGCGGCGTGCTGCACGACCACGGCGTGGACAACGACGCCACCCTGGCCAACCTGGGCAAGCAGGCGGTCATCGCCGCTGCTGCTGGTGCCGACTTCATTGCCCCGTCGGCGGCGATGGACGGCCAGGTCCAGGCCATCCGCAGCGCGCTGGATGGTGCCGGCTTCCACGACACAGCGATCATGGCCTATTCCACCAAGTTCGCCTCGTCGCTGTATGGCCCGTTCCGTGAAGCCGGTGGTACCGCGCTGAAGGGCGACCGCAAGAGCTACCAGATGAACCCGATGAACCGCCGCGAAGCCGTGCGTGAGTCGCTGCTCGACGAGCAGGAAGGGGCGGATGTGCTGATGGTCAAGCCGGCCGGTGCCTACCTCGATGTGATCGCCGATATCCGTGCCGCCTCGCGCCTGCCGCTGGCGGCGTACCAGGTGAGCGGCGAGTACGCGATGATCAAGTTCGGCGGCCTGGCTGGCGCCATCGATGAAGGCCGTGTGGTGCGTGAAAGCATTGGCGCGATCAAGCGTGCCGGTGCCGACCTGATCCTCACCTACTTCGCCATGGACCTGGCCCGCGAAGGCATCTGACCGCGAGCCGTTGCCCATACAAGCCGCTGCCATCGCAGCGGTTTTTTTTTGCCTGTGCCGCAACCGGTGAGGAAAAGCACAAAAAAACCGTAAGCGCTGAATTATTTAGTGTCCCGTTGTATCTCATCCCTTAGAGCATTCATCGACAGGGATACGGACATGAAACCTCGCAAGAAAAGCCTCCAGCCAATCGGCCTGAAGGACATCACCATTGTCGACGACGCCAAGATGCGCAAGGCAATCACCGCGGCAGCCCTGGGCAATGCCATGGAGTGGTTCGACTTCGGCGTCTACGGCTTCGTCGCCTACGCCCTGGGCAAGGTTTTCTTCCCCAATGCCGACCCGAGCGTGCAGATGATCGCGGCGTTGGCCACGTTCTCGGTGCCGTTTCTGATCAGGCCTCTGGGCGGGCTGTTCTTCGGTGCCTTGGGTGACCGCTTCGGGCGGCAGAAAATCCTCGCTGCGACCATCGTGATCATGTCGCTCAGCACCTTCGCCATCGGCCTGATACCGTCCTATGCCAGCATCGGTATCTGGGCGCCGATCCTGCTGCTGCTGGCCAAGATGGCCCAGGGCTTCTCGGTGGGGGGCGAGTACACCGGCGCGTCGATCTTCGTCGCCGAATATGCCCCTGACCGAAAACGGGGGTTTCTCGGCAGTTGGCTGGACTTCGGCTCGATTGCCGGATTTGTGTTGGGTGCCGGTGTGGTGGTGTTGATCTCTACGGTGCTGGGTGAGGACAAGTTCCTCGAATGGGGTTGGCGCCTGCCGTTCTTCCTCGCCTTGCCGCTGGGCATCATCGGCCTGTACCTGCGCCATGCGCTTGAGGAGACGCCAGCCTTCCAGCAGCACGTCGACAAGCTGGAGAAAGGCGACCGCGAAGGCCTGGCGACCGGGCCCAAGGTGTCGTTCAGGGAAGTGGCCACCCAACACTGGCGCAGCCTGGTGACCTGCATTGGCGTGGTGATCGCGACCAACGTCACCTACTACATGCTGCTCACGTACATGCCCAGCTACCTGTCGCACAACCTGCACTACAGCGAAGACCATGGCGTGCTGATCATCATCGCGATCATGGTCGGCATGCTGTTCGTGCAGCCGATGATCGGGCTGCTCAGCGACAAGTTCGGCCGTCGACCGTTCATCATCGTCGGCAGTATCGGCCTGTTGGTGCTGGCCATCCCGGCATTCATGCTGATCAACAGCGGCGTGCTGGGGGTGATTTTTGCCGGGTTGCTGATCATTGCCGTACTGCTGAACTTCTTCATCGGCGTGATGGCCTCGACGCTACCGGCAATGTTCCCCACGCACATCCGCTACAGCGCCCTCGCCAGCGCCTTCAATATCTCGGTGCTGATCGCCGGCCTCACCCCGACCATCGCCGCCTGGCTGGTGGAAAGTACTGGCAACCTGTACATGCCGGCCTATTACCTGATGGTGATCGCCGCCGTGGGGCTGGTCACCGGCCTGACCATGAAGGAAACCGCCAACAAGCCGCTGCGCGGCGCGGCACCGGCAGCATCGGATATCGAGGAAGCGCGTGAGCTGCTGCAGGAGCACCACGACAACATCGAGCAAAGGATCGAGGACATCGATGCGCAGATTGCCGAACTGGAGGCCAAGCGCAAGTTGCTGGTGCAGCAGCACCCGCGCATCGAGTGATCAGTGTGGCATGTAGCCACGCTGCCAGGTCCGTGGAATGAACCGCGACACCAGGGCCAGCACGCAGGCCAGCGCACAGCTGCCGGTCAGTGCCTGCAGGCCCAGGTGGTGCTCCAGCCAGGCACCCAGCGCGGCGCCCAGCAGCATGCCGGCCCAAGGCACCAGTTGCACCCGCCAGCCATTGCGCCGCTCGCCCAGCAGCCAGCGCCCCAGCCCACGACCGAAGCGTGACAGGGCGCCGGTGACGTAGGTCAGGCCGATGGGCAGGCCGTTCACCTGTTCGACCACGGCATTGATCATGCCCATGGCCAGTGTGGCAGCGAGCAGCGCTGGAAAGGTGGCTGCCAAGGGCCATGCGGCTGCAAAGCCCAGCAGGGCAGCGACTACCAGCAGCACCGGCCACGCCCGACGGCGGAAAGCGCGCGCCAGCAGCACGCCCAGGGCGTTGCCGACGACGAAGCCCAGCACAGCAGCACTCAGGCGCAGCACCAGGGCCAGGTCCGCATCGCTGATGGCGACGGCCAGGCGCGTGGTGTTGCCACTCATGAACGACACGAAGTCGCCCAGCGCCAGCAGGCCGATGGCATCGGTCATGCCGGCAAGTACGGACAGGCCGGCGACCAGGCCGAGGCCCACGCGACCACGCAGCATCTGCAGCCGCAGCCGCTTGGCTGTGCGCGCGGGAAGGGTGTTGGGCAGCATCCTCGGGAACTCAGCGAGGCATTTCGCGGGCCAGGGTGCTCTTGATGGTGCGCTCCACTACATCGACCAGCACCATGGTCTGGTGGTCCACTTCGATGTTGAGCAGCTCGCCGGCCTTGTAGCTGGGGAAGGTGGTCTGGCGCAGGGTTTCCGGGATCAGGTTGATGGTGATCACATTGTCCTCGACATCGGCTACGGTCAGGCTGCAGCCGTTGACCCCGATGAAGCCGCGCGGGAACACGTACTTGCCCCATTCCGGTGGCATGCGGAACTTGATGAAGGCGCCGGTTTCCTTGATCGACAGCTCGACGATTTCGGCGGTGGTGGCGATGTGGCCGGCCATCAGGTGGCCGCCGACTTCGGCGTTCATCTTCGCCGAGCGTTCGATGTTGACGCCCTGGCCGGCCTTGAAGTTGCGCAGGTTGGTGCGCTCGAGGGTGGCGGTCATGGCGTCGAACCTGACCTGGGTGCCGTGGATTTCGGTGACCGACAGGCAGGTGCCTTCGACACTGACGCTGGCGCCGATCTTCAGCTCGTCGAGCAGTTCGGGGGTGAGGTCGATGGTGAACTGGTTGTGGCCCGGGTAGGTGGTCACATCAAGCAGAGGGCGGACGGCCTGGACGATGCCGGTGTACATGGAGTTGCTCCTGGGCACGGAAAAGAAAACTTCCGAACGCTATGCCCGTGGAGCGGTAAAAGCAAGCCGGCCATTTGTCTGGACACTTGAAACCCACAGGTATCGCGTGGCTGCCGTTCAGAGCTTCACCGGCGAAGGCAATGGAGGCGAAGGCGGCACAGACCAGCGCTTCTGGGATATCACCGCCTGTAGGAGCGGCCTTGTGTCGCGATGGAGTGCGAAGCGCTCCCAGGGTTTTTAGCCGAGCATAGATCGCCGGGGCTGCTACGCAGCCCATCGCGACACAAGGCCGCTCCTACAAGGATCTGTGCAGGGCAATTACAATTCAGACATGGCCGCTGCTGTTGACGATCCGCAGGCACAGCGCCTCATACGGGTCCAGGTTCACCATCAGGCGCCCATCCTCGGTCAAATCCCCTTCGACCGTTTCATTGATCATGTCCACCACCGGCCCCGGCGTGAACCCTGTCAGTTGCAGCTCCTCGGCAATCACTTCCTGGCCAAAGTTCAGCGCAGTGATCTGGATGCCACGCCCGGCCGGCAGTTCATGCACCATTACCAGCAAGCCGGGGCTGCTGACTTCAGGTACCAGCACCTGGCGGCTGGTGGCGATGCCATAGGCCTGGCGCACCGCCAGCAGTTTCTTCACCTTGCAGGCAAACGAATCGCCGTTGTCCAGCTGGCTGTCCAGGCTGCCATACAGCGCCCGGGCACGGGGCATGCCACGCACCGACGTCTGGGCCTGCGGCTCCAGCCCGGCCAGGTCGTAGCCGCCGCGGTGAATCCAGCGGGTATCGCCATCCAGCATCCGCTGCGCGACCGCTTCGGCGGGCAAGGGCAGGGCGCCCACCAGGTCCCAGCCGGACAGCGCCACCACCCCCGGCTGCATGGCGTTGTACATGACCAGCAGCAGGTGCACCTTCTGGATCAGCTCGATTTCTGCAACCCCGATCTGCCCGAGGTCGCGGATACCCAGTGCGGCAGCGATCAGGCTGGCCGTGGTACAGGCTATGCCATTGGTAACGAAGCGCAGGTTGTACGGCGCATGCTCGCCCGACAGCCGTTCGTAGATCTCTTCGCGGATGTGCTCGCGCAGGATGCCGCCGGGCAAGGTCTGGCCTTTGTACAGGTACATGTCGTGGGCATGCAGGGTCCAGAAATGCACCAGCTCCACGGTCAGCTCGTCATGGTTCTGCAGGGCATGGATCAGCGACGCCGGGTCGATGCCGAAAGCATGCATCTCCTTGAGCATCAGGCGCAGGAACTCGGTGTCGCCGGTCAGCAGCGCATGCTGGTAGGCCGGCCGGGTAATGAAATCGTAGGACAGGTCGGCACCGCCCCTGGACATCTGCGCGATGTCGTCGAGGGTCAGGTTCAGTTCCTGGAAGCTGAAACCACCGGCCTTGCGGATCATGCCGCCGATCAGCTGGTTGCCGACGATCGACAGTGGGTGGCTTTCCGACCAGGCAGTGCCGCTGGCGCGGGTCTCCACGCCGAGAAAGCCGTTGGCATCCAGGCGCAGGCCGCGTGCACCCAGGCAGTCCAGGGCGTGCAGGGCATCGCCAATGATCATCTGCTGGGCGGCGAAGGTCGGGTCCAGCCAGTTGAGCGACGGCTGGCCTTCCTTGAAGTAGTGCAGGTACACCCAGCGCCGGGTCTTGCCATCCACACCGGTCACCGGCGGCGTGGCGCTCCAGTCGGTTTCCTTCACACCTGGTTCGAAGAAGATCACCCGTTGCAGCTGGCCGACGATGTAATGGCGGGCCTTGAGCTCGTCGCACTGGGCCGGCAGCAGGTTGACCGCGTCGCGCCCGGCAGGCACTTCGGGCAGCAGCGGCCAGTCTTCCTCGCGGATTTCGACCATGTGGTACAGCCCCGGGTAGGAGCCGTGGGCCAGCTCGGCCAGGCGGAAGTCGGCACCCTTGCCCGTGTGCGAGGGGATCAGGTCGTCGATGGTCACGGCGTTGTGTGCGGCGGCCATGCGGCTCATCTGGATCAGCTCCTGCTCGCTGCCGTACAGCGGGTCGATGTCGAAACTGATGCGGTCGAAGTTGCCGTCCACGCTGGGGGTGAGTTCACGGCCACGAATGCCGCCGGACAACTTTATCGGGCCGGTGTGCAGGCCCTGGATGCCGATCTCCGACAGGCGCTTCCACAGCGCTTCGTGGGCCAGGGCAGCGAGCACCGAACAGCCTTCGGGGGCGATAATGGCGTCGGGGTAGACGGTCAGCCAGACCGAAGCGATTTCAGTGGCGCGGCGGGGCTGGGCTTCGGCGTAGGGTTGTTGCCACAGGCGCGACTGGCCCGAGTACAGGTGGGTGCGTTGCTGGGAGGCCCTGAGCATGGCGCGGTCTTCGAGCCATTTGACGTATGACGGGTCGGGTTGGGTCATTTCGCGTCCTCTTTGCGTGTCGGCAGCGGCTCAGGTTATGACGGCTGTGGCGGCTGATCGTTCGGCTTGAGTATGGTTTGGCTGCTTCGCGGGCACGCCCGCTCCCACAGGATCTCCACACACGTTGAGAACAGTGCAATACCTGTGGGGACGGGCATGCCCGCGAAGAAATCCCCACTGATCAAGGTTTGCGAATACGCAACTACCGTGTGGGCTTGCTGATCTGTTTGCCAGCCTGGGAGGCGACTTCCAGGGCTTGGCCGTCCCGTTGCTTGCCTTGCCGAGCCAGGCCTTCGAGCTGCGGAATCAGCATGCCCTCCGGCAAATGACGCCAGAACCGCCCGGGCATGTGCAGGCGCAAGGCGTCGGGGTTGAGGCGGGCAGGGTTGAAGGTATGGCGATAGTAGGTGCGCCACAATTCGGCGCCAGGGTCTTCGGCGTTGCGGGCCCACTGGCGCCAAGGCTCGGGGCACTGGCGCTGGTAGTCGAATGCCTGGCCATCGAAGCGTATGCCGTCGTGCGCCGTGGCAATCATCCAGCGCAAACGCCCCAGGCGGTCGGCGAAATGCGCACTGGCGCTTTCCAGAATGTCATGCGCCGGCTCGTGATAGGCCACCAGGTCGAGTTGCAGCTGTTCAGCCAATACTTCGGGTAGTGGCACGAAGCGTACAAACGCATGCAGGTGGTGCGCTTCGCGATTGACCTGCTTGATCCGTCTTTGCAGCTCGCTGCCCAGTCGGTCACCCGCCAGCATTGCAGTGCGGTCGCCATGGGCCACCCGCCAAAGTACCTCGTAAAGCAGGTTCCAGCGGTGCTCGCCACGGTAGCGGGCGGCCTGTTCCAGCTGGCTCAGCAGCGCCGCTGGCACCTTGGCGCGAAAAGGACCGGAGCCTTCCGGCAGCGCTGTCGGTACGGCCAGCAAATCAGCCACCGGCCCTTGTGCCCAGGTAACTTCCGACGGGTCGATGCCATGCCCCAACAACACCCGGGCCTGGTCACGCCAGGTGGCGAACAGGCCGTCGCAGTCGAGCGCGATCATCCCCACAAGCCCATCTGCACCGGCGCCTGCGGCTCACGCAAGCGCGCCCTCAGCAGGCCGCTGCGCAGCTCGGCCTGGGCCGGGCGGTAGTCGCTGGTGACAATGAACGGCCGCGCCTTGTCCAGCACGCAGCGCAGCTGGATCAGGTCATCGTAGCGAATGCGCCGTTCGCGTCGCAGGGCTACCAGGCGCTGCACGCTGCGCAGGCCGATGCCGGGGATGCGCGCCAGTAGCGCCGGCTCGGCACGGTTCACGTCCAGCGGGAACACTTCGCGGTTGGCCAGCGCCCAGGCCAGCTTGGGGTCGATGTCCAGTGCCAGGTTGCCGCTCTGGCCCAGCAGCTCGCCGGCCTTGTAGCCATAGCCACGTAGCAGGAAGTCAGCCTGGTACAGGCGGTGCTCGCGCAGCAGCGGTGGTGCGGCCAGGGGGACGCTGCCGGGGCTGTCAGGGATGGGGCTGAAGGCGGAGTAATACACGCGCTTGAGGCCATAGCCTTGGTACAGCGATTCGGCATTGCGCAGCAATGTGCTGTCATCGGTGCTGTCGGCCCCGACGATCACCTGGGTGCTTTGCCCGGCCGGGGTAAAGCGCGGCGCCTTGGGTTCGTGGGCCACGGCTTGCTGGCCCTGGTGGATCACGCCCATGGCCTGGCGAATGGTGTGCGCCTGTTTCTCCGGTGCCAGGCGTTTCAGGCTGGCGTCGGTCGGCAGCTCGATGTTGACGCTGAGCCGGTCTGCCAGGCGCCCGGCCTCTTCGATCAGCAACGGGTCGGCATCGGGGATGGTCTTGAGGTGGATATAGCCACGGAAGTCGTGCTCTTCGCGCAACAGCTTCGCCACGCGGATCAACTGCTCCATGGTGTAGTCAGCAGACCGGATGATGCCGGAGCTGAGGAACAGGCCGCTGATGCAGTTGCGCCGGTAGAAGTCCAGGGTCAGCCGGACCACTTCCTCGGGGCTGAAGCGCGCGCGTGGCACGTTGCTGGAGCGGCGGTTGACGCAGTACTGGCAGTCGTAGAGGCAAAAGTTGGTCAGTAGCACCTTGAGCAGCGAGACGCAGCGCCCGTCGGGGGTGTAGCTGTGACAGATGCCCATGCCATTGGTAGCACCCAGGCCATCAGCCCCGCGCGAGTTGCGCTTGGGCGCGCCGCTGCTGGCGCAGGATGCGTCGTACTTGGCAGCATCGGCAAGGATGCCGAGTTTGGCGATGAGTTGCATGGGGCTGACCTGTGACACTGAATATTCATACAGTATTTTGAGATGTGACGGATTGCAAGCGATTGTGCGCCGGCCATGCCCGACTACCTTGGCGGGCAGCCCGCTCCCAGGGAACCTGGACTGCCCCCGAAAAAGTGGCGCGATCCTCTGTGGGAGCGGCCTTGTGTCGCGAAAGGGCTGCAAAGCAGCCCCAGCAATTTCAACTATTGCGCATCAATCCTGGGGCCGCGTTGCGGCCCTTTC
>NZ_JBIGLU010000022.1:0-88777 GCF_043658375.1 Pseudomonas sp. PsB | reverse complement strand
CCTCGCTGCCGTTGGCTTCTTAGAACGCCACCGTGGCACTGTGATGCCTCGGCGGGGGCGAGTCCATCGATTACAGGAGAATGCAATCCTTTGTAGGAGCGGCCTTGTGTCGCGATGGGCTGCACAGCAGCCCCAATAGCCACCTACACTGTCCCTGATTGCCTCTGATTTCCTCAGGAGCCACCATGGACGATTCCAGCCAGGGCAAGCCCCCTACCTTCTGGCAGATGCTGCACAGCATCCTAGCTGCCGCCTTCGGCGTGCAAAGCGGCAAGAACCGCGCCCGCGACTTCACACACGGCAAGGCCAGCCATTTCATTGCGCTGGGGACGCTGTTCACCCTGGTGTTCATTGCCGTGCTGATCGGCCTGGTGCAGTTGGCCCTGCACCTTGCGCGCTAGCAAAAACGCCTGCGGGACTCCCTCCCGCAGGCGCTCTGGCTGCATCACGGTCTTGAATACAAGTCTACTGGTGGCTGACCCAATACACGGCAGTGACCACCACCAGAACGATCAGGCAGAGGATCGCCCAGGCATCGACGCTGCTGTCAGCTTTGCGGACCTTGGTTGAGTTTCCCATTGCATTGCCTCTTGTGGTGGTTATGGGAATGCACTTCACCACCAGCAGTTAAGACGAGCAATGCCCTTCCCTCAAGCAGGGTCTTTCAATAATTGATCGGTGATGTCAGAAACGGGTACTGGTAGTCGGGCGGCCGCCCTTCGGCACTGTAATGCTGGAAATCGATGCCGTAGTCCGGCCGCTCCAGCAGTTTCAGCCAACGGGTTGCCTTGGCCTGGTCGATCGGCTGCAACACCGGCACGCGGTGCTCGCGCAGGCCGTCACGGTTCACCGCCAGCCCCTGGGCATCATCGTGCAGCATCACCATGGCCCAGCCGCCGAGGGTGAAATGCCCGCCCATCAGCGCGCTCAGGCGCCCGTCGATACGTGCGTGCAGGGCCTCTGGCGAGCTGTTGATGGCACTGAACAGCACATCGCGCCCCGGCTTGCGCCCCGCCTCCTCGAACGCCTGCATGGCACCAAAGGCCATTTCGTCGTTGGCCGACCACACCAGGCGGGTGGCCGGGTAGCGCTCCAGCAGTTGCTGCGCCTGCTCGTAAGCGCGCTGGCGGCTCCAGCCGCCATATACCACCTGGCGCAGGCGCACCTGAGGGAAGTCGGCCAGGGCCCGGCGCATGCCTTCCTCGCGCAGTTGCGAGGCCGGGGTGGTCTTGACCCCGGCAAACGCCAGCAGGTCCACCGGCCCGCTGTCACGAGGCAATTGCGCGACCATCTGGTGCAACATCTGGAAGCCCGCCTGCTCGTCGTTGGCCGTCAAGGTGCCCAGCAGCTCGGCATACTTGTCGGGCTGGGCCTCGATGCTGCGGGCCTGGCTGGCAGTCAGGCCGTTGTTGACCAGGAACAGCTTGACCCCGCTGCCGCGCGACAGGCGGATGATCTCCGGGGCCACGTACTGCTCGTTGACCAGTACCAGGTAATCCGGGCGCTGCGCCCCGCCCAAGATCGCCCTGGCCTGGGTCAGCGCCAGGTCGGCGCGGCGTTCGCTGTACTCCACGCGCAGGGTCATGCCCAGCTCGTCCGCGGCGGCCTGCATGAAGCGCGTATAACTGGTCCAGAACGTCTCGGTGGACAGCCCCGGGTTGAGGAAAACCACCGAAGCCGGCTGCGCGCTTGCCGCCAGCGGCAAGGCAAGACACAAGCTTTGGCACAACGCCTTGAGCATGGGCTGACATCCCTGCGAAGCAAACATCGGATTATAAACGCCAGGCCACGCCCAACGCACAAATGGCAGTCAGTCTCACATAGTTCATTTGGTTCTTTTCATATGCAAAAACATCACTTTAGCGCATAAACGCAACCTGCTATCGTTCCCCGGCTCCGAAGCGGAGTGCGCGGCCGTGCGCGCGAATAGCTGCATGCCTGAGACAGGACTTTTATGTACGTATACGACGAGTACGATCAGCGGATCATCGAGGACCGCGTCAAGCAGTTCCGTGATCAGACCCGCCGCTATCTGGCAGGTGAGCTGAGCGAAGAAGAATTCCGCCCTCTGCGCCTGCAGAACGGCCTTTACATCCAACGTTTCGCACCGATGCTGCGCGTCGCCGTGCCGTACGGCCAGCTGAACGCCACCCAGGTCCGCACCCTGGCCAGGATCGCCCGCGACTACGACAAGGGCTACGCCCACATCTCCACCCGCCAGAACGTGCAGTACAACTGGCCGGCACTGGAAGACATCCCGGACATCCTCGCCGAACTGGCCACCGTGCAGATGCACGCGATCCAGACCAGCGGCAACTGCCTGCGCAACACCACCACCGACCAGTTCGCCGGTGTGGCCGCAGACGAAATCGTCGACCCGCGCCCATGGTGCGAAATCGTCCGCCAGTGGACCACCTTCCACCCGGAATTCGCCTACCTGCCGCGCAAGTTCAAGATTGCCATCAACGGCTCGCAGGAAGACCGCGCCGCCATCGAAGTGCACGACATCGGCCTGGAGCCGGTGCGCAATGCCGCTGGCGAGCTGGGCTTCCGCGTGCTGGTCGGTGGCGGCCTGGGCCGTACCCCGGTGGTGGGCTCGTTCATCAACGAGTTCCTGCCGTGGCAGGACCTGATCAGCTACCTCGACGCCATCCTGCGCGTGTACAACCGTTACGGTCGCCGTGACAACAAGTACAAGGCGCGGATCAAGATCCTGGTCAAGGCCCTTACCCCGGAAGTGTTCGCCGAGAAGGTCGAGGCCGAAATGGTCCACCTGCGCGGCGGCAGCACCACGCTGACCGAAGCCGAAGTGCAGCGTGTATCGCGTCACTTCGTCGACCCGGCCTACCTGGCCCTGGACAACTTCGACTACGCCGCCCTGGACGCCGAATACCCAGGCTTCGCCCGCTGGCGCTCGCGCAACACCCGCGCCCACAAGCGCCCTGGCTACGTGGCCGTGACCCTGTCGCTGAAGCCCACCGGCGTTGCCCCGGGCGACCTGACCGACAAGCAGCTGGACGCCGTGGCCGACCTGGCCGAGCGCTACAGCTTCGGCTTCCTGCGCACCTCGCACGAGCAGAACATCATCCTCGCCGACGTCGAGCAGCGCCAGCTGCACGCCCTGTGGCTGGAACTGCGCGAAAGCGGCTTCGCCACCCCGAACATCGGCCTGCTGACCGACATCATCTGCTGCCCGGGTGGTGACTACTGCTCGCTGGCCAACGCCAAGTCGATCCCGATCGCCGAATCCATCCAGCGCCGCTTCGACGACCTGGATTACCTGTTCGACATCGGCGAGATCGACCTGAACATCTCCGGCTGCATGAACGCCTGCGGCCACCACCACGTGGGCCACATCGGCATCCTCGGCGTGGACAAGAAGGGCGAGGAGTTCTACCAGGTGTCGCTGGGCGGCAATGCCGCGCGTGGCGCGAGCCTGGGCAAGATCCTCGGCCCGTCCTTCGCACAGGATGACATGGCCGATGTGATCGAGAAGCTGATCGCCGTGTACGTCGAGCAACGTACCGAGGAAGAGCGTTTCATCGACACCTACCAGCGTATCGGCATCGACCCCTTCAAGGAACGCGTCTATGCAGCGAATCATTAAGAACAACCAGATCGTCGACGAAACCTGGCATCTGCTGCCCAAGGAAACGTCCTTTGACGAGCTGACCAACTGCGACGACTACATCGTCCCGCTGCAGATGTGGCGGGACCATGCCCATGCGCTCAAAGCCCGTGACGGCGGGCTGGGCATATGGCTGGACAGTGACGAAGAAGCCGAAGAAATCGGCGAAGACGTGCAGCACTTCCAGGTCATCGCACTGAACTTCCCGGCGTTCACCGACGGGCGCAACTACTCCAATGCGCGCCTGCTGCGTGACCGCTACAAGTTCAAGGGCGAGCTGCGCGCCATTGGCGATGTGCTGCGCGACCAGCTGTTCTTCATGGCCCGTTGCGGTTTTGACGCGTTCGCCATCCGTGCCGACAAGGACCCGGAAGACGCGCTGCAAAGCCTGAAGGACTTCTCGGTGACCTACCAGGCAGCCACCGACGAGCCGCTGCCGCTGTTCCGCCGCCGCTGATCGTCACCTTGCAATGCCAGACGGCCCGCCTATATGGCGGGCCGTTTCGTTTTCCTGTACCGGCCTCTTCGCGGGCTTGCCCGCTCCCACAGTTACACCACAGGCTTCAAGGACTGTGGCACTCCTGTGGGAGCGGGCAAGCCCGCGAAGAGGCCGGTACAGGAAGAATCTGTTATTCCAGCAACACAGTCACGACTTTGCCGCTGATTCTTGACTGTGAATCAAATGACCTTGGCCCCGCCCCACCTTAATCAATCCCCCTCAAAGCCGCACACTGCTCCCCACACGAAGAGCGATCGAACCCGAGCGACCAGGCTCGATTCGGCTCACCCCTCACTCACCAGGAGCAGATCCATGAGCATTCCATCCTTCGGCCTCGGCACCTTCCGCCTCACCGGCCAAGCCGTCATCGATTCGGTCAAGTCGGCCCTGGAACTGGGCTACCGGGTCATCGACACCGCGCAGATCTACCAGAACGAAGCCGACGTCGGCCAGGCCATCGCCGAAAGCGGCGTCAAGCGCGAAGAGCTGTTCATCACCACCAAGATCTGGGTCGAAAACTACGCCGCCGACAAGTTGATCCCGAGCCTGCGCGACAGCCTGCAGAAACTGCGCACCGACTACGTCGACCTGCTGCTGATCCACTGGCCTGCCCCAGGCAACGGCGTTGAGCTGCGCGAGTACATGACCGCCCTGGCCGAAGCCAAGAAGCTGGGCCTGACCCGCCAGATCGGTGTATCCAACTTCAACATCGAACTGACCCGCCAGGCCATCGAAGTGGTCGGCAAAGGCGAAATCGCCACCAACCAGATCGAACTCAGCCCGTACCTGCAGAACAGCAAGCTGACCGCGTTCCTCAAGGAACAAGGCGTCACCGTCACCTCGTACATGACCCTGGCCTACGGCAAAGTCCTGAAGGACCCGGTTCTGGCTGACATCGCCGCCAAGCACAAGGCCACCGTCGCCCAGGTTGCCCTGGCCTGGGCCCTGCAGCTGGGCTACGCGGTGATCCCGTCGTCGACCAAGCGCGAAAACCTGGCCAGCAACCTGCTCGCCCGTGACCTGAAGCTGGACGCCGACGACATGGCACGCATCGCCAAGCTCGAACGCAATGGCCGCGAAGTCAGCCCTGACGGCCTGGCGCCAATCTGGGATTGATACCATGACCACGCCCCTCGAACGCCTGACCGCTGGCGGCTTCAGCATCGGCCTGGAAGCACCGCTGGACCATGACTGGACGCCCGCCGGCGACCAGGCGCGGCGCCGCGATGGCCGCCAGTTCGGCGAGCCGGACCTGGCCCGCCACGCAGAACTGGCACAACTGGCCGACCGCCTGGGCTACCGCGCCCTGTGGGTCCGCGATGTGCCGCTGTACGACCCGTCGTTCGGCGACGCCGCCCAGGTGTTCGAGGTGTTTGCCTACCTCGGCTACCTGGCCGGGGTAACCCGCGACATCCTGCTTGGCACGGCTGCCGTGGTGCTGCCGATTCGCGAACCGCTGCTGACCCTGAAATCGGCCAACAGCGTGCAGCGCCTCAGTGGCAACCGCCTGCTGCTGGGCGTGGCCAGTGGTGACCGGCCGGTGGAGTACCCACTGTTCGGTCGGGATTTCGAGGGGCGTGGCAACACCTTCCGCGAACAGGTCGCGCTGCTGCGTGATGGTGCCAACGGCCACCTGCCCGAAGGGCTGGCCGTGCTACCCAGCACCGCTTCGCCGCTGCCGTTGCTGGTAGCCGGCCTGGCCCAGCAGAGCCCGGCATGGATCGGCAGCAACCTGGACGGCTGCCTGGCCTACCCCGGCACAGCGGACGACCACCGGCAGCGGGTCGCCGCCTGGCGCACGGTGGCGGGCAACAAGCCCTACAGCAGCTTCATCCACCTGGACCTGGCGGACAACCCCGACGAACCGCTGCAACGCTGGCGCTTCGGTTTCCGCGGCGGCCGCAAGGCGCTGGCGGCCGAACTCGGCGCCCTGCGCGCGGCGGGCGTCGACCATATCGGCCTGCACCTGCGGCGCAACGTGCGGCCGCTGGACGAAACCCTGCGCGAAATCGCCGAATACGTATTGCCACAATTCCATGAGACAAAAGCCCAACTGACGGAGGCCACCCCATGACAGGAACACGCGCAATGAAAGCCGGGCGCGTCCTGTTTGCCCTGGCCATCGGCGCCTTCGGCATCGGCACCACCGAGTTCACCCCGATGGGCCTGCTGCCGGTGATCGCCCAAGGTGTCGATGTCAGCATCCCCAGCGCTGGCATGCTGATTACCGCCTATGCCATCGGGGTGATGGTCGGTGCGCCGATCATGACCCTGCTGTTCAGCCGTTTCGGCAAGCGTGCCGCGCTGATGGCGCTGATGGCCATCTTCACCCTCGGCAACCTGCTGTCGTCGCTGTCGCCGGACTACTACACCCTGCTCGCCTCGCGCCTGGTCACCAGCCTCAACCACGGCGCGTTCTTCGGCCTTGGCGCGGTAGTGGCCGCCAGCGTGGTGCCCAAGGAGAAACAGGCCAGTGCCGTGGCCACCATGTTCATGGGCCTGACCATCGCCAACATCGGCGGCGTGCCGGCCGCCACCTGGATCGGCCAGCAGGTCGGCTGGCGCATGGCCTTTGCCGGTACCGCCGTGCTCGGCCTGCTGGCCATGGCCGCGCTGTGGTATGCCCTGCCCAAGGGTGAACGCGGCAGCGTGCCGCACGTGCGCAAGGAGCTGGCGGTCATCGCCCGCCCCAGCGTGCTGCTGGCAATGGCCACCACCGTGCTCGGTGCCGGCGCCATGTTCACCTTGTACACCTACGTGGCACCGGTACTGGCCGAACTGACCGGCGCCTCGGACAGCTTCGTCACCCTCGGCCTGGTGCTGATCGGTGTGGGCTTCACCCTGGGCAACAGCCTGGGTGGCCGCCTGGCCGACTGGTCGCTGGATGGGGCGGCGCGGATCTTCCTCGCGGCACTGGCAGTGATCATGCTGCTGATGCCGCTGGTGCTGGGCAGCCACATCGGCGCCGCCATCGCCTTGCTGGTGTGGGGCATGTTCACCTTCGCCGTGGTACCACCGCTGCAGATGCGGGTGATGATCGCCGCCATCGAAGCACCGGGGCTGGCCTCGTCGATCAACGTCGGCGCGTTCAACCTGGGCAATGCCGTGGGCGCGGCGCTGGGTGGTGCGGTGATCAGCCTGGACCTGGGCTATGCGGCAGTGCCGATGGCAGGTGGCGTGCTGGCGGCTGCCGGGCTGCTGCTGGTGTGGCTGGGCGGGCGTAGCAAGGCTGCCGGGAAAACCGCAGCCGACGCAGCCTGACAGAGCCCCCTCCTGTGGGAGCGGCCTTGTGTCGCGAAAGGGCTGCATCGCAGCCCCGGCAACCTATGCATCACAGCTGAAATCCCGGGGCCGCGTTGCGGCCCTTTCGCGACACAAGGCCGCTCCCACAGGGATTGCGCAAGCTTTCAGATTTGAGCAAGACAGTTGCCCCATCTCGAGCGGTCTCAATTGTTCCACGCACTGCAATTATGATGTGCCAGGCACACCCATTCTCTGTTCGGCCAGCGGCTACTACTCTCCTACCAGCCAATCGAACTGAGGAGTACCCCGATGTCCCGCCCACCCCTGCCGCCCTTCACCCGCGAAAGCGCCATCGAAAAGGTCCGCCTGGCCGAGGATGGCTGGAACAGCCGCGACCCGGCCAAGGTCGCGCTTGCCTATACCATCGACACCGTCTGGCGTAACCGCGCCGAGTTCCCGCGTGGCCGTGCCGAGGTCCAGGCGTTCCTGACGCGTAAATGGAACCATGAACTGGAGTACCGCCTGATCAAGGAGCTGTGGGCCTTCACCGGCAACCGCATTGCCGTGCGCTATGCCTACGAGTACCACGACGACAGCGGCCAGTGGTACCGCGCATATGGCAACGAGAACTGGGAGTTTGCCGAGGACGGGCTGATGCAGAACCGTCATTCGAGCATCAACGAGCACCCTATCAGCGAAGCCGAGCGCAAGTTCCGCTGGCCGTTGGGCCGGCGCCCGGATGATCACCCCGGGCTCAGCGAACTGGGGCTCTGATCAGCCCAGCGGCAGCATGACCCTGACTTCCAGCCCGCCACCCGGGCGGTTGCCCAGGGTCACGCTGCCCCCCTGCTCCAGCACGATGGCCCGTGCTGCGGGCAGGCCCAACCCCACGCCACCGGTATTGCGGTTGCGTGAACCTTCGATACGGTAGAACGGCGCGAATACCTGCTCATGCAGCTCCGGCGCGATGCCCGGCCCGCGATCCAGCACGGTAATCTCGATCTGCCTGGCGCTCACCGCCAGCACCACCGTTGGCTCACAGCCGTACTTCGCTGCATTGTCGATCAAGTTGACCAGCACACGCCTGATACCCACTGGCCGCCCCGTGTACACGCAGCGGCGCGGCCCGCTGAGGCCGACCTCGACCCCCGCGTCCTTGAAGTCGTCCACCACGGTCAGCAGCAACTCGCCCAGGTCGAATACGGTCGTCTGTTCCAGCCGTGCATCATCACGGAAGAACTCCAACGCCGCATCGACCATCGCCTGCATCTCGTCGACGTCCTTGAACAACTTGGCCTGCAGCTGGGCATCGTCGACGAACTCGGCGCGCAAGCGCATGCGCGTCAGCGGTGCACGCAAGTCATGGGAAATGGCCGCGAGCATCTGGGTGCGGTCGTTGAGAAAATGCTTGAGCTGCGCCTGGGTGGCATTGAACGCGAGAATGGCCTGGCGCAGGTCGTGCGGGCCGACCACCGGAATGGGCGGGGCGTTGAAGTCCTTGCCAAAACGCCGCGCACCTTCGGCAAAGCGTTCCAGCGGCTTGGCCAGGTAACGCGTGGCCAGCAGCGCGACGGCAAGGCTGGAAACCAGCATCAGGCCGAGGATGATCAGGTTGCGCGGCAGTTCATCCAGGCCCCAGCTACGGCTGGTGGCACGGAACAGCACCCAGGACTTGTCGCTCAGCTCGATCATCAGCGCATAGCCACGTTCAGGTGCGTACTCCGGCATGTCGGACGGTTCGAAAGCCTCCACCCTGGCATCCGGGCGCTTTAGCAGTGCGCGCAGGATAGGCGTGCCCTCGCTGAACTCGGCATCGACCAGCACTGGCACGCCCGCTTCGTCATGGCGGCGCAGCCAGCGCACGGAATATGAGCCGTCGCCCGCCGCACTGGCGATGTTGGCACGCTGCGCCATGGGCGCGGCATCGAGGATGCGGGTGACCGCTGCAACCTTCTCGATCACCCCGCTCTCCAGCAGCGGTGGCTGCGCCCAGACGCTCAGCAACAGGCTGAACAGCCCCTTGAGCAGCAGCAGGAACAGCATCGCCGTCAGGGTGGTCAGTGCGATCCAGCGGGCAATGGTGATCCTGGGCCGTGGCAGGGCCTGGCGAACCCTGGCCAGCAGCTTCATCGCTTCGCGACCGTGGGCGTGAACAGGTAACCGGCGTTGCGCAGGGTACGGATCAAGGGCTCGTTGCCGTTGTCGGTTTCAAGCTTGCGGCGCAGCCGGCTCACCTGGACGTCGATGCTGCGGTCATAGGCGTCGTAGGCATCGCCACGGGCCATGTCCAGCAACTGCTGGCGGCTGAGCACCCGCCGCGGATGCTCGGCGAACACCAGCAGCAACTCGAACTCACCGTTGGACAAGGGGATCATGACGTTGTCCGGCGAACGCAGCTCGCGCCGCACCACATCCAGCCGCCAGCCGGCAAACTCCAGGGCCGCGCAGGCATGGCCCGCCGTGCCACCGGCCGCTTCACCGGCACGGCGCAGCACTGCCCTCACCCGGGCCAGCAGTTCACGGGCGGCGAACGGTTTGGTCAGGTAGTCGTCTGCCCCCAGCTCCAGGCCAACCACCCGGTCACTCAGCTCGCCCATGGCGGTGAGCATGATCACTGCCACCTTGTGCTCGGCCAGCAAGCGCTGGCACAACACCAGGCCACTGTCGCCAGGCAGCATCACATCCAGAATGACCAGGTCCGGCACCCGCCGCTCAACGGCCTGCCACAGCGCCTTGCCATCCCTGGCCACATCAACCTCGTAGCCATGCTGGCAGAGAAACTTCTGCAGCAGGTCGAGCACCTCGACATCATCGTCGACTATCAGCAAATGGCTCACAAAAAAGCACCGCAAAACAAGGTTACCAAGCCGTACTTTAAGGCCATCCCCACGCAGCCGTCATATATTTCAACCCGGAAACAAAGTGTCGACGCCGAGACAATCCGGACATCCCCGGGCAAAGAAAACTGCGCAGCATCGCCGCCAGTTCTTGCCAGGAATGTATCTATGTCCCGTTCATCATCCGCCTCCCGCTCAGCGCGCTCAGCCGCGCTGGCCTTGTCGCTGCTTGCGGCGGGAGGCTGCAGCCAACGTGCACCGGCCACGGCTGCCTGCGGCAATGTCGCCTATCAGGTCAGTGACCCGGCCGAGCCCGCCAACCGCGCCGTTTTCGCCTTCAACCGCACGGTCGATGACTATCTGCTGGCCCCCGTCGCCCGGGGCTACACCGCGCTGCCCGGTTTTGCCCAACAGGGCATGCACAACTTTGCCAGCAACTTCGGTGAGCCCAAGGTGTTCGTCAACGACCTGCTGCAGGGCAATGGCGAACGGGCGATGACCAGCCTCAGCCGCTTCATCTTCAACACCACCCTGGGTGTGGCGGGGCTGGTCGACGTGTCTGGCAAGATGGGGCTGAGCCAGCATCGCTCGGACTTTGGCCAGACCTTCGGGGTGTGGAACATCGCCGCTGGTCCCATCGTCGAGCTGCCGCTGCTGGGCACCCACAACCTGCGCGATGCCAGCGGCACGGTGCTGGGCCTGGCACTGGACCCGTTTGGCGGCAACAGCGATACCGTAGAAACCATGAGCAACGTAGCCACGGCCGGCGGCATCGTCGATGCACGGGCCGAAGCACTGCCATTGACCGACCTGCTGCGCACCTGGCCTGACTACTACCTTGCGCTGCGTGACTACACCGCGCAGCGGCGCAGCAACCGGGTGGCAGAAGGCAAGGCCGGCGAGCCGGGGGCGTGGCCAGTGGATTGTGCAGGGGGTGCCCGTGAAGAATGATGCCCAAGCCGCCATGCTGCTGTTCAGGCGCCTGGAAGGCGCTGCCCGGCAACCGCTGTTGCTGCATGAACTGGAGGCCCGGGTTTCTGCCGATGGCCGGAGCCTGGTGCTGAGCCGCTATCGCGAACGCTTTACCGCCGAAGGCAAGCCCTACCGGCACGAGGCTCACCGCAGCGTACCGATTGCAGCATTGCTGCGCTGGGTGGCGCGGCAGGGTCAGTGAAATTGGGGCCGCTTTGCGGCCCTTCGCGGGCACGCCCGCTCCCACAGGTGTCGCGCTGAGCTCAGGAAGTACGCGGTTCCGGTGGGAGCGGGCGTGCCCGCGAAGGGCTGCAAAGCAGCCCCTATAAAGCCCCAGCCTCAATGGATATGTCCGAAACGCGACAGTGGCTGCCTGTTCGGCGTGAGACAGGCAAACCGGGCACTGGCTACCCTTCTTCGGCAAATGCCTTGTTCCCTTTCGCCAGAAGAAGATCGCCCATGACGACCTCCACCGCCTCCATGGCCGCCACCACGCCTGCCGACCAACCCCAGGGCTTTCTGGTCCGCATCGTCGGCGCTGCCGCATTCGCCCACCTGCTCAACGACCTGATCCAGGCCGTGCTTCCATCCATCTACCCGATGCTCAAGAGCGATTTCGCGCTGAGCTTTGCCCAGATCGGTTGGATCGCCCTGATCTACCAAGTGACCGCGTCCCTGCTGCAACCCTGGGTCGGCCTGTACACCGACAAGCACCCGCAACCCTACCTGCTGCCGGCTGGCATGCTGGTGACGCTGGTGGGCATCGCCCTGCTCGCCTTCGCCAGCAGCTATGAAATGCTGCTGGTGGCCGCCGCGGTGGTCGGCGTGGGCTCGGCGACCTTCCACCCCGAAGCCTCGCGAGTGGCCAGGATGGCCTCCGGTGGGCGCTTCGGCACCGCGCAATCGACCTTCCAGGTCGGTGGCAACACCGGCTCGGCCCTCGGCCCGTTGCTGACCGCTGCCATCGTCATTCCGCACGGCCAGCCGGCCATTGCCTGGTTCATGCTGGCGGCCGCGCTGGCGGTATTCGTGCTGCTGCGGGTGACCGGCTGGACCGTGCGCCACGGCCAGACCCGGCTCAAGTCCTTCGCCGGCCAGCAGGCCCCCGGCCTGTCGCGTGGTGCCATGTGGCGTGCGGTGGCGGTTATCGCCGTGCTGATGTTCGCCAAGTTCGTCTACATCGCCTCGTTCACCAACTACTTCACTTTCTACCTGATCGAGCATTTCGGCCTGAGCGTGCAGCACAGCCAGCTGTACCTGTTCGTGTTCCTCGCGGCTGTGGCCCTGGGTACCTTCGCCGGTGGCCCGGTGGGTGACCGTATCGGGCGCAAGGCGGTGATCTGGGTCTCGTTCCTCGGCGTGGCGCCCTTCGCCCTCGCCCTGCCCTACGCCAACCTGGCCTGGACGGCGGTACTGGCGGTGGCCATCGGCCTGGTGATGTCCTCGGCCTTCGCCGCCCTTGTGGTGTACGCCCAGGAGGCCGTGCCGGGCCGGGTCGGCATGGTGTCGGGGGTGATGTTCGGGTTGATGTTCGGTATCAGCGGCATCGGCGCCGCCGGGCTCGGCGAACTGGCCGACCGGCATGGCATCGAGTGGGTGTACCAGGTCATCTCGTTCCTGCCGCTGCTGGGGTTGGCCACCGCGCTGCTGCCGGCAACCCGCTCGCAAGCCCGCCCCAGCCGCTGCTGTTAAAGTGGGCGCGCCAGACTGCCCGTACAAGAGGTCGAAATGCTGAAGCCGCAGCACGAATTGCTGGTGGAGGTGGATGAGTGGAGCTGGGAGGTGGGCAGCCGTGCGACGGACTACCCGACCGACTGGTTCATCGAGCCCCACAGCCATGCCAAGCACCAACTGATCTATGCCATCAAAGGCCTGATGATCGTCGAGTCCGGTAACGAACGCTGGACCGTGCCACCCAGCCGCGGCGTATGGATGCCCTGCGGCCAGGTGCACGCGATCCGCTGCGTGGGCGATGTGAAGATGCGCAGTGTGTTCGTGCGCACCGACGCGGCAGTGCAGTTGCCCTTGCAGAGCAAGGCTATCAGCATCTCGCCGTTGCTCAGCGAACTGATCAAGGCCTCCGTCGGCTTTACCGCGCCGTTTGCCGAAGACTCGCGTGAAGCCCGGGTGATGCGCCTGATCCTCGACGAGATCTGCGTGCTGCCGACCTTGCCGCTGAAGCTGTCGCAGCCCGGCGACAAGCGCCTGCAGGCAATCTGCGCCGCGCTGCACGAGCGGCCTGACGACAACGCCACCGTGGCCGACTGGGGCCAGCAGCTGGGGGTGGACGAAAAGACCATCCAGCGCCTGTTCCGCAAGGAAACCGGCATGACCTTCGGCCAGTGGCGCCAGCAGGCGCGGCTGATGCAGGCACTGGAGCGGATCGCCCTGGGCGAGCGGATCATCGATGTGGCGGGGACGCTGGGGTATGACAGCCCAAGTGCCTTCGCCAGCATGTTCAAGCGCCAGTTCGGTATCACGCCGAGTCAGTTCTTCAAATAGCCTGTAGGAAACGTATGATATCGCCCACGCGTTGCTGATCTCGCACAGCAACCCTGTCAAGCCGTGTACAGTACCCTCACAACAAAGCCCCAGAAGGAGCCCGGTACATGACCGTGACGCTGTCCCCCCTGCAGATCGACTGCGATTTCGACTCCGGCAACATCCAGGTGCTGGATGCCAGCAACCCGGCCCAGGTGCACCTGGCCATCCGCCCGGACACCCACAGCGGCCACTACCAGTGGTTCCACTTCAAGGTCAGCGGGTTGACGCCGGGCCAGATCCATCGCTTCAGCCTCGACAACGCCTCCGGTTCCTCCTACAAGAACGCCTGGAGCGGCTACAACGCCGTGGCCTCCTACGACCAGCAAACCTGGTTTCGCGTCCCCAGCCAGTTCGACGGCACGGCGCTGTCGTTCGAGGTAAAGGCCGAACAGCCACACATCTGGTTCGCCTACTTCGAGCCCTACCCGCGCGCGCGCCACAACCAACTGATCGAACGCGCACGGCAACTGCCGGGGGTCGAATTGCTCGCCAGTGGCCGCAGCGTACAGGGCCGCGACATTCCCCTGCTGCGCGCCGGTGATGGCGCCGCAGGCAAGCGCAAGCTGTGGCTGATTGCCCAGCAACACCCGGGCGAACACATGGCCGAATGGTTCATGGAGGGCGTGATCGACCGCCTGCAGGCCAACGACGCGGTGATCCGGCAGTTGCTGGCCAAGGCCGACCTGTACCTGATCCCCAACATGAACCCCGACGGCGCCTTCCTCGGCCACCTGCGCACCAACTTCAAGGGCAAGGACCTCAACCGTGCCTGGCAGGACGCCAGCGTCGAGCTCAGCCCCGAGGTGTTCTTCGCCCAGGCGCAGATGAAGCAATACGGCGTGGATGCGTTCATCGACGTGCATGGCGACGAGGAGATTCCCCATGTGTTCACCGCAGCCTGCGAGGGCAACCCCGGCTACACGCCGCGTCTGGCCAAGCTGGAAGAGCAGTTCCGCAGCACCCTGTGCAGCCTGACCCGCGACTTCCAGACCGTGCATGGCTACACCCGCGACGAACCGGGGCAAGCCAACACGACGCTGGCCTGCAATGCGGTGGGGATGGCGCATGACTGCCTGTCGCTGACCCTGGAAATGCCGTTCAAGGACCATGACGACGCGCCGAATGCCGTCACCGGGTGGTCGGGGGCGCGCTCGAAGGATTTGGCCGGGGCGGTGCTGGAGACATTGGCGAAGATAGTTGGCGATTTGCGCTGAGGCCCCTGGCCGACGCGCCCCCTGTAGGAGCGGCCTTGTGTCGCGAAAGGGCCGCAAAGCGGCCCCGGCGATATCTGCGGCGAAGCTGAAAATGTGGGGCCGCTGCGCGCCCCTTTCGCGACACAAGGCCGCTCCTACAACGATCGCGTCAGCCGGGAGCCATGTCAGAACTGCACATCCAGAAGCACGCTGTCGGTATAGGTCGCAGCCGGGGGTGTAGCCTGGTCGGTGTAAACCTTGGCGTTGTAGTTGAACACCTGGCTACCGGTGCCGGTCCCCGTGCCGGGGTTCACATCGGCATCGGTACTGGCCCGTCGCGCAGCCCCTGTCGAACCTCAGCGCACCGCACCGGCGCCCTTGAAAATGTCATAGGCCAGGTAGTTGTTGGCCGCCGACTTCATCCGCCGCCGCCCATTGGCCACGTTCTGCCCGTCATCCAGGCCCACGGTGTAGTTGCTGCCCTTGGTGCACGACACACTCAGGCTCTGGCTCACCGTGCCGAACCCCGCCACCACCGGCGCGCTGGCGAAATTGATGCTGGGTGTGGTGATCTGGCAGTCGTTGGTCACCGTCATGCTCACCAGCAGGGTCTTGGTACCAGTGCCCTGGTCTCGCCCTATGCAAAGCCCGCCAACACCAATCCCGTCGCAATAGTCCCAGGTCCACTCGACAGTGAGGGTTTCCTGATACAACCCGGCCGATACGTTGCTGCCTACCTGCGTGCGCATGTAGATGGGCACGTTCTTCGGTGTACCGTTGAGCAACCCGAGCAAGTCGAGGATGCCGGTGGTCCTGAATTCGAAGGCGGTGCCACGGGTAATCGGATAGGTGGTCGTGGCGTCGGCATACAGCGTGTAGGGGATTACATCCCCGGTAGGCCCTACCAGCCCGCTGGTGGTAGAGGTGACCTTGATCTTGAAGGAGTCGGTGCTACTGAGCACGCTGATCACCGAACCGTTGCATTGCAGGCCCGAGTTGGTGCTGGAAGCTGTCTGTACCGCGCCACGTACCTGGGTCGAGTTGAGCGAACCAAACGCCGCCGGCGTAGTCAGCACTGACGTGCACTTGGCCCAGGCCGAGCCCGCCCACAACAACAAGGCGCATGCCCACAAACCACGCCAGCAGGCCTTCACTTGCACACCAACGGGCCGATCAAGGGGATCGAACCTTGTGCTTCAGGCAGGTCGAACGCCACCTGGCACTGCCCGCCCCCTTCCAGCTCCACCTGCAGGCGGTTATGCGGCGCCAGGTTCTCCAGATACACCAGGCCATCCCAACCGACCACCGCCTGGCTGCCGCTTTCTGCATGGGTGACACGGCTGCCCAGCTTGAGCACCTGCCGGTCGGCGTCCACCAGTTCGACACTGGCCGCCAGCACGCGCCTGAGCGGGAACTCCAGCAGGTAGCCACTGCCCCGGCGCACCGCCACCCGCTGCTCCACTTCCGGCGCGAGGATGTCTGGTGGCAAGTCCATGGGGTCGATCTCGTACTTGCCGCGGTAGTAACCGCTGCTGTACGGCACCAGCAGGTGGCCATCGGCATCGGTGCGGCCGACTTCCTGGTTTTCATAGCGCACCGGCACATCGGCGTAACCACCGGTGCTGACCACCACGAAGGCATCGTCGATGCGGTTGGCAGCGAACAGCCCGGCATCCATCCACACGAGCGAGCCACTGGCGTCGGCCCAGCGGGTCATCTCGCCACTGCTGCCATACACACCGGCCTGCAACTGCACCGACTGCAGGCGCCAGGTGACATCGGCCTGGCGGTAGGCATCGCGCTCGCTACCGGCGGCGTAGCCCAGGTTGTAACCGACACCACCACCCACCGGCGTCGCGCGGCTGTAGTTGACCCGCTGCAGGCTTTCGCCTTGCTGGCTGCGCTCCATGCCCAGGGCCAGGGTGCCACGCAGGTCGAACGGGATCACCAGTTGCGCCTGCACCGCCCACTGGCTGTCCCCCACTTCACGGTTGGCCGACAGATACACGCTGCTGTTGCCCCACAGCGGCCTGCTGTAGCTCAGGTTGATCAACCGGGTACGTGTGCCGTCGCCAGCGCGCACATCGAAATAGCCGGCGCCGATGTTGCCGTATTCGTTCAGGTTCAGGCTCAACGTGACCTGTTCGCTGCGCTGGCTCAGCTGTATGTCCCGGCTGTCGACCCGGGTCAGGTCGGCATAGTCGCCATGGCGTTGCAGGCGCTGGTAGCTGAAGCCGATGCGCTGGCTGTTGTACTGGTAACCGAGGGCGACCTGGTGGCCCTTGTCGCCGTCGAACCGGCTCTGCGCCAGGGCCGCGTTGAGCACGCCGAGGTTGCCCAGCCGCATGTTGCTGCCCAGGCCCCCCAGCATCAGCGATTCGGCGCTTTCGGCATGGGTCTCCAGGGTGAAGATGTCGCTGACCCCGTAGCGCAGGCTGGCCGAAGCAACCCCGGGCCCGTAGGCAAAATCGCGCACCCCGTAGTCACGGCGCAGGCTGCCGGCTGCCACCGAATAGTCGCTCAGGCCCTGCTGCAGCAGGCTGCTGGTGACGTAGAACGGCAAGGTGGTCGACACCTGCCGGCCAAGGGCATCGGTGGTAACCACTACCGCCTCCCCGGCGCCGTTGATGAACGGCACGTTGGTCAACGTGTAGGGGCCCGGCTGCAATTCGCTGGTGCTGGACTTGTAGCCATTGATGAACAGGTCCAGCGAGGTCGGTACCACCGCTTCACCGGAGAACGCCGGCAGCGGATAGGTGACCAGGTCGGGGCGCGCAGCGAAATCGCGCGACAACTGCAGGCCACCGACCCGCACCGAGCTGGTCCAGGGCAAGGCCCCGGTTATCAGGTCACCGGCTTCGTAGGTCAGCAGGCGCTGCTCGTCGGTGAAGCGCCAGGTGGTGTCGTAGCGCAAGAAGCCCTGGCGCGTGTCGTCGGTCGGCGCACCATTGAACGACTGGCGCCATTGCCCGGTGCTGGAGAACGTACCCCAGCTGTCAAACAGGCGCAGTTCGTTCCAGGCCGCCAGGTAGCTGCCGCCGTCATCGGTGTCGTTCAGGTACAGGTCGTAGTTGAACAAGGCGCCGAAACTGCTGCGCGCATCGCTGGCCGGGTACAGGTTGCGGTCGCCCAGCTGCTGGTCGGGCAGCCAGGCCGGCGGCACTTGCAGCAGCAGGCGCTGGTTCTGGCTGTCGTAGTCGGCGTGCAGCCCGGCGATGGCCTCCAGGGCCACCTCGCCCTGCGGGTTGCCTGGCAGGGAGACGCCGGCCGCCCGCAACACCTCGCTGTCCAGGTACAACTGCCCGGCGCGCTGCTGCACCGGCACCAGTTCAGCCCTGGGCATCTGGTTCACCAGCAGCTCGAGGTACAACGTGGCATCGGCGATCGCGGACAGCTCCGTGGGTGGTGGCGGCAGGTCGTCGGCCAGCACCAGGCCAGGGCCGACCAGGGCCAGCCCCAGGCACCAGCGGTGCGTCCTCGCTGTCAGCCACCTCACACACGGTTTCCAACCATTGCCGGGTCCTCCCTGGCCCCTGCGCGGCATTCAGGCGCAGGTTCATTGGCTTTGGCGGATGGCGTCCGCGCTGCTCTGGCCGTTTACCCTCCCCTTCAGCACACTGCCGGCACTTGGTGCCAGCGGTGCCGGCCAGCGCATGCTGGCCCCCGGCAGCACATAACCCAGCAGGCCATCGGCCAGTGGCTTGCTCTGGCTGCCCTGCTGCACCACCACATCGGTCAGCCGCGCATGCACCGCGCCGGTGTTGCGCAGCTCCACGTACGGCTTGCCCTGCACGGTCACCGCACGCCAGCTGAGTTGCGGCTTGCCGACGCCCTCGGCATTGCGCTTGCCAGCGGGATCGGCCTTGCCCCACAGGCCTTCGCCGTAGACGAACAGGGGTACCGAGTAGCGCATCTGCAGGCGGATCGCCGCGGTGGTGCCGGGCTCGGCCTTGTCGACGGGGATGGCGGGCGGAATTTCGTCGATGATGATGCGGTAGGCCTGCTCCTGGCCGACTGGCGAGGGGCCGGTGCGGGTCAGGCGGATCAGTTGCTTCTGCCCGGGGGCGATGTTGGCCACCGGCGGGCTGCCAATGATCTCGCGCTGCGCCTGGTACTGTTCCTGGTAGTCACCCTGGCGCCAGGCGAACACCCGCACCTGCAGGTTGGCCGGTGCCGTGCCGCGGTTTTCCAGCCACAGTGCGCCGGCCTTCTGGTCAGCCTCCAGCACCGGGTCGATCGGCCAGATCAGCACCGAGGTGGCCGCCCCGGCCGGCAGGCTCGCCAGCCACAATGCTCCGATCAATCCACGCGCCCACTTCGCGCCTGCCCCCATGAAGCTCTCCTTGAATACCGGTCGTTGGTGCCGGTGAACTCACCAGGTCACCGTCACTTGCACCACATCGGTGTAGGTCCCCGCCGGCTGCGTGCCGGTCAGCTGAACCCGCCCGTACACCGGCAGCTTGATCGCCGTCGGGTCGGTGTAGCTCACGGCCACGCTCTGGCCGATCCCCAGGCTCTGGCTGTAGGCCGCGTCCCGGTACAACTGGTAGGCCAGTACCTGCGTGCCGCCCGTACGCTTGAGGTTGCGTGTGCCACTGGCACTGTTCTGCCCGCCATCCACGCTCATGCTCAAGGCCACCCCCGGGGTGCACTGGAAGGTCACCGTGCTGCCGCCCAACGAGGTGCCGATGACTCCGCTGGCCAGCGCCGATTGCGAACCGTAGTCGAGCGTCCCGAAGCTGCTCACACCGCCCACCACCAGGCACCCGGCAACGATCTGCGCCGTCACCTGGAAGCTGCTGGTGGTCGCCGCATCCAGAGGCGCGGCCAGCAGCACGCCGAGGCCGCTCAGGCCGCCAGCCAGCCAGCTGCGCATGGTTCAGAACGACAGCTCGACGGACACTGTGTCGGTGTACACCCCCGCCGGCAGGCCGGCCTTGCCGAGTGCCTGGCCATACAGGTTGACGGTCTGGGCCGTACCGCTGCTGATCGGCAAGGTGATGGTGCCGTTGATGGCCAACACCTGCGTGCGGCCGGAATCGGTGTAGAAGTCGTACGGCACGAAGTTGCCGGCGCCATCCGCCAGCGCACGGCTGCCCCCGGTCGACTGGCCATCGTGGGAACCTGCACCCACGCGGATCACGGGTACCGTGCCGGCCGAACAGAGAATGCTGATCGCCCCTCCTCCGCCGCCGATCACCTGGGCGTCTGCGCTGGTGAACAGGGCATCGCGAGTACCGAAGTCCAGGGCACCGAAGTTCACCCCCGAAGTGCCCGAGCTGCCATTGACCTGGCACGCCGCGGTCAAGGTCAGCTTCGAGTCGATGGTCCCGGTCGTGGCGGCCTGCGCCTGGGAAGCCAGCATCAGCCCCAGGCCGGCAAGGATGCAGCGTGAAAGGTTCGTTCGCATCGAAGTCTCCTTGTGTCGTTACCAGTCCAGGGTCACCCTCAGGGTGTCACGGTAAAGCCCGGCCGGCAGCGCGCGCGGTTGCGCCACTACCACACCGTAGATGGGGATCGGTATCTGCCGGGTACTGCTGATGGTGAAGGCACGCGCCTGGCCGATGCCGTAGCGGCTGTTACCGCCTGGGTCGATCGCCAGTTGATAGGGGATCAGCTCGCGGCCGTTGCTCAGGCGCCGTATGCCGTCGCTGCCATTCAGGCCGCCGTTGATGCGCACGTTGAACGCCCGCACCTCGGGCGTGCAACTGATCTGCAGGCTGCCTTCGCCGCTCACATCATCAACCCGGCTGCGCAGCGGCTGGTCCCAGTTCGGTCCGCGCTCGCCGAAGTCCATCAGGCCGGGGTTACCCACCGTTGCCGGTTGCGTCTCGTTGCTGCTGATCTGGCAAGCGGTGCTGATCACCAGCCGCGCCTGGATGAAACCGGTGCTGGTGCCATGCGCGGCACCACCGGGCACCAGCAGCGGGCCCAGGGAAAGCAGCAGGATCGAGGTACGGTTCATGGCATCGCGTCCTTGTGCATGGCGGCATCCCTACCAGCTGACGGTGACTTTGAGCAGGTCGGCGTACAAGCCTGCAGGCGGTACCCAGGCCAGCTTGTCGATCCGAGCAAACAACGGCAGCTCGACCGAACCGCTGTCCGGCACCCGCGCCGAAAGCGCCACATTCACCGCCAGCGGTTCGCGCCAGGCAGCGTCGCGGTAAAGGCGATACGGGATGGGCCGGGCCGTGGCATCGTCACTGGCCAGGAAGCGCAAATCGCCGACGCCGCCATGCTGACCACCGTCGACGCGGACCTGATAGGGGGTGTGGGGATTGCATTCCAGGCGTGGCGGGCGCTGGCTCAACAGCGCGCCGGTGAGCGGCGCCCCAGGGCCATCCAGCCGTGCAGCAGCGCCCAGGTCGATGCGCCCCAGCGCCTGAGCCCCGGCATCGCGGGGCTGGTTGACCAGCATGCAGCCGCGCTGCACCAGCACCCGCACCTCCACCAGGAAGTCCGCCGCCATGGCGCTGCTGCTCAACATAAGGCCCAACAGGGCGGCCAGGTAGCGCTCCGTCACCTAATTATCCTTGTCGATGTCTGCTGGCCTGAGCGTAGCAGCGGAGTGGCATCACGCTGCTGGCATCGAGCCATTTTTTTGTATTAGCCAAAAAGCGCTACCACCTGAAAAAAAAGCCGCACGACACAGAACGCATCGCCGACATTCTCCTCAAATGGCCAAAGGCCGTTATCTGGGCCGATATTCTGTTAGGGTGTATCCCCTTCATCCTGCCTAGACTCATGCGGCATGCATGGAAGGACACGACAGGAGCGTTTTCATAGATGATTGCAGACAGCACGCTCACCCAAGCCCTCGAGCGCTGCGCCCAGGAGCCGATCCAGCTGCCTGGCAGCATCCAGCCCCACGGTTTCCTGCTGGTGCTGGACGAAACCGACATGCGGGTACTCCAGGCCAGTGAAAATGTCGAACACTGGCTGGGCATACCGGCCAGTGAACTGATAGGTCGCGAGTTCGCCGAACTGGTCAGCGGTGCCTTCGACCTGCGCCTGCACCTGGCGCGCCTGCCGCAGGACGAGGTCTTTCCGTTCCACATCAGCGATGTGCACCTGCGCCAGGACGCGCCTTGCCGCGGCAACCTGCACCTGCTGGTCCATCGTCACGACCAGGTGCTGATCGCCGAATTCGAACCCCCTCGTCTGCCGGCGGACCTTGCCGGGCAAGGCGACTACTACCCGCTGGTGCGCAGCTTCGTAGGCCGCCTGCACCAGGCCGGCAGCCTCGAGGAACTGCTGCAGCAAACCGTGCTGCAGCTCAAGCGCATCACCGGCTTTGGCAGGGTCAAGGCCTATCGCTTCGATGCCGAAGGCAACGGCCAGGTGCTGGCCGAGGTTGCCGACCCGGGGTACCCGAGCTACCTGGGCCTGTGTTTCCCCGCTTCGGACATACCGCGCCAGGCGCGCGAGCTGTACCGAATCAACCGCATCCGCGTGATCGAGGACGCCAACTACCAGGCCTCGCCGTTGCTGCCCGCTGCCAACCCGCGCACCGGCAAGCCGCTGGACCTGAGCTTTGCCGCGCTGCGCAGCGTGTCGCCAGTGCACCTGCAGTACATGCGCAACATGGGTACCCTGGCATCGATGTCGCTATCGATCGTGGTCGACGGGCAACTCTGGGGGCTGGTGTCCTGTCATCACGAACAGCCGCGCCCGGTGGACCTGCGCACCCGTACCGCCTGCGAACTGCTGGCCAGTGTGCTGTCGCTGCAGATCGAGTCGCGCGAGTCCCACGCCAACACTCGCCAGTTGCTGGAGCTGCGCCAACACATCGTGCGCATGATCTCGTCCATGGCCGACCATGACAGTGTCGGCGACGGCCTGCGCGACTTGCCGGAAGTACTGCTGACCTTCGCCGGCGCCCAAGGTGCCGCGGTCATATCCGCCGAACGTTGCGACCTGATCGGCAAGACCCCTCCGGCCGCGCAGGTAAACGCCCTGGTGCACTGGCTCTCCCAGCGTGGCGAAGAGAGCGTGTTCCACAGCGACAACCTGCGCCGCGACATCGATGAACTGCCCGAGCTCGCGGCCCATGCAGGCGGTGTGCTGGCAGTGGCCATTTCGCAGATCCACTCGCACTACCTGCTGTGGTTCCGCCCCGAGCAGGTGCGCACGGTGAACTGGGCCGGGCAGCCGAACAAACAGGTCGGGCCGCAGGGCAACCTCGACCCGCGGCACAGTTTCGAAAGCTGGCAGGAAAAACTGCGCGGCTACTGCGAACCCTGGCACCCACTGGTCATCGAAGGCGTGCAGGAGCTGCGCACGGCAGTGCTCGGCATTGTCCTGCGCAAGGCCGAGGAACTGGCGCAGCTGGCTGGGGAGCTGCGCCGATCGAACAAGGAGCTCGAAGCGTTTTCCTACAGCGTGTCCCATGACCTGCGCGCGCCCCTGCGCCATATTGCCGGCTACTCCGAACTGCTCGGCGAAATCGAGGGCCAGGGCCTCAGCGAGCGCGGCAGGCGCTTTCTGCAACACATCGAGGAAGCCGCGCATTTTGCCGGAAGCCTGGTCGACAACCTGCTCAACTTCTCGCAAATGGGCCGCTCTGCCCTGCGCCTGTCCGAGGTCGACCTCAACGCCCTGGTCGAGGCCATTCGCAGCGAACTGGCGCCCGACTACCAAAACCGCGAAATTGTCTGGGACATTGCCCAGTTGCCCAAGGTGGTCGGTGACCCGGCGTTCATCAACATGGCCTTGCACAACCTGCTGGCCAACGCCATCAAATACACACGTGGGCGCACCCCGGCGCGCATCGGCATCAGTGCCGTGCAACACCCGGGCGAAACCGAGATCTGCATTCGCGACAACGGCGTGGGCTTCGACATGGCCTACGCCAACAAACTGTTCGGCGTGTTCCAGCGCCTGCACCGCATGGAAGACTTCGAAGGCACCGGGATCGGCCTGGCCAGCGTGCGTCGCATCATCGAACGCCACGACGGCCGGGTCTGGGCCCATGGCAAGGTTGGCCAGGGTGCAACCTTCCACTTCACCCTCCCGCGCTACCCCGCGACTACCTGAGGCACCGCTACCATCATGCTCAAACCCATCCTGCTGGTCGAAGACAACCCACGGGACCTGGAGCTGACGCTCCTGGCGCTGGAGCGCAGCCAGTTGGCCAACGAGGTCATCGTGCTGCGTGACGGTGCCGAAGCACTCGACTACCTGCTACGGCGCAATGCCTATGCCCAACGTGACGATGGCAACCCCGCCGTGTTACTGCTGGACCTGAAACTGCCAAAGGTCGACGGCCTGGAGGTGCTGAAGGAAGTACGCGCCACCGCCGAACTGCGCAGCATCCCGACGGTGATGCTGACGTCCTCGCGCGAGGAGCCCGACCTGCTGCGCGCCTACGAGCTGGGGGTGAACGCGTACGTGGTCAAGCCGGTGGAGTTCAAGGAATTCGTCGCCGCCATTTCCGACCTGGGGGTGTTCTGGGCGGTACTCAACGAACCGCCACCCGGCTCGCTGCGCCTGAACCGGCGTGGCAGCATCTGAGGTGCCCGCGACGATGCAGCCAACGCCGCTGAAACTGCTGATAGTCGAAGACAACTCGATGGACGCCGAACTGACCCTGATGCGCCTGGAGCGCAGCGGGCTGCAGGTGCAGGCGCAACTGGTGTTCGACCATGCCGGTGTCGAGCAAGCCCTGAGCGAGGCCCGCTACGACCTGATCCTGTGCGACTGCGTGCTGCCGGGCTCGTCCGGCACCGAAGTGCTGGCCATCGCCCAGCGCCTGGCACCGGACATTCCGTTCATCTTCCTGTCTGGCATCTATGGCGAAGAACATGCGGTGGAAATGATCCGCCTGGGCGCCACCGACTATGTACTCAAGAAGAACCTGCCGCTGCTGCCCAAGGCCGTACGCCGGGCCCTGACCGAAGTGCAGGAGCGCCAGCGCCGGCGCCGCGCCGAAGAAGCCCTGGCCGACGTCGAGGCACGTGCACGCATTGCCATCGACGCTGCCGGCATGGGCACCTGGGACATGCGCCCGCAAGAAGGCCTGTTGTTGTGGGATGACCGCTGCAAGACCCTGTTCGGCCTGCCCGCCGATACCGAAATGAGCCTCGAAGTGTTTTACGCCGGCATCTACCCCGACGACCTGCCGCAGGTGCGCGAGGCGGTGGAGCACGCCATGTGCCCGGAAAGTGGCGGCCTGTATCGGGTCGAATTCCGCATCGCCCAACCCGCTGGCCTGGAACCGCGCTGGCTGCTCAGCAGTGGCCAGAGCCAGTTCGTCGACGGAAAGTGCATGCGTTTTTCCGGGGTGCTGCAGGACATCCATGCCCAGCGCCTGGCCAACCAGGCACTGCGCCAGCTCAACGAGATGCTGGGTGAAAGGGTCGAGCGCCGCACCCGCGAACGCGACCGTGCCTGGGAGCTGTCGCAGGACTTGCTGGCCGTGCTCAACAAGGACCTGACCCCAGTCGCGCTGAACCCCGCCTGGGAAGCCAGCCTGGGCTTGTCCCGCGAACGCCTGAGCCAGTCGTCCTTGCTGCACCTGTTGCCCGAGCCCGACCAGGAGCTGCTGCTCACCGAACTGGCCGCCCTCGCCCATGGCCGCACCAGCGCCCGTTTTGTCGGGCGTATCCTGGATGCCGGTGGCCAGCAACGCTGGTTGTCGTGGGTGGTGGTGCCGGAAGACACCCTGCTGTACGTGGTGGCGCGCGACATCACCAGCGAGCGCGAAGCCGCCCTGGGCCTGGCCGAAGCCAACGCCCGCCTGCGCGAGCAGATCGCCGAACGCGAACGTATCGAGGCCGCGCTGCAGCAGATGCAGCGGCTTGAAGCGGTCGGCCAGCTGACCGCCGGTGTGGCTCACGACTTCAACAACCTGCTGACGGTAATCCTCACCGGTGCCAGCTTCCTCGAGCGCGACCTGGCCAAAGCCGACGTTGAAAAAGCCCGTGCGCGGCTCACGCACATCCGCGAAGCCGGCGAGCGCGGTGCCAAGCTGACCTCGCAGTTGCTGGCTTTCTCCCGCCGCCAGCGCCTGGAACCGGTGGCGCTGAACCTCAACCGCACCCTGGCCGGCCTGGAAGAGTTGCTGCGCCGCACCTTGGGCGGCAATGTCTCGGTGCGCCTGGACCTGGAACCAACCCTGTGGCAGGCGCTGACCGACCCGACCCAGACCGAAATGATCATTCTCAACCTGGCGATCAATGCCCGCGATGCCATGCCCGACGGCGGCCAACTGACGCTGTCGACCCGCAACACCCGGATCGACGCCCGCCCGCAGCGCCCGGAAGACCCGGACCCTGGCGAGTACGTGATGCTGAGCATCCGCGATACCGGCTGCGGCATGAGTGAAGAGGTGCTGGCCAAGGTGTTCGAGCCGTTCTTCACCACCAAGGATATCGGCAAGGGCTCTGGCCTGGGCCTGGCCCAGGTATTCGGCTTCGCCAAACAGTCCGGGGGTGGCGTGCGCATCGACACCACACCTGGGCGTGGTACGCAGGTGGCCGTGTATCTGCCGGCAGTCAAGGGTGAAGCCGTCAACGAACCGGTGCCGTCGCTGTTCAGCCACTCGATAAGCGAAAGCGGCCGCAATCGCACCGTGCTGCTGGTGGATGACGACCATCTGGTACGCGACATGCTCGGTGATGTGTTGCGCCAGTACGGCTACCAGGTGCGCCAGGCGCACAGTGGCGAACAGGCCTTGGCCTTGCTGGATGAGCAGATCGACCTGCTACTGAGCGATTTCGCCATGCCCGAGTTCAACGGTGCGCAACTGGCACTGGCGGCACGCGAGCGGTACCCGCAACTGCCGGTGGTACTGCTTACCGGTTATGCAGAATTGCAGGGGCTGGAGTTGCCGGGCAGCCTGGTGATCCAGAAGCCGGTACAGGCCGATGAACTGGCCCGCTTGCTGAACGAGATGCTTGGAACTGCCAGGTGACCGAACAACCCGCGACAAAACCTGCGGAAACGACAAAGCCCAGCGCTTGTCTTTCCAAGCACCGGACCGAGATACGTTTGAAGCAAGAAAATGGCAGGGGCGGCTGGATTCGAACCAACGCATGGCAGGATCAAAACCTGCTGCCTTACCGCTTGGCGACGCCCCTGTATCGGATGCAGCGTTTGCTGCTCTGACAATTCCAACTGAGTGACAACTGGGTTGTTGTCTTGGAATGCGCGGCACTTTAACAACAAACTTTCGGTCTGTGAACCCCCTGATGAAAAAAAATTACCAAAAAACAGCGAGTTAGTCATTTTCGGGGTTGGCGCGGCGACCATCCGTCGTTTTCCGCCCGCTTGGCTTCAACACAATCGCTTTCCTCCCTTCCAATCAGATGAGCCATCTGCATTGACCAAGGAGGACCCCATGCCTGTCTCCCACGACCTTTACCAGGACTTGCACTACCCGCGCGAAATCGTCCAGCAACGCCGTCAGCAGGACAAGGCACTGGACCGGCTGCTGGACGAGTACATGGACATCGACAACCAGGTGCTGGCCGCCGAGTCGATCTCGGCGGGCAACTTCGAGGATGAAGACCTGCGCCGCCTGAAAGAACGTCGGCTGGCAGTGAAGTACATGATCGAGCGCCAACTGGAGCACAAGGCCTGAGCTAACCCTGCAACATGGCCAGGGTCAGGGCGTCCTGATCACCGCCGTAAAATTGCACCAGCGCCAGCTGGAACAGCGGGTTGTCGGGCGCCGCCCGGGTGAACAGGGTCAGGCACGAGCGCAGCTTGAGGTGGTCGGGGCTGCCGAGCATTTCACGGGCGCTCTTGTCGCTGTGCTGCAACAGTGCAGTCACGCAGGCCTCCAGGCGTGGGCCAAGCAGCGGATGAGCCAGGTAGGCACGGGCCTCGTCGATACCGGCCAGCGCATAGCGTTCGGCCATGGCGCTGTGGCCCAGGCCATCGAGCTGCGGGAACACGTACCACATCCAGTGGCTGCGCTTGCGCCCGGCCTGCAGCTCCTGCATCACCTGGTCATACACAGGGTTCTGCGCCTCGACGAAACGCTGCAGATCATGGTCGGCGTGCATGCTCGCCCCTCCTCGCATCGGCTCCAGCCTCTACTGTACGCCTGCCATGGCAAACCTATCTCATCAGGCGATGATTGCCGCGCACTTTCTGTATTGGTCAAAATGGCCGCCCTCGGGCAAGCTGCACGCTGCCCCGCCATCGCCCAAGGAGCTTTGCTTTTGCCTGCCTGGATCCCTACCCCGCTACGCCAGCTTGGCCAACGCCTGCGCGGCGCCGCCGCCAACCAGAGCGAACTGCTCGGCTGGTTCGAGGACAAGGCGCACAGCCGCGGTTACCAGCTCAGCGACGGCCAACGCCGGGTGATCCACTGCATGGCCGAACAACTGGCGCAGCTCGAACAAGGCCAGCCGCGCAGCCTGTACCTGTACGGTTCGGTAGGCCGGGGCAAGAGCTGGCTGCTCGATGGTTTTTTCCAGGCGGTGCCGGTGCAGGCCAAGCTGCGCCTGCACTTCCATGACTTCTTCGCCCGCCTGCACCAGGGCATGCACCGCCACCGGGCGCTGGACGATGCATTGGGCGCGACCCTCGACGAGCTGGTAGGCGATTGCCAGGTGCTGTGCTTCGACGAATTCCATGTGCACGACATTGGCGATGCCATGCTGCTCACCCGGCTGTTCAATGCGTTGTTCAGCCGCGGCGTGTTCCTGCTGGTGACGTCCAACTATGCACCCGAAGGGCTGCTGCCCAACCCGCTGTACCACGAACGTTTCCTGCCGGTGATCCGCCTGATCAACAGCGCGATGGAAGTGCTGGAAGTGGGGGGCGATACCGATTTCCGCAGCCTGCCGGCCAACCGCGAACATCAGCGCTTTACCCGGGGCCACTATGTCTGGCCGGGCAATGCAGCGCAGCGCCAGGCGCTGAAGGTGCCCGAGCCGCAGCCGGTGATGCTGGAAGTGAACAAGCGCCCCCTGCGCGCGCTGGCCGTCGATGGCCGGCGGGTGGTGCTTGGCTTTGACGACCTGTGCGAAAAGGCCACGGCAGTGATCGACTACCTGGTGCTGGCCGGGCAGTACGATGAGTGGATCATCGATGGGCTGGATGATCTGTCTGAATGTTCACTGGCAGCGCAGCAGCGCTTCGTCAACCTGGTGGATGTGCTGTATGACCAGGACCGGCAGGTGCTGGTGATCGGCAAACGGCCGCTGGAAGAAAGCCTGGGCGGGCCGCTTGCCGACCTGATGCGTACGCGCAGCCGGTTGGGGCAGCTGCATCAGGTAGGGCCCTAGAACTGCATTGCCTGGGCCGGCCTCTTCGCGGGCACGCCCGCTCCCACAGGGATGTCACAGGCCTTGAGAACTGTGCAATACCTGTGGGAGCGGGCATGCCCGCGAAGAGGCCAGCAAAGTCCAAACATCAACCCGCCCTGGGCAAATCCGCCAGCACCGCCTCGATCTCCCCCAGCACCGCCGGGTCATCCAGGGTCGAAGGCGGCACATAGTCCTGCCCGTCGGCAATCTTGCGCAGCACCGCCCGCAGAATCTTCCCGGAGCGGGTCTTGGGCAGCCGCTTCACCAACCGCACCCGGTTGAAACACGCCAACGCGCCAATCTCCTCGCGCACGCTGCCCACCAGGTCCACCAGCAACTGCGCCTCGGCAATGCCCTCGCCGTCCTTGAGCACCACCAGGGCCAACGGCACCTGCCCCTTGATCTCGTCATGCACGCCAATCACCGCACACTCGGCCACTGCCGGGTGGCGTGCCACCAGGTCTTCCATCTCGCCGGTGGACAGCCGGTGCCCGGACACGTTGATCACGTCATCGGTGCGCCCCATGATGTAGACGAAGCCGTCATCGTCCAGGTAGCCACCATCGCCGGTGTGGTAATACCCCGGGTAGGTCCGCAGGTAGGCCTGCAGGTAACGCTCATGGTCGCCCCACAGCGTCTGGCTGCACCCGGGCGGCAATGGCAGGGCGATGACGATCGAGCCCTGGTGGTTGGGCCCCAGCAGGTGGCCCTCGTCATCCAGCACGCGCACGTGATAGCCCGGCACCGCCCGGTTGCTCGACCCCGGCTTCGCCGCGCTGCCTTCCAGCCCTACGCAGGGCGCGGTGACCGGCCAGCCGGTCTCGGTCTGCCACCAATGGTCGTGCACCGGCTTGCCACTGACCCGCTCCAGCCATTCGTGGGTGCTGGAATCCAGTTTCTCGCCAGCCAGGAACAACTGGCGCAGCGAGCTCAGGTCGTGCCTGCTGATCAGCTCCCCCTCGGGGTCTTCCTTGCGGATGGCGCGCATGGCCGTGGGCGCGCAGAACAATGCATTGACCTTGTATTGCTCCACCACCCGCCAGTAGGCCGAGGCGTCCGGGGTACGGATTGGCTTGCCTTCGTAGAACACCGTGGTGCAGCCGCTCATCAGCGGCCCATAGACGATCAGCGAATGGCCGACCACCCAGCCCACGTCGGATATGCCCCACCACACATCGCCGGCCTGCATGCCGTAGATATGGCGCATGGCGTAGCACAGCGCCACGGCATTGCCGCCGTTTTCCCGCACGATGCCCTTGGGTTTGCCGGTGGTGCCAGAGGTATACATGATGTAAAGCGGGTCGCCGGCATCCAGCTCCACCGGTGCCACCGGCTCGGCTTTGGCCAATGCCGCCTGCCAGTCCAGGTCGCGGCCCGGCTGCAGCTGGGCACGCGCCTGCGGGCGCTGCAGCACCAGCACGTTGCGCGGCTGGTGACGGGCCAGTTGCAGGGCGCGATCGACCAGCGGCTTGTATTCGATTACCCGGTCGAACTCCAGCCCGCAGGAGGCCGTCAGCAGCAGCGCCGGCTGGGCATCGTCGATGCGCAAGGCCAGCTCGTTGGCGGCAAAGCCACCGAACACCACCGAGTGCACTGCGCCAATCCGCGCGCAGGCCAGCATGGCCATGGCCGCCTGCGGCACCATGGGCATGTAGATGATCACGCCATCGCCCTTGTTCACCCCCAGCTGGCGCAACAACCCGGCCAGGCTCGCCACCTCGTCGCACAATTGGTGGTAGGTGTAGGCCTGCTGCACGCCGGTCACCGGCGAGTCGTAGATCAGCGCCAGCTGCTCGCCACGGCCCTGCTCGATCTGGTGATCGAGGGCCAGGTAGCAGCTGTTCAGGCGGCCATCGGCAAACCAGCGGTGGGTACCGTCGGCATTGTCTTGCAGCGTGAGGGCAGGCTTGCGGTGCCAGGCCAGGTGCGCGGCCTGTTCCGCCCAGAAAGCGGCAGGGTCGGAAATGGAATGGGCGTAGCTGTGCTGGTAGCTCATATCGAAAGAAACCCGGTACTTGTTGTTATTGAAGGGCGAAACTTGAGTATGGACCGCTACACCCGCGCCGCCATGGGACTAAAGTCACAACCGACCTGCAAATTTGCAGACAACGCAAAAACGCCCCATAACGGTGCAAAGCCTCTAGAATAGGCCACCCTTCAGCCACCGAGCAGCTCATGGACATCGATCAGGCCCGTACCTTTCTGGAAATCGTGCGTTGCGGCAGCCTGGTCGCCGCCGCCGAACGCCTGTTCGTGTCACAGACGGCGATCACCGCGCGGGTGCAGCGCCTGGAGCAGCAACTGGGCTGCCAGCTGTTCGTGCGCAGCCGCAACGGCGCCAGCCTGACCAGCGACGGCGAGGCATTCGTCAGTTATGCCAACCAGATGGTGCAAACCTGGGAAGCGGCGCGCCGCGACCTGCCGCTGCCCGAAGGCTGCCAGCAAGTGCTGCACGTGGGCGGAGAGGTGAGCCTGGGCAACCCGATGCTGCTCGACTGGGTCAGTGCCCTGCACCGCGAGCTGCCCAGCCATGCCATCCGCAGCGAGGTGAGCGACGGCGAATCGCTGCTGCGCAAGGTCGAGATGGGCCTGCTGGATGCCGCGCTGGTCTACCAGCCGACCTACGGCCCGGGCCTGCAGGTGGAGCAGCTGATGGAGGAAAAGCTGATCCGTGTGCGCCGGGTCGCCCAACCGGACCCGTACATCTATATCGACTGGGGCGAAGCCTTCCGTCGCCAGCACGATGCCGCCCTGCCCGACTGCGCGCGCCCGGCGCTGAGCTTCAACCTGGGCCCGCTGGCCTTGCAGTTCATACTCGACCAGGGCGGCAGTGGCTACTTCCGCACGCGGGTGGTGCAGGCCTACCTGGACAGCGGGGTGTTCGAGCGGGTACCGCAGGCGCCGGAATTCACCTACCCGACCTTCCTGGTGTACCCGCGCAAGCGCGACAGCGAAGCCCTGCAACAGGCCTTCGCCATCCTGCGCCGGCTGGTAGCCGCCGGCGCCAGCGACTGGTCACAACGCTGGGACCCGGTTATCTGAAGCCTCGGCCTTGCTGAGCAGCTGGCGCTTGAGGCCGGCGATCAGGTCGGTCTGGGTGATCACCCCCACCAACTGGTCGGCATCGAGCACCGGCAGGCAATGCAGGCCCTGTTCGCACAGCAATGGCAGCAAGCGCTCCAGCGGGTGCTGGCTGCTGACGCTGATTACCCGGCGGCTCATCACCTGCTCCATGCGCACCGCCTTGCGGCCGAACAACCCGCGCCAACTGAAGCGGCCACGCTGCATGGCCGGGCCGACCAGGTCGCTGAGGCTGACGATTCCCACCAGCTTGCCCTGCTGCAGCACCGGCAGGGTTTTCAGGTGGTGGCTGGCCAGCATTTTCCAGGCCTGCTCCAGAGTGGTGTCGGGCGTGGCGAACTGCACGTCGCGGGACATCACCGAGGCCGCGGTGATACCGCCAAGGCTGCGCTGCAGGGCGTGTTGCTCGGTGGCCAGGATGATGCGTTCCAGTTCGTCACGGGTGACGTCGACGAACTCGCCCAGTTCTTCCAGGGCCTGGTCCAGATCCTCTCCACGGATGCCGACCCGCTCGCTGGGCAGCGGGTCATGGGTGTGGTGCAGGTCCTTGCGCGGCACCGCGCCTTTCGGGTAGCGCACGCCGGTAAGGCGGTTGTAGAGGATCGCCACCGCTACCAGGATCAACGCGTTGAGCAGCACCGGCTCCAGCAGGTGGTCGCCCATGGCGGTCAGCCCCGGGTCGGCCAGCACCGCGCTCACCGCCACCCCACCACCTGGCGGGTGCAGGCAGCGCAGCAGGCACATCACCAGGATCGAGATACCCAGGGCGGCAGCGGCCACCCACAGCTCCGGGCCGAAGCCCTGGCGCATGGCCAGGCCGACCGCGCCGGCCAGGGCGTAGCTGCCCAACACCGGCCAGGGCTGGGCCAACGGGCCCGAGTGCACGGCGAACACCAGCACGGCCGAAGCCGCCAGCGGGCCGAGCAGGTGTAAGGCAATGCTGGGGCCATAGGCCATGCTGGTCAGCCAGCCGGCGAGCAACAGGCCGAGCAACGCGCCGATACCGGCACGCAACCATTCTTGGGGGGGAATATTCAGGGGCGCTGGCAACAGCCGCTGCAGACGACTTTCGAAACGCGAGGCAGACATGTAGGTAATCGGAATCTGTAGTTTTTCTGGTTAAAAAGAAAGCCCAGCCGAGGTGGCCTGGGCCTCGTATTGCGGTTGCAATAGCACAAGGGGCTCCGTCCGTGGAGAGATGGAAACCGCAGGGTTTCGTGGGGGAATTTTGCCGGGTGGGGTGAGATTGGGCTAATTCAAAAAAATGCGGCTGTACTGCAATTTTTTTGCAGTGGTGATATGGCCAGCAAATTCCTCAAGCGCGCCGCGCAACTTGTGGGAGCGGGTTCACCCGCGAAGAATGCGACACGGTGCATGGCACCGGCTTCGCCGGTGTTCGCGGGTAAACCCGCTCCCACAGGGCCCCGGCATTACCGAGCCTTGCGCGGCAAGTCGATGCTCACCCGCAGCCCGCCCAACGGGCTATCCAGCAGCGCCAGGCGCCCGCCCCAGGCCTCGACGATATCGCGCACGATGCCCAACCCCAGCCCGTGCCCGTCTACCTGCTCGTCCAGCCGCGAACCGCGCTCCAGTACCTGCTGCCGCTGGCCCTCGGGAATACCGGGGCCATCATCATCGACCCACACCTGATAGCCCTCGGCACTCGGTGCGATACCCAGCCGCACCTCGCTGTCGGCCCACTTGCAGGCGTTGTCCAGCAGGTTGCCGAGCAGCTCCAGGAAGTCCTCGCGGTCCCAAGGCAGCAGCAGCCCGGGCGGCACATCCCTGGCCAGCTGCAGGCCCTCGCCATGGATCATGCCCAGCGTCCCCAGCAACCCCGGCAGCTCGACGTCGCAGTCGAACTGCGCGCCAGGCAGCGCATCCCCGGCCAGGCGCGCACGGTTCAGCTCACGCGCCAGGCGCTGCTGAATCTGCTCCAGCTGCTCACGCATCTGCGCGCGAACATCCGGCAGGTCCTTCAGGCGCTCGCTGGAGGCCAGGCTCAGCAGCACCGCCAGTGGCGTCTTCAGTGCATGGCCCAGGTTGCCCAGGGCATTGCGCGAGCGGCGCAGGCTGTCTTCGGTATGGCTCAGCAGGTGGTTGATCTGCCCCACCAGCGGCGCCAGTTCGCTGGGCACCTCGGCATCCAGCTGCGAGCGCTGGCCTTGCTGCAACTGGGCGATCTGCTGGCGGGCCCGCTCCAGTGGCCGCAGCGAGCGGGTCACGGTGATGCGCTGCAACACCAGCACCAGGATCAGCGCCACCAGGCCCATGCCCAGGCCGATCTGCTGCAGGCGCCGGAAACCTTCGCGTACCGGTGAATAATCCTGTGCCACGCTGATCGAGATGTCCTGGCCCAGGCGCCGGTAGTCGGCACGCAGGGCAAGCAGTTGCTGGCCTTCCGGGCCGAGTTCGTGGCTGTCGGAAAGGCCCGGCGCGGCGGGCTTGGGCATGTCCAGATCCCACAGCGAACGGGAGCGCCAGGTGCCTTTATCGAAATCGATGCGGAAGTAATAGCCGGAAAACGGCCGCTGGTAGGCAGCCGAGATACGCCGCTCATCCAGCTGCAGGCCCGAAGGCCCGCGCACCAGGGCCACCAGCAGGTTTTCGCTTTCCTTGCGCAGGCCGTTCTCCAGGTAGCGCTGCAGGCCGACTTCGAACAGCCACAGGGTCAGCTGCGCCAGCACCAGGCCGACCACCACCAGCACCGCCACCAAGCCCAGGCTCAGGCGCGCCTGGATCGACTTCACGCGGCGCTCCCGGCGTAGATGTAGCCCTGCCCGCGGCGGGTCTCGATGACGCTGCGGCCCAGCTTGCGTCGCAAGTGGTTGACGTGCACTTCCAGCACGTTGGAGTCGCGCTCGGTTTCACCGTCGTAGAGGTGCTCGGCCAGGTGGCTCTTGGACAGGATCTGCTGCGGATGCAGCATGAAGTAGCGCAGCAGGCGGAACTCGGCGGCGGTCAGCTGGATATCCACGCCGTCACGGTTCACGCACTGCCGGCTTTCGTCCAGGTGCAGGCCGGCCGCTTCCAGCGTCGGCTGGTTGGCCAGGCCACGGGCACGGCGCAACAGCGCCTGGATGCGTAGCTGCAGTTCTTCGGGGTGGAAGGGTTTGCTCAGGTAGTCATCGGCCCCGGCCTTCAGCCCTTCGATACGCTCGGCCCACGAGCCTCGGGCAGTAAGGATCAACACCGGCGTGGCCAGGCCGGCGGCACGCCACTGGGCCAGCACTTCCAGGCCCGGCAGGCCCGGCAGGCCAAGGTCCAGGATGATCAAATCGTAGGGTTCGCTCTGGCCCTGGTACACCGCGTCGCGGCCATCGGCCAGCCAGTCCACGGCGTAGCCCTGGCGCTGCAGGCCGGCCGTCAGTTCATCGGCCAGCGGTACATTGTCCTCGACAAGCAACAGGCGCATTCAGTCGTCTTCCTCGTCTTTGAGCAGGGCACCGCTGCTGGCGTCGAGCTTGATCTCGCGCACCACGCCTTCAGCCGTCAGCAACTCGACTTCGTATTCGTAGCGATTGTCGTCTTCTTCCAGCTCGGCCTCCAGCAGGCGCGCCCCGGGGTGACGCCCCAGGGCGGTTTCCAGCAGATGCTCGAGCGGCAGGATGATGCCCTTCTGGCGCAGCTCCAGGGCTTCGTCCTGGTCCAGGTCGCGGGCAACGGCCAGGGAACACACGGCCAGCAGGGCCAGCGCGAGGTAGCGCGCCGGCCGCAGTAGGTGGGTCATCAGTTGTCCCGCTCGTCCTTCAGCACTTCACCGGTCTTGGCGTCCAGCGCCACGTCCCATTCGACGTTCTGCGTGTCGCGCAACTCGACCTTGTAAATGTAGCGGCCGTACTCGTCTTCAAGCTCGGAGTCGGTGACGGTGGCACCTGGGTGCTTGGCCACGGCGGCGGCCTTGAGTTCGTCCAGCGACTTGACGGTCTTGGCATTGACCAGCTTGACCACTTCGTCGGGCTGCACATCCTTGGCGATGGCGGAATGGGCGCCCAGGGCAAGGGCGGCTACGGTGAACAGGGCAGTCAGGTGTTTCATCGTTCTTCTCTCCTGAGAACTGTGCAAGTTGTCTACGGGGTTAAGATTAACCACCGGTCCTTAATTCAACCTGAAAACAACTGGCGCCATGATAGCGCAGCTCTCACCGGTTCATCACAGGCCGCGGCATGGGGCAAATACCTGTAGGAGCAGCCTTGTGCTGCGAATGGGCCACTAGGGCAACAGATTTTCTTCGCCAACAATGGCCTCTTCGCAGCACAAGGCTGCTCCTACAGGCCCTGTGCATGCCTTGAACCCTTTACAATGACTCGCCTGCAGCCCAAGAGATCCGCCATGAGCGCCATTCACATCAAATACCCCGCCCTCACCTTCAAGGCCGGCCAACGTGCCCTGCGGCAGGTCCGCGAGCGCGGCCTGCAGGCGGCCGATGTCGGTGTGCTGCCGGGTGCGGCTGGCGGGCCGAAGCCGCTGGGCATCCAGGGTCTGGACCTGGCGCTGTTCGGTGAGTGGCTGCCGTCGGCACCACGCCAACGTGCGCTGATCGGCGCCTCGATCGGCGCCTGGCGCTTCGCCAGTGCCTGCCTCGACGACCCGGTCGCAGGCATCCGTCGCCTGGGCGAACTGTACACCGAGCAGGATTTCGCCAAGGGCGTCACCCCGGCCGAAATCAGCCGCAGCTGCCAACACATGCTCGACAACCTGCTGCAAGGCCGCGACGGCCAACTGCTGGCCAACCCGCACTATCGCCTGAACATCCTGGTAGTGAAGAGCAATGGCCAGCTCGCCCACGACCATCGCGGCCGCCTGGGCCTCGGCCTGGGTTCGGTGATCGCCAGCAACCTGCTCGGCCGTTCGCGCCTGGCCCGGCACTTCGAGCGCATCATCCTGCACGACGGCCGCGCCACGCCGCCGCTCGACGCACTGACCGACTTCCCCTCGCGCTGCCTGCCGCTGGACCTGGCCAACCTGCGCCATGCCTTGCTCGCCTCAGGGTCCATCCCCATGGTCATGGAAGGTGTGAAAGACATCCCAGGCGCAGGTGCAGGCACCTACCGCGACGGCGGCCTGCTCGACTACCACCTCGACCTGCCCTACCGCGGCGACGACCTGGTGCTGTACCCGCACTTCACCGACAAGGTCGTACCCGGCTGGTTCGACAAGGCCCTGCCCTGGCGCAAGGGCGATGCCACCCGCCTGCAGAACGTGCTGCTGATGACACCCTCGCCGCAGTACCTGGCGGCTCTGCCCTACGGCAAGCTGCCCGACCGCAACGACTTCAAGCGTTTCATGGGCGATGCGCCTGGCCGCAAGCGCTACTGGTACAAGGCCATTGCCGAGAGCCAGCGGCTGGGCGACGAGCTGCTGGAGCTGATTGCCACCGGGCGGTTGCATGAACGCCTGCAAGCCTTGTAGCGGCCATGCTGGTAGACTGCGCGCATTCTTGATTCACATAGAGTTATGACAGCGTGGAAATCTTCAAGAATTCCACTGTGGATTCCCGCCGAAAACCGAGCGATACCACAGACAGCCATGACGCCCTGAATTCGGCGTCATTGGCGTATCGCCTCGTACCACGCTGTACCTTCCCAATCCCAAAAACGTAGTACATCATCCAGTACATCCAACACACAGCGAGAGGCAATGTACTAGTGGCGCTCACGGACACCGCGGCCAGGCAGGCCAAACCCCGGGAAAAGGGCTACACCCTTGCGGACTCGCTCGGGCTCACGCTGTACGTCGCCGACACCGGCGTAAAGAGTTGGCATTTCAGGTTCACCTGGCTCGGCAAACAGGCCAGGATTTCGCTCGGAACTTACCCCGAGATCGGCTTGAAGGAGGCACGTGCGCGAAGGGACGAGGCGCGCGAAGAGGTTGCGCAGGGAGTAGACCCACGCGAATCAAGGAGAATGAAGAAGACAGAGCGCCTTGGCGCCCAGGAGAGGACATTCCGCCGCGTCTACGACGAGTGGCTGGAATTCAGGAAGGGAAGCCTGACCGAGTCGACGGTCAAGGTGATTTCTAACGCGATGGAGCTGGATGTACTGCCGGCGTTCGGCCTGCGCCAGATCGATTCGATCAAGCGGTCCGATGTGATCACGCTGATTCGCCGCATTGAGCGTCGCGGGTCGGTGACAACTGCCGTCAAGACCAGGCAATGGATGGGTCAGGTCTTTCGGTATGCGATCGCCACCGGCATGATCGAGAACAACCCCACGGCGGAAATGCACACTGTCACTGAGAAAATGGCGCCGCACAAAAATCGGCCGTTCCTCGCCTTTTCGGAGATGCCGGCCATCATCAAGGCCATCGAGGAAAGCCAGTCAGGCCTGCAACTGCAGTGCGCCACCAAACTGCTGATCCTCACCGCCTGCCGGCCGGCTGAGGTGCGCAAGGCCGAATGGGCGGAGATCGACCTCGACACAGCGACCTGGGCGATACCAGCTGCCAAAATGAAGATGCGCCGCGACCATGTGGTACCGCTGTCTCGCCAGGCTGTGGAGATACTGCGCTCCATGCTGCCGATCTCAGGCGGTATGAAGTATGTGTTCCCGAACCGGTCCGATGCGGTACGACCGATCGGCATCAACTACGCGGTAAACCTGCTGGATCGTTGCGGCTATACCGGCCGGCAGTCGCCACACGGGTTCCGACACTTGTTTTCTACGGAGATGAACAGCCGCGGCTACAACAAGGACTGGATTGAGCGGCAGCTGGCCCATGCTGACAGCAGCGCCATCCGTGATGTGTACAACCACGCCACATATATAGAGCAGCGCCGCGACATGATGCAGGCCTGGGCCGACATGGTGCTGCCACTAAAGGATTGATTGGCGGGCTAATCACTCGGTCCCTTGGAGCGCCCACAGCCTGGCCGACTCGACGATCTCCAGCATGTCGACCAGGTCGCCGTCATTGACCTCTCGCCGCCGGCGTGCGGCATAGGCCATCTCATCGAGCACTGCCGCACGACCATCAGGGTCAGCAACCAAGGCAACTTGGTCGTTCAGCTCGGCCAACCAGGCCTGCGGAAGCTCAGTTGCCATAGTCGCCCACCGCCCGGCACCACCACGACTGGGCGTAAAGGGCGCCGTCGATTTCCTCAACTCCGTTGATGTTGATCCCGAGCTGGGCCATGCCATTGAGCTTGGCGTCGTGCAGCCGGGGGATGATGTCAGGCCCGGGCGACGGGTTGAACAGCCACGCCTGGGTCGAAACCCGGCCCAGCGGCTCACTGTGGTGGTCACCGATGTGGATGTCGGCCCGCAGGGGTTGGATCTTCCTGAGCTGATCGGAAGGGATGGCCACGCCATTCACACGGCGGCGAACGAGGAGGAAGTACATGCTGCACCGAATACTGTATATAGATACAGCATTTCAGCATCAGGAAACGCAAGCGCGCCAGTACCGCTCGGCGGACTATGCTTGTTTGCTCAGGCAGGAGGGCCGCGCATGTGTGGAAGGTTGAGCCAGTACCGTGGGATTCGCGACTTCGTTGAAACCCTGAGCCTGCCAGAGGCCTGGCGGAACAACGTTGGTGACCAGCCTCTTGGCCGGTACAACGTTGCACCGACCACGCCGGTGGCAGTGCTGCGGGTAGATGAGGAAGGCCCTCGCGCGGACCTGGTGAGATGGGGATGGCGGCCGCACTGGGCGACCGACCGGGCTGCGCCGATCAACGCCCGCGTGGAGAAGGTGGCACACGGTCCGTTCTTCCGCTCGATCTGGCCAAACCGGGCCATCACGCCTATCGACGGCTGGTACGAATGGGTAGATGAGGGTGGGCCGAAGAAGCAGCCGTACTACATCCGGCGCCGGGATGGGCGCCCTGCCCTGTGCGCGTCGATCGGCCAATTCACCGACGGCGAGCATGACGGGTTCGTTATCATCACCGCCGACGCCCAGGGTGGCATGGTCGATGTTCACGACCGCCGGCCTGTGGTGTTGTCACCTGAGCTGGCATACGAATGGATCGCGGCAGGAATGCCGAGCGAGCATGCAGAGCAACTGGTGCTCAACCTGGGCGAGCCGGCCGAGGCCTTCGAGTGGTACCGAGTCAGCACGGCCGTTGGCAATGTGCGCAACCAAGGCGCCGATCTAATCGAGCCGATTAGTGAACCGGGCCAGCAGGGCCGCCTAACGCTTTGAGCTGGTAGTCGGTGACCGCCTGGAATTGCGAAGCGGCAATCAGCCGCAGACGCTCCACCTCTTCCGCCGGCTCACCCGAAGCCTGGGCTTCGTGATAACGCGTCATGGCGTCCACGGCATCGGTGTACATGGGATGGTCAGGGTAAAGAATCGGCGGCTTACACTTCATCGGGCTCCATCCTGAGAAGGCCATAACTGAATGGTAGCCGGTGCCCGACCTGCTTGGATTAACTGGTAATCGAGAACCGCTTGGTATAGCGAATGCGCCAATAGGCGTAGACGTTCGACCTCTTCAGGCGGCGCGCCACCTGTTTCCGCATCACGATGGGCCCGGACCGCTTCCAGAGCTTTCAGTAGCAAGGGCTCACCAGCGAGCGCCATCCCCTCCAGCATTCTTTTCACGGATTAATCCTTTGGTGGAAGTCAGTGCATTATAGGCCGCTTCGCCCCAGTGCCCGCTATTCAGTGGATCGAGGCGATGCGGCTACAATTGACCCTGACTTCACACCCCGATAAGGCGGAAAACCGAGCTCCACCTTAGCGACTTCCTTCGCAGGGTTAGGCGGTTGACAGCTACCCCTTCGCGGCAGGCTTGAGTCTGAACGTAACCCCCATCCTGTTGAAAGCGTTCATTGCAGCAATCGTGGCAGTCAAATCTACCAAGTCTCGCTCGTTGAAGACCGCGGAGGCGGCAGCGTAGGCCTCGTCCGAAACATGGGTTTCTCCCACATTGGTCACCTCTTCTGCCCACTTCAATGCAGCGCGCTCTAGATCAGAGAATAAGTGTTCCGCCTCATGCCAAACCGCGACTAGCAGCACCTTGTCAACTGACATGCGGCCTTTGATCAAGTCGCGAGAGTGAAGATCGATGCAGAACGCGCAACCATTGATCTGTGATACCCGAAGGAAGACCAGATGTATCAACTCCGGAGGTAGATTCGTTCCGGTGGTTACATAGTGGTGTAACCCGGTCAGCGCTTTTGCTGCACCGGGAGACTTTTCAAACCAATTCATACGAGTCATACATACTCCATAAGCGCTTTCGTAAACACAGACGCATTTTATTGCGTACGCGGCTCGGCTCATGGGTCCAATCCGCTGTAATTTCTGGGTTCCAATAGGTGGCTAGGGCGCTTTTCTGCCTCCCTGCTTCCTTGCTATGGAGAGAACTTTCCAAAACCGTCGATCACCGCCTCGCATGCCAGGCCGGCTATTCGGCTTCGCTCAAGCGCTGTCGCGAGCTCTCCCGCCATTCGGTCAGACTCTTCAAGCAATCCCCCGAGCACCACGACGGCAGAGGTTCCTGCCTTGCGCTGCTGGGCAGCGATGGTGTCGCAGGTGGCTCGGTGGCCGGCCCGCAGTCTGGCGATTTCCCCGCGCAGCCCACCAGCAGCATGCTCAGCAGCAGCGGCGCGGCCTTGGGCCAGTTCCAGTTTCTTGCGTGCACTCTCACCCTCCTCGTCCGCCACGGTTTGGCGGCGCTGTTCTTCGGTTCTTGCCTGAGCGGCTGCGCGCCGGTCCCGCTCGGAAACCTCCAGGCGGTAGTCGGACAGTTCCTTGCGTGCCTCTGTGGCTTCTCCATCGGCAAGCACAACCCGGTACTGCTGCCCGCCAGCGACCAGCACTAGAGCGATCAGCCACCAGCACCAGGCTGGTACCGCACCCAGCCTGGTCATGCCAGCGCCCGCCGAATGCCTTCGTCGATCACCTCTGCCTTGTACGGGTTGCCGCCGTTCTCGTGGACGATGATGCCGACCACGGCCTCGCGCAGCACCTGCGGCCTGGAGATGTCGATGGAGTCACGCACGCCAACACCCAGGCGCTTGGCGATGGCCTGGGCGTAGGCCTGGGTATTGTTCTCGCTGGACGGCGCCCAGCGGCTAATGAACTCCAGCGGGGTGTCGATGCCTGGGCGGCCAACCCCGGGCATACCATCCTTGCCCCGGTAGTTCAGCAGCAGCTTGCCCAAGGCACGGATGCCGTTCTCGGCCTGGTCGAATCGGGCGAAACGCGGCTTGGCCACATCCACCTCCAGCCCCAGCTGGCCCTGCCAGGCATTTCGCGGGTTGAAGTCGATATTGCCGGGGTTGTTGTTGCGTACACCGCGGGGAGCGCTCATTGGGCAGGCTCCTCGACAGGCAGCGCTTCAGCCTCCTGAACGGTCACGCTGACCTGAGCGGAGTAGCGCTTGATCAGCTGGGCGGTGAGGACTTCGTTACCAGGCTGAGCGTTCAGCAGCTCACGTGCAGCTGCATCAGCCTCAGCTTCTGTGGCGTACTCCACGGTGCGCAGCGGGCCCAGGGCGTTGGTACGGTCGATGACGATGAAAGGCATAGGTTTTCTCCAGGCAAAAAAAACCGCCGGGCGGCGGTCGGGTAGTTGGTTGGCAAGTCAGTTGGGTGTTGCGGGCCAGTCAATCGCGGCAGGGTAGCCGGACTGCTCGGGCACACGACTTAAGGCAATTCGGTACCGTTTCCAGTTCTTGAGCCTGTCGACCTCCTCTGCAGTGGCCTCCTCCAGGTCTACTGCATCCTGCAGTGGCGCAATAGCGGTGTCGGCAGCCATTCGGCGTTGAGCAATTTCTTGGGTAACCGATTCGAGTAGTTGGGTGGCGGCAGCCGCTGCCTTGTCCTCGGCTGTCTCCACCAGCGTCCAGTCGATAGCGGCGAAGCCCTGCGCCGGGGCATAGGTCTCCGGATCGGGAGTTGGCAGTGGTACTTTGCCGTTCTCTTCAAAAAAGACATCTTGAGGGAATCGGACCTCATACGGCGCGTCATGACCGTGCGGCAGCGTCAAGGTCAGCACCAGGCGTCCATTGACCCGCTCAACAGGTGCTGTGATCCAAGGGCACCCCAGCGCCTCAGCTGGCAGCGTTGCGCCTTCGGCCAAGGCCGAGAAGTCCAGCGTCAGACCATCGATGGTGAGACTGTCACCCTGCTTGTAGACCGTGAGCAGTTGATCGGAGAACACCGGATTGAACTTGATCAGCATTAGAACCACCTCCCAATGGCAAAGGCGCCACAGCCTACGGCGCTTGCCATGTATGTCTGAAATCGAACCGATGCGCTGGTGGCGGCCGCATATTGTGTGACTGCCGCATACTGACGCGGATCAGATCCGGAGCCGATGTCTGGTGTCAGCGCCGCGAATCCAGGCCGCGCTGAAAACGCGATCGGAAACGTCCAGAGACATGAACCCAAACCCGCTGGAGGGACCAAGCTTGGTGTTGTGGTCCAGCAGATTTGCGTGCCGTCGGCGTATCGAACGTATTCGCCGTTAGCGTTGCTGCCACGCTGGATAATCGCGCCAGTCGGAACCCCCGATGCCTGGCCGACAGCGCCCAGGATATTTGCCCGGTTGAAACCGGTAGCGATGAAACTGTAAAGCTCGTCGAAGTTCGCGATGGCCTTCAGCCACGCGCTTCGGCGATCGTCTCCACCGGCGCCGCTGGGAGCAGTGCCGAGGTTGATGGTTTGTTTGGCCATAGTGATTCCTTAAAGCGGCTTCATTGGCCTGGAGGCGAACAGCGTTCGCCCGTTGGCTGTGAGCGGATTGATCCCCGATCCGTTGTCGCAATACATCTGCAACACAGATCGGTTTCCAGGCAAAAAACCGCCAAAATTGGCGCGAAATGGTTGGGTTGTTTGTCCAATGTTGGTTACAGAAAACAATGCATTGGCTAGAACATAGTCTTGGTAACTGCCGGTCCAAGGCATCTGATTGCTGGGCGCATACCACGCGCCTCCTGTCAAAGGGTCGCCCGCCACAACAAAGGAGTTGGACGCAGGTTGGCCATTCAGCAGCGCCAGGTTGGCGGTGGTGACAAAGGTCCGGTTGCCCACGGCGTCCCGAACCGAGGCCCCGTATTGCCCCGGAGCTGCATCCGGCACCCTGTAGCTCGCGCAGAACCAGTTGATCATCATCGGATACAGGGCAGCCTCCCCATGTCCGCTTTGGTTGTTCCAGGCTTTCAGCCTGAAGCCGGTCCAGTTCCCCGGGCTACCTTTCACCGAAAAGTTACCGACCATCATGTAGTCATCGGCATTCAGAAAGACCAGTGGCCTTTCATACGTGGTGATCGGGGCGGCAAAGTTCACATCGGCCCATTGGATCTGATTTCTGCTGCCAGGTCCTTGAAAGCCAATATTGAACCTACCGTTGTAGCGAACCGTTAGCACCTGATTGATCGAGTCGATCTGCGTTCGAATGTTGTTGTTCGAAGCGCGGATGCCATAAGAACCAGGTGCAGCGAACGGCTCGCCACCCAGCGACAGAATCATCACCTGCCAGGTCTGGGTGTAGGGTTGCCGCAGTTGCAGCTGCCCCGTCGAGTACCATGCTTGTGGGCTGCTTGTGTTTTCTCCTCCGTCATACAGTGCATCCACGACCACGAACGACTGCGCCTGGATCTCGGGAATGGAGATGTACTGGTCGAACGCTCCGTTGCCAGCAACCTGCATCATTTTCAGCGACCGCACCGAGGTAATGGTGGTGTCCAAGGTGATAACCCCGGACGCATCGCGCGTCCGGAGTCCATACAGGTCAGCCATCAGGTAAGCCTCCCCACTGCTGTCCGCTCGATGCCGTTGGCGTCGTAAACGTACAGGCCTCCGTTGTTGAGCAGAGTCGAACCGTTGGCATCCTGCCCCCTCAGCGTGAACGTACCCGCTGCAAAGTTGATCTCCAGTAGCGGTAGGCCCTGGGCGCTCAGCGCAGCAGATCGAATGGTCATACCGGCCACAATTTGCTGGATGAACGCGGTATTGATCACCGCCTGGTTGATGAAGATCTGCCCGCCTTCGACCACGAACGGCAGGATCGTCTGCCCGTTCAGGCTGTCGATGACCGCCAGCCGCTGGGCCATCAGCAGGATCTCGCCCTCCTCTCCATTGCTGCCGATCGCGATACCCGAGACGACCTTGCGGCCGCCCTGGTTTGTCTCGACCTTCAGCGTGGTTTGAGCCGACACCCTGCCATTGATGTCAGCCATAACCTCGCTGACCTGCTGTACAGAGGCATTGGTCTGGCCCATCTGCGCTTGGACCGTTTCGACCTGGCGCCCCATCGCAATGCCGTCCTCGACCCGGGCCGACTGCTCAGTCCAGACACCCACCAGGCTACCCGTGGCGCCAGCCAGACCGGAGCTGTCCCCTTCCATTTCCGGATTCACCTGGACATACAGCCCGTCCAGGCGGCTGGCTTGGGCCGTCAGCTGTTCGCCTTGCTGGGTCACATTCGTGCTGACCTGCTGCAGTGCAGCAGCCGAAGCACCAGGGCCCAATCGGCCGACCGCGATCCAGTCGATCTCGAACGCACCGCCAGACAGCGCGCCGATATCAATCCGCAGGCGAGTAATGGTGCTGGTGATCCAGTCATTGCCGCCGGCAAACAGGTTGGCCATGTCCCACTCGACGATCGCACTCTCCCCGATCGCAATGTTCGGGTTCGCCGCTCTGGCGATGTAGCTGCCAGAGAAGCCATGGCCAGCCGTCTGATAGAACAGCGAACTGTCCCAGTCAGTAGACGCCCCGGCCCGCCGGGTGATCTTCACCTTGATCCGGCTGTAGAGCGCGCCATTGATGCTGACAATCGGGCTGACCAGGTTCGGGTCGTTTGCCGTTGCCGTAATCGTCATGCTGCCGGTACCGGCGGTGAGCGTGGCGTTCGTCGCGGTCCAGCCCTCCACACTGGAATCGAACTGCCAAGTTGCGCCTGGTGCGGAATCAAGGCCGCCCGCACCGAGACCACCAATGGTGTTGCGCAGCTCGGTGATGGATTGGCCCTGACTGGTCAAGGTGGTGCCGTGCTGGTCGACAGTCGTCGACAACGCCTGCACTGCCGAAGCCTCTGCCTTGGTGGCCACCTGCGTCAGCGCGCTGGCAGCCGCTGCAGCGGCGTCCGTGGCAACCTTGTCGGTCACCGCCACCCAGGCCGAGCCGTTCCACCTTTTCGGCGTGTTGGCGTTGCCCGTGGTGTCAATCCACAGGTTTTGCGCCAAACGCTTGTCAGCAGCCGGTGCGGCCGTGCCGTAGATCACCTCCCCCTTTGCGCCGGCAGCCGTCGCTGCCGCCTGCGCGGCCTGCTGCGCGGCGCTAACGTTCTGATTGGTGGTCGTCAGGCTGTTTTCGAGGTTGATGATCGAGGACCCTTGGGACGAAAGCCCGGCCTCGTTCTGTTCCACGCGAGTGGTGATGGCCTGCAAAGCTGCCGCCTGGCCTGCAGCAGACTGTTCAGTAGACGGGGCATAGGCCGTGGCCACAGCCCCCTCTTGAAACTGAACGTTGTCCAATTCGCCCCAGATCGATGCCGTTGCCGGGCCGCCATTCAAAAAGCGCCCCGCCCACACTGAGGCGGAAACAGCCCCTACCGGGGCGGTCATCAGGGCCACATAGCGACCGTACTCGGCAGTGGCAACATGAAACGCAGACACAGTGGAAATCACCACGCCGGCGGCATTCACGAACTGGACGTACTGCCGGAACTGAATCCCGGCGGTGCCACGCGCCCAGACGCTCAGTGCGTACTGACTGCCCGGCCGAACCTTTGGTCGAGCGACACCGTCACCACCGTAGGTAATGTCGATGTAGTCGTTTACAGGCAAGGCCGGGTGGTCAACCCGCTGCGCCTTGGCGCTTTGCGAGAGAGACGAGGCCACCAGCGAAGTGCTGAAGCCGGCAACGGTGGCACCGACGTTCCAGTACTTGGCCCGGGTCGCGGTTGCAAGCTCCTCGAACGACGAGTTGGCCAGGAGGTTATCTCCGCCGATGTTGCTGATCTGGTTGTTCAGCTCGGTGATGTTCGCGCCTTGGCTCGTCAGGGTAGTGCCCTGGCTCGCGACGCTTGTGCTGAGCGCCTGCAGCGCTGCGGCATCGGCCTTGGCATCAACCTTGTTGTTGAGGCTGATGATCGCTGCGCCCTGAGACGACAGGCCCGTCTCGGTCTGTTCGACCCTGTTTTGTAGCGCTTGTGTTGCTGCGGCCTGAACTGCTGCAGATTGTTCTGTCGAGGGGGCATAGGCCGTAGCTACTGCACCTTCTTGGAACTGAACGTTGTCCATCTCGGACCAGGCTTGAATAGTGGCAGACCCACCATTCAGCATTCGGCCCGCCCAAACAGTGACCGACACGGTGTCAGCCGGTGCAGTTGCGAGGATCACGTAGCGGCTATAGTCAGCAGTCAGGCTGTGAATCGCGACGGGTGCGCTCAGTATGGCACCGGCAGCGTCCCTGAACTGCAAGTACTGTCGGAACTCCACTCCAGGGGTGCCCCGGGCAAAGACGCTCAGCGCGTACTGCGCCCCCGGCCTGGCCTTAGGCCTCGCCATATTGTCCCCGCCATAGGCCAGGTCAACGTAGCCGCCAGCAGGCAGAGCGGGATGCTCCACACGCTGGGCCTTGGTGCTCTGCGCCAGAGGCGAATCCACCAGCGACGTAACCGTACCGGCAACGGTGGCACCGACGTTCCAGTACTTGGCCCGGGTCGCGGTTGCAAGCTCCTCGAACGACGAGTTGGCCAGGAGGTTATCTCCGCCAATGTTGCCGATCTGGTTGTTCAGCCGTGTCAACGAGGCACCCTGACTGGTCAGGGCTGTGCCTTGGCTTTTGACCACCGTGTCCAGTGACTGCAGCGCCGAGGCTTCGGCCTTGGTAGCTACCTGAGCCAGCGCGCTTGCTGCCGCAGCCGCAGCGTCTGTCGCGACTTTGTCCGTCACGGTGACCCAAGCCGTGCCGTTCCAGCGCTTGGGCGTATTGGCGTTTCCGGTCGTGTCGATCCACAGATTCTGAGCCAGGCGGTCCGCCACTGCCGGCGCGGTCGACTGATACAGCACCTTACCCTTGGCACCGGCAGCGTCGGAGGCAGCCTGAGCCGCCTGCTGGGCGGCGGTGACATTCTGGTTCGTGGTGGTCAGGCTATTCTGCATGCCAACGAGCGCCTGGCCCTGCGACGCGATGGTGTCTCCTTGCTGCGTCACCTTCGAGGACAGGCTGTCAACGACCGTCGCGTCTGCCTTGGTCTGCGCTACCGACAGCGCATTGGCCGCTGCGGCGGCAGCATCCGTCGCCACTTTGTCCGTCACGGCCGACCAGGCGCTGCCGTTCCAGCGCTTCGGCGTATTGGCGTTGCCCGTGGTGTCAATCCACAGGTTTTGCGCCAGGCGGTCAGCAGCAGCCGGGGCGGCCGACTGCACGATCACCTTGCCTTTGCCACCGGCCAAAGTTGCTGCGTCCTGGGCGGCCTGTTGGGCAACGGTGACGTTCTGGTTGGTGGTGGTGAGGCTCGATTGCACCCCGTCGATGCGCTCGGACTGAGCAGTGAGCTTCCCGTCCTGCTCGGTGACCTTCGTCTCTACAGTGGTCAAGCGGGCTGCCAGGCCATTGGCCGTCTGCACTGCCTGGCCGATATCGGTCCAGAAGGTGGCGTTCGGTGGCGGATTACCGGCCGGCACGTCGACCTTGGCCTGGTATAGCTTGCCGTCCTCGCCCAGCACGCCCTGGCCAGCGGTGTAGGCCTGGTTGGGCTTGTAAGGCATCGAGTCAGCCAGATCGGCGATCGTGTCAATTTGCTGCTGCAGGTCCTGCTGAGCCTGGGTGATTTGCGTGCCCAGCTGGTCGGTGATCTCGGTGACCTGCTCGCCCAGGTCCTGAATGCGCGCATTGACCGAGCCAGGAGTGCTCGGCGGGCCTGAGATCAGTTCGATCTCTTCCCGCAGCGCGGGCGCCAACTGGCCACCCTCGATCTTGTCCTTCAGCGCATCGAGCATGTTCTCGACATCAGTCGATGTAGAGGCCACCACTTTCAGGAAGGCGCTCACCCCGTAGGCATTCTTCGAGCGAACGAAATAGGCATAGTTGGTGGCAAACGCCAGACCGGTGTGGGTCAGGGACAGGCCTTGGCCCAGGTACTCACCCTCGGTTGCCTGCGGATTCGTCGAGAAGAAGTACTCGTAGGTTCCTCCATTCAGTCCATGCAGTGTGTTGCCCGGGATCAGAGTGATGGTGTCGATGGTCGCCTGCACCACGCACGACTCTGGAATAGGCGGGCCGTCGATGCTCACCGTGATGCTCGCCTCGCCGGAGCGGGTCAGCGGACCGAGAGCGGCCACACTCATGGTGTAACTACCAGACGGCAGGCCCGACAGTGGCAGCTTGAGCGCCGTAGCCGGTACCTGCTGGGCCTGGACTGCGGTCGCGCCTTGGCGGACAGTGACGGCGTAACTGGTGACCACGCCAGAGGGCGCCGCCCACGACAGAGTGCCCTGTACCGACTCGGCGTTGTCATCGGTCGACCAAGTGAGCCCGGTGGGACTACCCAGCCCCCCAGTCGGCAGTTTGATAAACCCGATTGGGTTGTAGGGCTGGCCAACAGCGTCGTGAAACTGCGCGGCATCGTACTGCTGCAGCTGGGCGGTGCACCCCTGGTCCGAGCCCATACTCCAGTTGGTGACGATGAACTCGCCCAGAATGTTCAGCGATGGCAGGTTCACGCGCACGGCGCGGCCCGGCCGGCAGTTGTAGCCCATGAAGTTCATCGGCACGCTGATGGTGCCGCCCGCACGCCGGCGGCGCAGCTCGATGTTCGCTAAGCGCTGGGCCTGGTACGCATCAGTGACGTAGGAAAAGGACAGCGTTTCTGCAGCCTCGCCGCCGTCCTCGATAACCCACTCTGCAATGCTTACCTCAGGGTAGTCGGTCTCAGTCCATGATTGCGAAGTGTCAATGAACGTGCCGCGCACCGTGTTGATGGCGGCGTCGTTGGTCGGCTCGGTGCTGCCGGTGATGGTGCCGACCACCATGTCCTCGGTGATCTCGAAGTCATAAGGGCCGTAGTACGCCCCAGCCTGGAACATCCAGCGACCACCGACACGAATAGTCCGGCCACCACAGGCGGCCTCGAGCTTCTGCAGCACGTTGGTACGCTGCTCGTCGGCGCCGATCACACAGCTGCTGCGGTAGCGCGGGCTAGTGGTGTTGTCAGGATTGGCGACAGATTCGTCGCAGATATTGGCACCGCTAGCGAACGTCTCGAACACGATCTCATCGTCCGGCACGCCGCAACGATTGCGCAGGTACCACAGGATGTGAAGCGCTGTGTTCTCGGTGTAAACGGCTGTTCCGCTGCGCGGGTCGTAAATGTCGTTGCGGCCACGGACGATGAAGCGTGCGTCAGGGATGCCAGAAGGGAATTTCTCGGCGCTGTACTTCAGCGACAGGCGCACGAACGACAGCCCACGGCCGATTTGCTCGTCTTTCCAGTCCGGGCAGTTGGCCTTGAGGAACGCGTTCACTTGGGTCGGGTTTACAACCAGCTCATAGGTGGCGTGCTCGCCGTAGGTGGCGATCTCCTCCTCGCCGAGGTAGATGTTCTCCAGAGCATCGACCGGGCCCTCGCAAAGGACGTAGACCAGGTGCAGCCATTCGCCATCGGTTTGGTCGCCGGCCTGCTCCTGCGCCCAGACCAAGACGCCGCCGGTACTGACGCGGCCAAGGATGAAACGCGCTGGCGCCTTGGAGGAGCGGACGGTCTGGGCCGACGGCTCGTTGTCGCGCATCGGCGACTTGGTGTTCAGCTTCTCCTGCTGCTCGGCCATGTAGAAGGCCATGCCGGCGCCGATAGCCGCCCCCACGGGGCCGCCCTGGACGAAGCCAATCACCGCACCAACAGCTACCTGAGCTATCTTCTTGACGCCACCGGACATTATTCAACTCTCCAGACTGCAAGCGGGTTGCACACCACGCGGGCCACCCCGTCGTCAGTGGTCGCCCAGTAATCGTTTGCCCAGTACACGGCCATGGACCGGCCGCCGGGCGCTTCGTACATGGCAATGTCGCCGCGCTGGATGAATGCCGGCGCCACCCTGGCAAAGCAGGCATCCCAGGCTGCCTCAAGGCTGCCGTGCCGCTTCTTCAGCGCCCGCTTCGCCCCTGCCTCGGTCTTGTAGGTGCCGCGGTACGCTTCAGCCGGGTCGGTACCGCACACCGCTACCGCGCAGTCCGCCGCGAACAGGCAGCAGTCAAATTCGCCCCATGAAAAAGGCCGCTCTATGGCGGCCTTGATCACTTCACTGAGGCGTGTGGTCCAGTCTCGGTAGCGCATGGCTATTTCTCGTAGGTGAACGTCGGAGCGTCCTTCTTGGAGCCCCAGTAGATGGGCCATTCGGACATTTGGGCGATGGCATAGAAGAAACGGTCGCCTTGGTGGCGGGCGCGGTGGTTCTCGTCGGTGAAGCGCTCGGTACCCGTGCGGCTCCACTCGGCCATCCGGTCAACGATCGGGACGGTGATCTTGTTGCCGTCCTCGCCATTGCCGGCGTAGGAAAAGGTGGCTGCGTCCATGCGGCCAGAGAACAAGATGTCGGCGGCGTAGTTGCCCTGCTCGTCGAACACCACAAACATCAGCTTGCCAGAGCGCCCGCGGCAGCCGCGGATATTGGTCTCGGTGATGATGTAGCTGTCCAGGCCGGTGAGTGCTAGGTCGATCGACATCGGGGAGTTCGAGTTGTCGCTCTCCTGCGACTGCCCTACCTCGCCGAACTGCCCTACCCCCAGATATGTGATGCCGCCGATCACCAGGTCGCCGGTACCCGTGTGCGCGTATACAGGGCCGTCTTCGAAGTCGAGCTGGCAGGCGTACACGCTGAGGAACCTGCCCGTGGCGATGATATCGACCACGCTCTGGCTGAATGGGAACGTCGAGGGCATCAGAAGGCCTCCCTGAACTGGTAGCTGCCGTTCGACACTGCCTGGCGCACGGTCATGCTCCAGGTGTCCTGGGTCATGCGCATTTCGGAATACGGGTTGAGGTATTCGATGGCCGAACCAACCGCCAAGGTTTGGCGAATGCGTTTGTTCACCTGCACCAATGCCTGCCCTTGGGCGTTGGCCGCGGCCGGCTTGATCACTTCAAACATCTCGCCGGCGATCGTCATGTAATCCCCGACCGAGAACATCTGAGTGTTTGGTGTGGCGCCGCCGACCTGGATAGAGCGGGACTGCGACGGGCCACTAACGACCTTCAGAGCCCCCACACTATTGCCACGACGCCGCGTGAAAGCCGGCACGTTGACCGTACCGAACATCCCGTCCAGTTCGCCCAGGAACGACGACAGCTGCCGCTCCTGCTTGCGCGTGAGCAACCCGAACGTGATGGTGCATTGCCAATAGGCGCCCGGCTGCCCAACGATCTGCTGGGCGTTAGAGAGTGTTGAGGTGAAGGCACGGCTGTTGTTGACTATGCCCCACGTCATTTCAGACGGGCGCAGCGATGCCGGCCATTGGATAGCCATGCAGTACTCCTTCTTGCTATCGGTTTCGGGCGATCAGCTGCCGCGCCGGCCCGTTCATCTTGAGATCGCGCAGCACAAGGTTGTAGCCATCCTGCGCACCCTTCTGTGCGGCCTGCTGGATTCGGGCCAGGGTGGCGTCGTCGGCAGTACCTTGGACGCTGATGTGCTGAACGATCCCGGGCGCCGAACTGATCGACGCCTCGGGTTGGCTGGCAGCCAATTGCGTAGCGGTCGAGGCAATCCGCGGCGTCACGAATCCGCCGGAGGCGTAACCCCTGACGTTCAGCCCCTCCAGGTAGTTGCGCATACCTGGCTGGGCCACCACCTCCTTGCGGAGGACGAATTCACCGCCGTGCACCACACCCTTCGGTTCAAACTTGCCGCCGTCACCGGTATAGCCGCCGGTGGAAAGCTGCTTTAGCGGCTCACTGAATCCAGTCATGGTGCCTTGGCCTAGCGCCTGGCTACCACCGCCCAAGAAGCCGAATGCAGTACCAAGAAAGCCGACAGCCGCCTGCCGCACCTGGATGCGGATCAGGTCCTCGATGACCCCATCCGCAAAATCCTTGAAGGACAACTTCCCGGTTTTGACGAAGGTGACGATGCTGTCTTCCATATTGGAGAAAGCATTAGTGAACAGCGTTCTTGTTTGCCCCGCGACGTTGCGCGCCTGCTCTAAGTAGGTGCCGAATGCGGCCCGTGCACCAACCGACCAGTCTGACTGCAACTCATCGACGCGCTGGTAGTACTGTTCCTGCTTAGCCAACCGCTGATCCAGCGCGCTTTGCAGGGCGGCGTTTTCCTTTTGATAAAGGCTCTCGCTAATACGTCCCTCGTTGCGCTGCTGCAACAGGTTGTCCATCTGCTGCTGGTACTGCTGCTCGATGCTGAATCGCTCTTGCAGGCGCTGCTGGGCCTGGTCGCCAAGACCCATGCCGGCTAGGTTGTTGTCCAAGCCCACCGATGCGCGCTGCAGCTGGCTGTTCAGGTTTGCTTCGAAGGCCGCCAGTTTCTGCGCTTCTTCCGTGGCTACTTTACGCAGTTGCATTTCGCGCTCGAGCCCTGCGTTGCGCTTCAGCTGAGCAGTAATCAGATCCTGATTCGCCAGCAGCGACTTCTGGTCGGCGGTTAAGGTCTTCTTGTCCTTGATGTCGGCCAGTTGCTGCTCCCAGCGCACTAGGGCTTGGCCAGCTTCGCCCAGCTTCTGCATCTCGCCGCGCTGGGCACCGATTAGGCCATTCTGCTGCTGGAGCACCGAGTATTGCTGGCGAGCTTGGTCGAGGGCCTTGGTGCCGGCGTCTTCGCGGTAGGCAGGGGTTTTCGGGCCGGGCTTGTCCTTCAGCTTCTTCTCGATTCCTGCGGCCAAGGAGTCATAAGCGCCGCCTGAGAATTTCTTGCCGTCGTACTGCACCCCAGCAAGCAGCGGGCTGTCCTTTCCACTGCGAGCTGACGCTGACATTAATTCAAAGAATTGTTCGTTGAGCTTCTTGTATGCATCCGCTCGCTTGTTGGCCGGACTGACGTTGTCGAGCTGAGAGTCGAGCTCTCGGCTGATCCTGATCAGGTCGCGGTTGGCATTGTTGAGATCAGTCTGAGCTTGGGTTTCTCGCTCTGTAGCCTTGGCTTTCTCTTCAGAGTTCGACACCACGGTTCTCAGCGCCTGGTTGGTATTGTCACCAAAGCTGAAAAGATTCGACAGTGCACCCAAGAAACCGCCCTCTTGGCGTCGCTCCAAGATGCGTCGAGCAATGTCCGCCTGCTGCGCTTCGTTCGGCGCAACTTCGGCCTTGACCTCCGCATAGGCATTGCTGATTGCTTTCTTGATCGAATTCCAATCTCTCTCGATGTCGGAGAGTGATTCCCTATATTTCCTCAGTCGCTCTTGGGCAGCCGTATTCAGGTTCTCGCTCAAAACATCAAGTGCGCGCTGATGCTCGCCCTGGTCATCCAAGGCCTTAATGACCTCATACTGCTCAAACGTCAGGAGCCCGTATTGCTCGCTAATCTTGGCAGCTGAATCGGTAGCGTTCTTCCCGGACTTTTCGAGGGCGGTAGCGACTTCCTCTACACCCTTGCCGGTGATTTCGCTGATGGCTACGGCAGCAGTGGCAAGGTTTTGAATCTGAGTGGAGCTGCCAGCCAACCCTGACGATAGCGAGATTACGGCATCCCTCGCACCTCCAAAGCTACCGGTAACTTTCCCCACGGTAGTTGCGATTTGATTGAGAGATTCAACCGTCTGCCCAGTTCGGTTCACGCCCGTGAAAATGGCGCGACTGAACGCCCCCATCTCTCTCTGAGCGTCGTAAAAGGCATAGCCTAAGCCAGCAATGGCCGCAGCTGAGACGGTGGCAGGGTTTACGAGCTCCAGCAGGTAGCCGCCCATGGCTTTAGCCGCGGCGCCGATACCGCCGAACGAATCTTTAATTTGCGAACCTTGTTGCAAAAAAACTGTCAACGGCGCTTGTCCGCCCTGCAGGCTGACAAAAATGTCACTGAACTGTGCGGGCAGCATTCGCATCGCTGCCGCCGTTTGCTTGGCACTAACGCCAGTTCTGCCAAGCGCCTCATCAAAGCGACTTAATTCATCGCGCGACTGCTGGATCTTGGAGCGGTATTCGCTGAACGTCGACGGATCGAGGTTGCCCAGCTTGCGCTGCTGGGATAGTCGCTTTTCGAGGTCATCCAGCCTGCCAAGCGCCTTTACGGTTGGATCTATCTCACCCAGCAGAGCGGATACATCGCCAGCCTGTTCCTTGAGTGCCTGGCCGGCCTTCCTGGCGCTTTGCTCAACGCCAGCGGCGGCCTTCTCGGCTCGACCTCCAGCATCAACAAGGCGATCCAGGTCAGTGGCTGCGCTCACGGCATCCCCAGACTCAACTCGAATGCCGAGCTCCGCAATGGTTGTCATGCTTTTCTCCAGGCATAAAAAAACCCGCCGCAGCGGGTTCTACTGAAATGTGATGATTCAGCTTTTTAGGAGCTTGGCCTTTTCGGACTCAAACTCTTCTTTGGTCAGGTGTCCGCTATCTTTCAATGCGGCGAGTTTTTCAAGCTTCTGAAATCTGTCCGAGACAGCCGGTGACGCTGCGCCTGGAGAGATTTCTGTAGGCTTTCTAATTGCTGAGGCGGACCAGATTAAGGCGGCTAGCCATCCTATGAACGTCCACCCCAAAAAAAGATCAAGTAGAAAAATGGATGTCCCGTTCGGGTGACCTCGCTTCGCGGCCACAAAAGTGGGCAAGAAGTAGATCACGAATGCGGCGATCAGCATGATGAATGCTGCGACAGGGCTAGTTTCTTCCGTCATGGATGTTCTCCTTGTTGATGAGGGCAATCTACCATCGCGTCGTGTCAGCGCAAAACTGAGTAGCGCCGCCAAAAAGAAAAGGCACCCGAAGGTGCCCTCTCGATGCCGTTCACGGCCCATGCCCTACCAAATCGAACCCAAGCCTTTGCCTAGCACACCGCAGCACAGCGTACCTAGTCGAACCCAGCCATGCCGAATGATGGCTTACAGGCAAACCTGGTGATCGCACGGATGGCTATCACCGAAACCGGCTGCATGGCCCGTACTCGCCGCAAGTCCTTTGACCTACATGTGGCGAACATGTGTTCGTCGGACGCTTACCAAGTACCCGCTAAGGGGTAGTGTTCAATGCGGCACTCATGGGGATGGCCATCGCCTTTACACGTCCCATCCAGATATCGGTAGTTGATGTGCATCAACTGGCCTTTTTTGGGCCACTGCCTGCGTGGGAGCGTGCTTTGGTAATCAGCAGTTTCCGGTACGAATGTGATAGTCGCCCCCTTTTCCGGGCATTCTGCCGTGGTCGAGGCCTGGCTTACCTTAACGACCTGGGCCTGTAGCTTTGGATAGGGAAGCTTCAACACATCAGTGATATTTAGCTCCATACGGCAAATTTGCCACGTCGATGCTTGCACTGGCTGACACATTACGAAGAAGGGAACGGCAAATAGGGCGTAGCGAGTTGCACGGAAGTCCATTATTGGCCCTGCGTTGAATATTGATATCCGAGGCATTATCAGACGTGAACTCACCGAATCATAGGGCGATCCTGTCTCGCGCGCATTCAGCCAAGTCGATGCGCGCCCAAGCCATGCAAGGTGCCTTCAGCGAACGCTTACGGTTGATACGCACGCCTGGCGCGACCTTGAAGCTTTTCCGGAACCGTAACGCCATGACTCGACTCCTTGAGGAAGGCAATGAGCCTTCATCCCCCAAACCTGCGGGGACCGCAATCCTGTCCACTCATCCACCAGCTGTAACGGAAAAGCCACCCCAGACGCAAAAAGCCCAGCGCGGGGCTGGGCTCTTGAAACAAACTGCCAAATCTAACCGGACTAGAATGTCTCGAGGATCACCACGATCAGGACCGCATTTCCCAAAGTCAAAAAACGAGGGTCGCCTCCAACTCGATCAACCATTTGTCGTTACGGCCCCTCACATCCTCCAGCTCGCCGTCCAAGTGCAAATGCAACGAAGCTAGCTCACGACTGCGATTCACACCCAAGGGGTCTAGGCGATCGATCAAGTACACGACGAAGGTACTGGCTAGCCCTGTCAACGCGCCAACAATGACTGCAGAAATAATCGAACCCATGGCTCCCAAGCCTGGTATTGCCAGAATGTACTTCTCGATGATCTCCTCTAACGCAACTCCGCCAATCACCACGGCACCGGCAGACACCACCTTCAGCGCCTCGTGCGCCCCCTCACGCAATGTCATGCCTTGAGGTGGAAATGCCAACATCTTGATTGCCCGCAGCAAGGACATGAAGCCCTCACGAAACATGCGGACTGCGCGCTTCCCAGTGGTCTTTAGGGTGTTGAGGAAGACCGTGACCAAATTAGACAAAACACCTGCAACAAAGCCTGCTCCACCGGCGGCGAGAGCGGATTTCCACTGTTTTCCGACACGGCTAGCTACTCGCTCCATTCGACTACGTAGCTCCGGCCATATTTTGTCGTGAATGGCCCCGTTTCGATAGAAGTCCTTCAGTTCGTCGAAGGTGGCACTAAAAAATTCGACCAGCATTAGCCCAAAGGCTTGCTGAAAGGCCATTTTGCCACCTTCCTTCAAGCTGGTTCCGATTACATCGTCACGAAATTTATTGCCCTTATAATACGAATCACGCAGCTTCCCTTCGTACTCCTCCCGCGCCGCTTTGTCTTTTGCTAGTAGACGCTCGGGATTATCTGCAATCGCCTGCTTCTGCTGGTGTAACTCCAGCTCACCTCGCTCACTCTTCGTCAACTCGGGCTTGGACTCAAGCTCTGCAATTCGAGCTCGGCGCTTGGGGCTTTCATGTTGCAGTTGGGCGACTACGTCAACAGCCGCGCGCTGGCCCTTCGACTTATTGAAGCGCTCCATGGTCGGGTTGAGGTTAGTGGGGGCATTGGCTAGATCCACACCGTCAAGACCCGCCAGAACACGCCCGGCATCTTCGTCAATTTCCTTTGCCGCGATCGTATGATCTAAGTTGCGCGAGTCTAAATTTTTATGCCTGAAGATTTTACCGGTATAGGCGTCTTCAAGACGACCTTCAGACTGCGCTTTGGTATCGAGAGCGTTCTTGTCTATATACCTCTTGTCGCCGTGATAGTCGTCCGGGTTATATTTCGACTTCTTGGCATACTCCTGCCGCGCTTCGTCGGTGGCATAGACTTTTTGGCGGGCGTTGTGAATGGTATCTACGTTTCCACCCACCTTGTCGTACACCGCGAGTACTCGCCCAAGGCCAAATGGTACGGCAACCGCTTGAAGTACTTCGCGGCGGCTGTCGCTGAGCAACTGCTCGAAACGCTCCTGGGTAAAATTTTCGCTGAATACACTAAGCACTGCGTCAACATCGGATTCGCACACCTTTTTATCGATGTCCACTGACAGCGAACCAAACAATGAGTCGATCCGATGTTGATTGACTGGTTGTTGCAGCAATACTGACGCCTCTCCTGCAGTCGGCAAAGCCACAAGTACCGGTTGTTCACCTAGTTGAGCCTGCAGTTGGCGACGCGCCTTGAACCGCTCGATTCGATCCGTCATGAAACTCTCCGTCAGGCGCTAGCGCGCAACTGAACCCAGTGGGCGAGGAATTGTTGCTCCGACTCGCTGACTTGCTCATCGAGATAGATCACAAAGCGTACGATTTCCTGGAACAAGTCCTGTGCATCAGTACCCACTTTTTGCGCCATCGCAAAAGCATCCATTATAGTCGGCGGTTGCGCGATTAGTGCATCCAGCGCGTTTCTCACTTGGGGTGGAAGCCATTTGGCTCCCATTCCCAAGAGTAACTCGTCAATCTGCTCCTGCTCCTCGCGGCTGACTTCTCCGTCGCACGCGGCACAGGCTTGGGCCACAGCCTGCATGGCAATAAGCATGCGAAAATAGCCGTCGTTGTCCTGGATTCGAGCGCCAGCTTTTTTCAAGGCCGCTTCGAAGCGCTTTTCGCGCTCCAAGCTCCGCACTTTCTCACGTGCTTCACCGCGCGACTCGGCGTCCAGAATTTTGGCGCTTTCACGAGTTTTACGGGCCGCCCAGAACGCTCCCATCGATGTACCGAAACCACTGACGTAATCACGTGAAGCATCGAAGCTGCCACTGACAACATCACGAGTCGAGCCATAAGCATCCGAGACAACGTCGACAACTACGTCAGTTGCACTAGAAACGGTATCTCGCGTGGCGTCGAAGGCATCCGAGACCATGTAGACCACCTTATCGGCCGCTTCGGATACTGTATCTCGCGTCGAGCCATAGGCGTCCGAAACCACGTCCGCCACCTTGTCTGCGGTCTCGACCACCGTATCGCGGGTTGCGCCATACGCATCAACAACAACACCTGTAGCCGTGGAGACTGTCCCCACTGTGGCTTCATATGCTTCGGATACGTTTTCAACTACCTTGTCAGCAGCCTGAGAAACCGTGTCGAGAATCCTTCGGAACATATACGCCAAGTCCTTTTCAGGCTTTAAGAGGTCACAATTCTCATTTTCGCCAAGAACGATGTCAATATGCCTTACCACCTACCTAGACGCGTGCCCGATCGAGCCAAAACCCGCCAAACACGATGATTTCTGATGGTCAGCCCTACTCCGCGGCATCAGCCATTACCGCGAGCGCCTCGTTCTCCATGACGCGAAGGTCAGGAAACACTTCCTCCAGCGCTCGACGTTTGATCCCAATCATCTTGGCGGTGCCGGGGATGGCGGTGTAGTCGAGCCCTGACGGGCCGGCCGGACCAAGGCGCCACTGGGTGCCCAGAGCTTCAAATAGGCAGAAGGCCGGCCATACATCCGGCCAGACCTCCACATCCTCGGTTTCAATGTCGTCCAGGGTGAGCCCCAGGAATGCCAGCTGCTCGGCGGACGGACCCTGTTCGTACAAGGCCCGTGCCGCCGCCTTCAGTTTCCCAGGCGGGCTGGGTTGTAGGCTTCCTGGTAGGCGTCCAGAACGGCTTGAGGAGCACCGACGCAGGTGGTTACCAGTTCTAGGATCGCGTCATGGGTGAACTTGTCGTCAAAGCCCCAGCCTACGGTGACGGCCTTGATCTGCTCAGCCTGGAGTTGCACCTGCCCGGCAGTGAACTGCTCGAGGCTCGCACCCTCGGCCTTAGCCTTTTCAGCATTGGCTTCGGCAGCCTGGTTCCAGCTGTCGTAGAGCTTGGCCAAGGCGGTGCGGTCGAAATAGCGGAACGTGAATTCTACCGCCACCGGTTCGCCGCCCACACGCGGGATGTTCACCTCAGCAGTGAACGTGGGGTTTTGCGCGATCTTGATCTTCGCCATGAGGGCTCCTTACGCGCCGGCCAGGTAACGAAGCGAGCGAGCCGACAGGCCGACGCTGATGGTTCGGGTCATCACGTTGTTCCGCTCCATGGTCGGATCGGGGGTGATGCTGACGTAGCCTGGGTACAGGATCTGGTCGCCGTTGCGAAGCTTCATGCGGATCACCGCCAGCTCCTTGGAGGCGTCGTAACCCTCGACAGCCTCGACGTACGCGGCCGTCGGCTGGTCCTCGACCACGATCGACAGGCTGGTAGGGTTTCTGTTGGTAGGGAACTGCTTGTCATCGTCGTCTTCCAAGTATCCAACAGTCGCATACTGCTGCTCACCTCCAGACGAGTTGAACGAGGTGACTTTGGAAATCTGCACCCAGTCGGACACAGGGAGAACGGAGCCTACGCCGGCGCCAGCGGTGAAGCGTTCCGCATCGCTGGTGTCCAAACCGGCCAGGGAGAAGGCGCTGGCTGCAACGTTGGCCGCCTTCACGGCACGGTCGTTGATCAGGGCCCACCCGGAGTTAACCAGGAGAACATCGCCGTTCTGGATGGTGTGATCGGCTGAAGTCGCAACAGGCGGTTTTGCGTTGGTCAGCGCGGTGATTGGGACGGCAGCGCCGATGACGCGTGCGATCTCCAGCACCGCGCCGTTTGGCAGCGGGAAGCGTGCGGCCATGGTGTTTTCCTCTTGGGTAGAAACGAAAAAGCCCGCACTCGGCGGGCAGTACCTTCGTGGTACCGTTGCAATCCCTACGAAAGCAATGGATTCACGAGATGGAAGCGTTCATCATTTTTCATCAGTCCGTATCAGACCATTCAGTAGTTCAGCTTGAATCCAAGGCAATTGACCTGGTCGCACGAGGGATTGAGCGACTGACGGTCGTTATCAACAGCGGCGGTGGAAGCACGTATGCGGGGCTTGGTGCTTTTCACCTTCTTCGAAGCCTTCCGATCGAAGTGAACACCCACACCCATAGTGTATGCGGGTCAATAGCCGCTTCAATTTACTTGGCAGGCAAACGTCGCACCATTGCAGCTGCAAGTGCGGTGATCCTGCACGCGACGACTTACACCGATGGCCCGTTCGCAGGCCAACAGTCGATGTTTAACAAGGTCGTCGCAGAGCCCTTCAGGTCTATTGCTGGCTGGGGCGATGACCTTGTAATGCGGTTCCTGTCGCCTGGCGAGAACTACATGTGGCCTGATGAGGCTGTTGAGCTCGGCTTTGCACACGAAGTGGTTGATCTGCAGATCCCGCCTGGGGCAGAGATTCATCACATCGCATAGAGATCTCAATAGATCGCCTCAGCCTACAACCCAACCGCCTGCAGTCCTCATAGACGCATCCACACTGAGGTGATACGACCTGATTGAGCATTGAACCCTCCCGAACTAGAAAGATGCATTTCGCAAGCCGCTTGGAGGGATGAGCCCTCAGGAAGCTGGTTGATCTGCGACACCGCGGTAGGTGAAGCTGGCCGGGACCGTGTAGGTCGCCGACTCGGTGATGGTTGGGCCTTGATCGACCGGTTCGGTGACCAAGCCCTCAAAGCCGTTGCGGCTGAGTGGCGAATCGACACGGAACAGGTCGGAGAGCTCTTCAACAATGGTTTCAGCGGTCTCTAGCGGCTGGCCCGCCGGGCAAACGATGCTCACTTGGTAGACGCCGGTGTATTCGTAGGCCTCGCCGCCCAGATAGCGACAGGTGGTGCCCGCCGGTAGCTGGAAGGCTTTCAGGTAGGTTTCGTCGGGTCCTGCCTCGAAACCCTGATCGAAGTTTGCGACCCGGATCGGGCGCGCCGCGGCCCAGGCGGCCAGTTTTATTTCGATGGCCTGCCGCGCTCGTGCTTGGCTCATGGCTATCCTCTATAACGAAACTAATGGCATAGTGCAGCCATTGCACAATGGGGATTGGCAGATGTTTTTCAAAAAAAAGGCAGCATCAAATCCAGATCTGAAGCTTTCTACCTTGGTCTCACGCAATCACGAAACTGGTTATGTATTCGTTGATATCAACAACGATTTGGGAGACGCTGCCGAGGTGATAATGGCTAGCTCCGAATTGATCAAGATGGCCTACGGTTATGCCCGACGTGCTTGTGCCTTTGCTATGTATGCGCAAGGCCTCATCGATCAAGCCCTACTTGACCATGTTCAGATGATATTCAAAGGACTCCAACTGAAAACAGGGCAATCTAAGGAGTTTCAGGAGGCTGCCTATGACGAGGCCATCGCTTTCATGCAGTCATATCACTGGCAACTCAACAGATTCAGCATCCTCGCGATAAGAAACATTGCCGAAAACTATGACCGACCTGAGTCGGGCCCAATCAGCGACGTTGATCTTCTGGTAGGAGCCATTGATGCGGCTCATGCCGAGCAAGAAGAGGTGAGAGGCAAAACCCAGACCTAACTCACAACTGGTTCCGCTCCATGGCTTCTTTAACAATACGTTGGAAGTTGGCCATAGTGACCCGCACCATACCGCTTGGCGATTGGGCCGAATGGCCATACTCCAGCGGGATAGCGTACGGCAGGTTGTTCACGATGTACGCTGTCTGCCCGATGGACAGCGCCTGGACCTGGGCCATCAGCTCGGCAATGGATTCGCTGCCCGACGGGTCGATTCGATCCAGCTCTCCGCTTGCTGGTGTATCGATCGAGAACTGCCAGTTGCCCCGGAACCGCCCGCCTACGTAGCCCTGGCCCGCGACCAGGCCGTTCACAGCGAAGTTCTGCTCACGCTCGGTCTTGGTCAGGGGCTTGGCGTACTTCACGCCTTTACGCAGCCTGCCGGCCTTGGTGAAGTTGTCCTGGTTCAGGTTGATCAGGGTGTTGCGTACCGCGACCTTGAAGTCGTAGTCATCGGCGGCCCTGTTGGCCTTGGCCCGGTGGACCACGTTGGCAGCCCACAGCTCCGGATTGCCTACCGGTGACATGCGGATGACGCTGCTGCCGATCTCGATCACGATTTCGCGGAAGGTCGCGTCCAGGGCTTGCTCCGCCTGTTCTGCGAAGGCCCGTATGGCCTCAGCAAAACCGCCCTGCTGCCCGCCGTATCGCTGGGCCATGTGTGAGCCGCGCGCCATGTCACTTCCTCAGCTGAATGGTCCAAGTCGCCTGGGCCGGGTCCTTGGCAACGTTAAGCACGCGGTACCCGCTCACCTGGTCGCCGATCTTGGGCGCTGCCGGGGCATCGGTGACGGCGCCGACCTGCCCCTCGAAAAGCTCATTCTGGAGCACCAGCAACTTCACATCCTCGGTTTGGATGCGTGTGCCGTCGATCTCCTTGGCCACGTAGCTGCCGAACACGCCGCGCCCGGTGTAATGGATTGTCGAGGCCTGGACGGTGCCGCCGATCTCGGGGTCGTATCCGCCCTTTACGGTACGGCTCCCTGCAACGGGCTTCACCGCGTCGGCCAGGCCATCTGGATCGTCGAACGCTTCCGCCAGCTCGGCCTGGAGTTCTTCGCGCATGCCCATGGGTCAGATCCTCTTGAGCATTACGGTGCCGGATCGACGGATCCAGGGATCGATGAGGTCGAGGGCGAAGTTTTCACCGGCCGAGCGATCGACAGACCCCGCGACGTAAGTCTTACTGGTCGAGGTGCCGGCCTGGGCCGATACGGTCTTGCTCTGCACCTCGCGCTGGGTGTCCTTGTACAGCTTTCCGGCTGCAGCCAACTTGGCCACCTGTGCTCCGGCGCTCACGATGGCGCCCGGCACCGGATCTGGCAGCGCCCGCTTGATCTTGGCCGTGAGCCAGGCATTGGCCATGGCGACAGCAAGGACCGCATCACCGTCGCCTGCCCAGCCCTGCCCGAGTGCCTGGTCGACATCAGCGACGGTGATGAAGTCGGTCATGGCTTATTCCTTCGACGGGATGAGAGCCTGCAGATCGGGCTTGTTGAGGGCTGGGTCGAAGGTGATGCCCTGGGCCGTCAGCCAGGCCTTCAGCTGCGGGACCTTCATCTTGTGCGGGTCGGTCTCATCGTCGCTGCCGCCCTCGTCCTCGATCGCCTTGTCGATCTCCGCTTGGTTGCTAACCGAGGCATAGCCATTCGGCGGATAGTCCGACGCCTTGTGGCCCTGCCTCAGCCACTGAGAGATGGTTGGGCCGTCCAGGCGCAGGCCTTCCTCGATCTCGCTAACGCTAATGCCTTGGCGCTGGTACGCCTCGCCGATGTGCGGAGCATCGCCCTGCACGGACACCGAGGTCGCGCCGTCGATCACGCCGAAGAATTGGTCCAGGCGGCGATAGCAGGTGCCGCGCTCGCTGCCAGGGGTGTTGGTGTAGATGACTTTCATGAAGATCTCCTGCGCAGGGCGCCAGGCCGGCGCCCCGCATCATGGGGTCAAGGGGTGGCGGTGCCGCTGATGACCGCGGCGAACGGAACCTGCTTGCGGTCGAAGACGCGCTTCCAGTTGGCCGCCGAGGCGTACTGGGCGGCGGTCGGGCTCAGGTTGCGGTTCTCGCTGCCCTGCCAGCTGAAGCCGGCCGGCTGCAGGATGTAGGTCTTACGCTCCCACAGCACCTCGGCACCACCCCCGTTGCCGCCGGCGGCGTTGCGCTGCATCTCGACCGGCATGTGTGGGTCGCCCTCGCCGTAACCGAAGGCGCCTTGGCCGAAGAACAGCGAGAGGAACTGGCCCGGGGCGTAGGTCAGAGCGTCATCCATGAAGACCGGCTTGCCCAGGTACGTGGCCAGGATGATCTTGCCCTGCGAGTCGCGCAGGTACTCGATCATGTCCTGCTTGACCATCTGGTTCATGACGACCGAGTGCACGCCAATTGCACCGAACATGTCGGCAGCATCGCCGGCGGTGAAGGCGGCATCTTGGAAGGCATTGGCACTGATCGAGGCGCCTGCATCCTTGACCATGTCGCCACCGTTCTGGGCAATGTTGGCCGCGATGATGCCGCGGCCAGCGCCCATCAGGTAACGCTGCCACTGGCGGGTCCAGTAGGTGCCGAAGCGGTTGCGGATGTGCTGCATCGGCTCGGAGTTGGCCAGCTCGGCAGTCAGGTCGGAGACGCCGTAGCCCTTGTTGAGGTACAGGGTCCGGGCGCGCATGCTGCCCTGCTCGGCCTTGCCGACGGCGCCCAGGTCGTCGGGGTCATCGTTGGAGATGTTCGGCGCCTCATCGGCGTCGAGATCCTGCCAGTAGCTGATCTCAGAGGTGCCCTGGCCATTCTTCGCGATGTTGTCCAGGGTGGCCGAGCGGGTGATGATGCCCGACTCGTAAACGGCGGTCTTTTCTGGGGAGTTCACCGGCTCCAGAGTGCCGTAGTAGTCGGCAACGAAGATGTCCGACAGTTGGGTAGATGCCATGGGTTAGGTTCCTCGGGTGGCTTGGAGTTTTTTGAACGCTTCGGGGTTGTCACGAGCCATCGCAGCGCGTTCGGTCTCGGTGTACTCGCCCCATTTCTTCGTGGCCTTGCCACCGTTGTCGCCGGTCTGCCCGGCACCCTGGGCCCTTGGCCACAGGTGGGAAGCGGTTTCGCGGAGCGATTCCGCCCATTCGAGGGGAGACAGCGGGGTCTTGCCGTCCTTCCCGTACACGACTTCGCCGGCACGGTCGGTGGCAACGGGCTCGCCGTCTTCGCTCAGTTTGAAGGTGCCGCGGGCGCGGAGGATGATGTCCTCGGCAGCCTCAGGCAGCGCGCCGGCCTTGATGGCGGCAGCGCGGATGGAGTCAGCCAGTACCTTGTCGCTGTACTTGGCGGCGAAGGCTTCGGCCTTGTCCGCACGCTCGTTGGCGGCCTTGACATGTTTGTCCAGGTCGGTGCGCAGGCGCTCAGTGCGGCGGCTGATCACTTCGTCCAGCTTGCCCTCGGCGATCAGCTTGGTCTCTTCGTCCTGGCCGGCCTTTGCCAGCAGGCCCTTGACCGCCTCGATGTCCAGCCCGTCAAACTGACCTTTCAGTTTGTCCAGCTCGGCCTTGATGGTCTTGTTGGAGCCGATCAGCTCGTTGTTTTTGGACTTGAGGCCCGCGACCTCACCGTCTAGGAATTTCTGAACCTCGCCGCCCAGTGCTGCCTTCAGCGCAGCGGTTTGGCTTTCGTCGAGGGTGAGGCCGTGGGCGGCCGGGTCGAAGTCAAAAGGCATGTGGCTATCCCCTGGGGATTGGATGGGCCCGCCTGGCGGGCATAAAAAATGTCCGCTGTCAAGTCGTTAGTGCGGACATGCAACGGTACGAAAGGTCTTGTGGGGCAATAGGTTAGGCCAGATTTCGGCCTCGGTGTGCTCTTACCGCGTTTTGAGCTAGGTGCCGCATAGGCGCTTCGCGGTAGCAAGCCTAGGAGCGGCGGAGCGGGCAAGGTCGCACCGCCATCATAGCCCGGCCTATCGCAAGCCACCGCTCAAAGCGAAAGCGCAGCCCTTGGGCTGCGCTTTCATCGTGGGCGGATGGTAGAGGCGTCCGCATCGTCAACTCGGCTTCGGCGGGGCGGCCTTGCCTGCCCCTCCTTTTCTGAATCCCCGATCCCCCGCCATGAACGCTTCCAGCATGTGCGGGATCAGCGTCGCCGCATCGACTGCCTCGCCATACGCCTGCGCGTGCAGCGCGGCGTAGCGGTCGAGGTCGGTTTTAAGACTGGCCGGGCAGGCAAAGGTGAGCTTGACGCTTTCGGTCTTGGGCAGCGGCCCCAGCCGCAGCTTCTTGGTTGTGCTCATCGTGAAGTCCCCCGATTGAAGAACAGCGGCTGGTACGGCCGCAACACCAAGTCGCGGTTGACGATGATCCGCACCGGCAGGCCGGGCCGTTGGGTCAAGGTGGGCTGGATGTTGAGGTTGCGCCGGGTCACTTCCTGGCCGATTTGATTCACCGTGTCCTGCAAACTGTCACGCCCGGCGATGATGACGCGATCGCCATCTTGTCGATTCTCCGGCGCGGCCAGTTCGGCGCCGACGCCCAGCAGGGTCGTCAGCGCCGCACCGGCAAAGATGCGGCCCCAGTGGTAGTCCACATCGTCTTCCAGGCCGGCATAGCCGGCCGGATCTGCGCCGGCCAGATTGTCGAGCGTCAACGAAGACGTGTCCGGCAGAATGATCCGATTCCAGACGACTTGAACGCGGCTCTGCCCGTAACTGACCTGGCTGTTGTATTTGCCCAGGATGCGCGAACCCTGCGGGATCAGCAGGAAACGCCCGGTGGCCGTGTCATAGACCGGCTCTGTCACAGTGGCGATCACGTCGCCGGGCAAGTCCGACTTGATGCCCGTCACCAGCGCTCCGGCAACCACCGTTCCGGCCATGACCTGATACGGCGAAGCCGGCAGGGTCAGGTTGCCGGAATTGCGGGTTTCCGTAGAGCCGCCTTTCAGGAAAGCCTCCTTCTGGTCTTGCCGGTTCTGCACGGCGGTCGGATCGGCAGGCTGGGCCGCCGTCGAGGCCGGCCCGGCGGCCATCGGGTCGAACGCCGCATTGGCGGCGAAGCCCGGCGCGGTGGCGGCCTGCGACTGCGCGACCGGCGCGGCCGCCTGCGCACCCGAGCGGAAGAACACGGACGATGCTGCGGCAGCTTCGGCTTCCTTGCGCAGCGCATCGTTCGGGTCGTGGCCGGGAGCCGCGTAGGCGGCTGTCACCGGCTGCTGCGACTTCACGATGACCGGGCCGAGGTCGCCCGGCAGCGGCGGCCCCAGCTCGGGTACATCGTGCGGCAAGGCTGGCGGCAGCTTCGAGTAGTCCGTCGGTAGCGCATCCAGCCCTTCGGACTTCGAGACGCGATCGACGTTGTAAAGCTCGGTTTGCTCGCCCGTACCGCGCCGATGCGGTTGCAGCGACCAGATCGTGGCCCCAAGCACGGCGACCGACAGGCCGCCCGCGAGGATGGCCAGCGTGCGCCGGTTCAGGCGCGTGACCGGACGCGGCTGGGCACGCAGCGCCACAGCCTCGGGCGCCACCTTGCCCGCCGGCGGAGCGGCGAGGTCGGGAGTGTCATCCTGGCTCATGGTCAGTTCCTCCGCGCCACGCCATCGGTGCGCTCGATACGCACCACGTCGCCGCCATCGCCGCCCAGCCGCAGTTCGGCCGCGCCGAACAGGCGATCCACGATGTAGTACGGCGAGCGGAAACGATAATTCACCAGTTGCCCGTCGCCCTGCACGCCGATGACGAACAGCGGCGGCAGCTCGCCCTGGGCAATGCCCGCCGGAAACTGGATATAGACCTTCTCGCCGTCATCGAAGGCACGCAGCGGCTTCCACGGCGGGTTGCTGCCCGATACCGCGTAACGGAAGCGGATCTTCTCCAACGCCAGGCCGGTATCGACTGGCGCGGCGGCGCTGGCCGCCTGCGACTGGCGCTGCAAGGCCAGCATCCGGTCGCGTGGATAGTCCCAGGATACCGAGGCCATCCATGCCTTTTCCGTCGAGGTCAGCTCCAGCAGGTAGGTGCGCCGGCTGGTGGTGATGACCAGATTGGTTTTCAGGCCCGAGCGGATGGGCTTGACCAGCACATTGACGCGCAGCGCGTCGCTGCTGCCGCTGGACGTGTCGCCCACGATCCAGCGCACGGTATCGCCGGCGGCGACCGTCACCAGTTCCTCGCCCGGCTGGAGCGAAACCACGGTCACGCGCCCCGGCGAGGCATAGACCTGATAAAGCGCACCATCGGTGAAAGGCCACACCTGGATAGCATTGACGTAGCCCTCGCGTGTGGGTGCGATGCGTGCCTCGGCGTTGGCACGGGAAACACGTACCTTCTCGTCGGCTGGCTCCGGCGCAGCCGGGGCCGCATCGACCTCCGGCAGTGGCTTCAACTGCGCCGGCAACGCCAGCGGCTCGGGGACGGCGACGACTTCCACCGGCGCGAGCGGTTCGGGCAGCGGCTGGGCCAGCACTGGCTCATCAAGTGAGATGGTCGGCGGCGGCTTGCCCTGCGAGGCGCAGCCCGCGAGGGCAAGCAGGATCAACGGCAAAGCGTGAAAGCGGAAAGGCAGGTTCATGGCTTGGCTCCTTCGGAAGAATCCAGTTCGCGGCTCCACGACAGGCCGTTGACGTAGATACCCAACGGGTTCTTGCGCAGGCGCTGTTCGGTGCGCGGGGTTTGCAGGACGGTGGAAAGCACGGCGTTCCAGCGTTCGGTGCCAGCGGGTGCGCCATTGACGAACCGTTGCTCCGTCCAGCGCACGTTGAAAGACGTGTCGCTGGCACGCACCACGCTGGTGATCTGCACCGTCACCGATTCCTTGCCGATGCGAGCGAATGGATCATTGGTGCGGGCGTAGTCGTTGAGCACGGCCGCGCCCCGGTCGGTGGTGTAGTCGTAGGCATCGAGCCAGTTTTGCCGCACGACGATGGGGTCGATGGACAGCGAGCGCACCAGGCTGACGAAGCGTGCCAGGTGGTGCGCGATCTGCGCATCGGCGGGCCGGTACGGCGTGGCGGCCTCGCCCACGGCGCGAACCTGTCCGGCCTGATCGACCTCGATGACGTAAGGCGTCACGATGGACTGCGCCGAGCGCCATACCAGGCCACCGGCCATCAGTAGCGCGAGCACCAGGCAGCCGAAGGCCATCAGCCGCCAGTTCTTGGCCTGCACGCGGGCCGAGCCGATACGCTCGTCCCACACCTGGGCGGCGGCTTGATACGGGGTGGCAGGCTGCGGCGTATCGGCGTAGCGCACCTGCGGTCGTTTGAATCGCATGGGTGTTCTCCTTGAGGGTCAGGTATCGGAATCGCGCAGGCTCGGGCCTTGCCCTGAGCCGCCGCCGTCGCCACCGCGCAGCGTGTGGGCGGTGGTGGTCGCGGCATGGGTGATCTGCTGGCGGCGGTGCATCCGCTTGGCCCAGGCGGGTTGCTCTTGCTTCTGCGAGTTGGCAGCGCCGTCTGCGGCCTCGCTTGCGGCGGATTGGCCCGCCGCGGCTGCACCGGCATCGTCCGAAGATCCGTTCCAGCCGGCACGAAAGGAACTGGTCATCTTCTGCCCTGCTGCGGAAGCACCAGAAGCGACGCGGCGGCTGGCGGCCTGTGCGCTGGTCTTGGCGACATTGCCAAGGCCAGCCGCCGCGCCTTTGGCCCCGCCGCCCGCAGCGGTGGAACCCGCCTGGAACGCCGACCGCGCGTTGCCAGCCGCTGAGGTGGCGGCACGCGCCCCGGCACCGGCCAGCTTCGCGGCGGCTGGCGCCATGCGTGCCCCGGCGGCTACGGCGGCGCCCACGCCGGTCGCGGCGGCACCGATGGCGACGCCCGTGCCGACAGCGCCGACAGCAGCACCGGCCATCGCGCCCGCGCCAAGCTGAGGCGCACCGGACACCAGGCCGGTGGCGATGCCGGGGCCGAAGATGCCCAGCGCCAGCAGCGCGAGCGAGGCCAGCATCACGACCAGCGCATGGTCGATGGATGGTTCATCGGGATGCGCTTGGAACTCGGCGAACAGACCCGAACCGATGCCGACGATGACGGCCAGCACCAAGACTTTGATGCCCGAAGACACCACGTTGCCGAGCACCTTTTCCGCCAGGAAGCTCGTCTTGTTCCACAGCGCGAACGGCACCAGCACGAAGCCGGCGAGCGTGGTCAGCTTGAACTCGATCAGCGTGATGAAAAGCTGCACCGCCAGCACGAAGAAGCAGAGGATCACCACCAGCCAGGCGAGGAACATCACCACGATGGGGTCGATGTTCACGAACACCTCGGGGAACCCGGCCATGTCCCCGATCTGTTCCAGAATCGGTGCTCCTGCGTCAATGCCGGTTTTCGCCAGCCGCCCCGGCTGAAGAAAATTCTCCATCGTCATGGCCGAGCCGGTGGCCGTCAGGCCCAGCCCGGCGAACGAGCGGAACACGATGCTCGCCAGCCAGTTGAAGTTGCCGATGATGTAGGCGAAGGCGCCGACGTAGAGCACCTTGCGCAGCAGCTTGGCGATCACGTCTTCGCCCTGGCCGGTGGCGTGGCTCATGGCCCAGTACAGGCCCGCGATCGTCATGTCGATGACGATGAGCGTGGCGGTGAGAAACGCCACTTCGCCTTGTAGCAGCCCGAAGCCCGAGTCGATGTAGCGCGAGAACGTATCGAGGAAACGGTCGATGATGGTCACGTCGTTCATGGCGTGTTCTCCGGCGAGGTGAGCGGCGCTGGCATGTCGTCGGTGGGCGTGTCGAAGCTCGGCGGAATCGGCGGCAGTTCGGTCAGCGATTCGTATTCGTCCGGCCCGGTGTGGCCGGCGAAGAAGCGTCGCCGGAAGGCTTCGGCGGCGGCGCGGCAGGCGTCCTCGCCTACGGCTTGCCGATCAGCCGCGCATTGCCCGCGTAGCGCCTTGAGCCGCACGGGGTCGGCGGCCAGGGCGTCGGCCAAGTTCTCGACCGGCTGCTGGCCGCAAGCGGTCAGCAGCACGGCCAGCAGGACGGAAGCGCATCGCATGGCCGCCTCCCGTCAGTTGTTGTAGAAGTTGACGGACTGCGGCGTGTACGGCGTGCCGGTGCCGAGGAAGCGCCGCCGCACTTCGCGGGCGCGTTCGGTCGCCGCCGCCTGCCGCGCCAGTTCCAGCGAAGCGGCCCGGTCTTGCGTGATCTGGAGCTGCTGCGCCTGGATCGACTGCTTGGCCTGCAAGGCGAGAAGCTGATTCGTCGCCTGCATGGCTTGCAGAGCGCCGGTGGCCGACTGGCTCTGGCTCACGAGGTCGGCCAGCGCACTTTCGTCTTGAGCAAGGTTTTGCGACACCTGCGCCTGCATCCGCATCGCGGTGTGCAGACCGTTCAAGGTGTTCTGCCAGCGTTCGCGGGCGTCCTGCGCCATGCGGTCGCCGCTGATGGTGGCGGCATATTGCTCCGGGTACAGGCGGGCGAACGTGGCGTCCATGCTCTGCACGTCGTAGGCCAGGCCGCGTGCCTCGGCGATCAGGCGCTCAGTGGTGGCGAGCGTCGAGCGCAGCCGGTTGACGATGTTGAAGTCCAGCTTCGCCAGATTGCGTGCCTGGTTCATCAGCATCTGCGCTTCGTTCTGGAGCTGGTTGATCTGGTTGTTGATCTGCTCCAGCGTGCGGATGGCTGTCAGCGTGTTCTGCACGAAGTTCGACGGGTCGAACACCGTCAGCGCGGACGCGGGCTGCACGGCCAGCAGCGATACCGACAGCACGGCGGCGAGCGAGACGGACAGCAAACGGGGCTTGGTCTTCATGGTGAAACCTCCAGTGGTTGGGAGTTGAGAAACGAAGCGGCCGCCGGTGAGGACGGCAGCAGGTCGGCAGCCCAGTCGAGGCCGCGATGGCGCAGCCACGCGCCGGTGAAGCCGGGGGCGCCGGCCTGCGTCAGCACGCGGTCGATGTCGCGTTGGTCTTGAGGGGTGGATGCGCCCGCGAAGGCGAGCGCCAACGGCCCCAGGTCGAGATCGAATAGGCGGTTGCCGAGACGCGACTGGTAGTAGTAGTCGCGCTTGGGCTGCGCGGTGGCGACGATCTCGATCTGCCGGCTGTTGAGCCCGAAACCCTCATAGATCGTGCGAATCTGCGGCTCGGTCGCCTGCGGGTTAGGCAAGAAAATCCGACTGGCGCAGCTCTCGATGATCGCGGGCGCGATGGTCGAGTCCTTGATGTCCGCCAGGCTCTGCGTGGCGAAGATGACGCTGACGTTCTTTTTCCTGAGCGTCTTGAGCCATTGCCGGATGCGGGCCGCGAAAGATGGCTCATCGAGGAACAGCCAGGCTTCATCCAGAATCAGCAGCGTGGGCGCACCATCGAAACGCTCATCGAAGCGGGCGAACAGGTAGCGCAGCACCGCTTGCACGGCGGCGGGGCTGTGCATCAGTTCTTCCATCTCGAAGCCCTGCACGTCGGCCATGCCCAGCCGGTCGCGGTCGGCGTCCAGCAGCTTGCCGTGGGCGCCGCCAAGCACATAGGGCGACAGCGCTTGCCGTAGCGCGTTCGATTGCAGCAGCACGGAAAGCCCGGTCAGCGTGCGCTGTTCCACCGGCGCACCGGCGAGGCTACCCAGCGCCGACCAGATGGCTGCCTTCTCGTCGGGGCCGACGGTCACGCCTTCGTGCAGTAGCCGGCCTTCCACCCATTCAGCCGCCCAGGTGCGGTAGCCCTCGCTGTCGATACGGGCCAACGGCTGAAAGGCGATGCCGCCATCGGCACCGAGGTCGTAGTGTTCGCCGCCGAGGCCGAGGATCGTGGCACGCATGGAGCGGCCCATGTCGAAGGCGAAGATCCGCGAGCCGAAGTAGCGCCGGAACTGCATGGCCAGAATGGCAAGCAGTACCGACTTGCCCATGCCGGTCGGCCCGGCGACCAGTGTGTGGCCCACGTCGCCGATGTGCGTGACCAAGCGAAAAGGCGTCGCGCCATCGGTGCGGGTGACGATCAGCGGCGGGCCGTCCAGATGGTCGTTCTTCTCCGGCCCGGCCCACACCGCTGACAAGGGCATCATGTGCGCCAAGTTCAGCGTCGAGACGATGGGCTGGCGCACATTGGCGTAAGCGTTGCCAGGAATGGACGACAGCCACGCATCCACGGCGTTCAGCGTTTCGGGGATGGTCACGAAGCCCCGGCCCTGGATGACGCGCTCCACCATGCGCAGCTTTTCGTCGGCCGCGGCTGGATCGACATCGAGCACCGTCACTGTGGCGGTGAGGTAGCCGAAGGCCACTTGATCGCTGCCCAGTTCCTGCAGGGCGGCGTCGGCATCGGCGGCCTTGTTGCTGGCGTCGGTATCCACCAGCGGGCTTTCCTGCTGGAATATGGTTTCACGCAGCAGCGCGATGACGTTCTTGCGCTTGGCGAACCACTGGCGGCGCAGGCGACCGAGTTCCTTTTCCGCTTCGGCTTTGTCCAGGCAGAGAAAGCGCGTGCTCCAGCGGTAGGCGAAGCCCAGGCGGTTGAGGTCGTCCAGCAGGCCCGGCCAGGTGGAAGTTGGAAAGCCCCGCACCGACACCACGCGCAGGTGCTGGTCTCCCAGCGTGGGCGCCAGGCCACCGACTAGGGCGCAGTCGGCCAGTAGCGCGTCGATGTGGAACGGCACTTCGGGCACGCCCACGCGATAACGCCTCGTCGAAACCGCGGCGTGCAGGTAGGTCAGCGTCTCGGCGTCATCGAGCCAGGCGATTTCCGGCATCACGCCATCGAGCAAGTCGAAGACACGATCGGCTTCCGCCACGAAGGCATCGAGGCGACCGCCCCAGTCCACGCCATCGCCGGGCGCGTTCTCGAAGAGCAGCTTGGCCGCGCGGGCGCGCGATTCCTCGGGCGGCAGGTAAGCCAGCGTCAGGTGATAGCCGCTCTCGAAGTGATGCCCTGATTCCTCGAAGGCGGCGCGGCGTTCCTCGTCCACGAGCCAGGACAGCGGTTCGGGAAAGTCGGAGTGTGGGTAGTCCGCCGCCGGCCGGCGTTCGGCCTCAATGAACAAGGCCCAGCCCGAACCCAGGCGGCGCAACGCGTTGTTGAGCCGCGCCGATGTGGCGATCAACTCGCCTTGCGTGGCGCTGTCCAAGTCCGGCCCGCGAAAACGTGCCGTGCGCTGGAAAGAGCCATCCTTGTTCAGCACAACGCCCGGCGCGATCAGCCCGGCCCAGGGAAGCCAGTCGGCCAGCAGCGCGGGCCGTTGGCGGTATTCGGCAAGGTTCAGCATGGCATCGTCCTCACACGTCCAGCAGCGGCTTGTGCTTGATGTGCCGGGCGAAGACCTGCATGAACTGCGGATCGACACGCGCGCCCCATACGGCCAGCGAATGGCCGATGATCCAGAGCACCACGCCGGGAATCCACAGTTGCAGGCCCAGCCCGACGGCGGCGGCCAGCGTGCCGTTGGCAATCGCCACGGTGCGCGGCGCACCGCCCAGCAGGATCGGCTCGGTCAGCGAGCGATGCAGCGGCACTTCAAAGCCCGGAAGATCGGTGGCCGTGCTCATACGACGGCCCCGCCGGAGAAGCTGAAGAACGACAGGAAGAAGCTCGAAGCCGCGAAGGCGATGGACAGGCCGAAGACGATCTGGATCAGCTTGCGAAAGCCGCCACTGGTATCGCCGAAGGCCAACGCCAGGCCGGTGGCGATGATGATGATCACCGCGACGATGCGGGCTACCGGCCCCTGGATGGATTCGAGAATGGATTGCAGCGGGCCTTCCCACGGCATTGAGGAACCGGCGGCCTGCGCCGTGCCCGCCAGCAACAGCATCAACACCGCGAGCAGCAACCCTTGTCCTGCGGGTCGGGCCAGGCGATGCAAACGCGCCAGCATGGGCAGCGGGGAAAGCGGGTTTACAGAAAGACGGAAAGCATCAACGTGCGTCATGGCAGTTCTCCAGGTTGTTCAGGGATCGAGGAAGGCGTAGCGGCAGCGGCTGTAAGAGGAACCGGCGGCAGCTCGGGAAGCGTCGCTTCCAGCGCATCCGCCAGGCGGTAGCCCGCGCCGTCGAAACCGACGACGCGGGAAATGGTTTCGACGTGGCGCTTGCGGCCGCGGCCTGCGATGTGGATCACGACATTGACCGCCTCGGCGATCAGGGCGCGGGGCGGATTCACCGCCACTTCGAGGATCAGTTGCTCCAGGCGCAGCAGCGCGCCCAACGCGGAGCCGGCATGAATGGTGGCGATGCCGCCGGGGTGGCCGGTGCCCCAGACCTTCACCAGATCCAGCGCTTCGCCGCCGCGCACTTCGCCGACGATCACGCGGTCGGGCCGCAGGCGCATCGTGGCCCGCACCAGCTCGGTCATGGACACGACGCCGGCGCGGGTGCGCAGCGGCACATGGTCGCGGGCCGCGCATTGCAGTTCGATGGTGTCTTCGAGCACCAGCACGCGGTCGCCGGTGGCGGCGATCTCGGCCAGCAAGGCATTGGCCAGCGTGGTCTTGCCGGTGCTGGTGCCTCCGGCGATCAGGATGTTGTGCCGCTCGCGCACGGCATGACGCAGAAACTCGGCCTGCCCAGTGGTCAGGATGCCATCAGCCACATAGCGATCCAGACCGATGATGCTCACGGCACGCTTGCGCAGCGCAAAGGCCGGGCCGGGTGCGGCGGGCGGCAGGATGCCCTCGAAGCGTTCGCCGGTTTCAGGCAGTTCGGCGGTCAAGAGCGGTTGGCCGCGATGCACCTCCGCACCGACATGGGCGGCGACCAGGCGGATGATGCGTTCGCCATCGGCTTCGGGCAGTTCGACGCCGAGCGGCGCACGGCCAGACGACAGCCGATCCACCCACAATGTCCGGTCGGGGTTGAGCATCACTTCCACCACGTCCGGGTCTTCCAGCGCAGCGGCGATCACCGGCCCCATCGCCGTGCGCAGCATCTGGATGCGGCGATCCTGGGATGCTGCAGCGGATGAGCGCGGTTCGGGCGGGATTTGAGGAACGGCACTCATGACGCACGCTCCGCAGTGCGTTCATGGGCGGCGGCCATCGCGGCCGCGTCATCCATGCGCATCTCGAACTCACGATCCTGGGGATGCAGTTCTTCCACCACGTCCCGTACCAGGCTGCGGCCACGCAGCAGGTGGCGGCCTAACTGTTCGACGAACTGCTCGAAGCGCGCCTTGCCCTGCGCGCGAGCCGCATCCTGATGGGCCTCCGGCACCGGCGTGCTGACGGTCAGGTAGTAGCGGACGAATAGCGCCAGCGTCTCGATCTGGATGTTCTGGTCACGCTCCAGGCGCTCGGCCTGCCGCGACAGGCGATCCAGTCGTTTGGCGATGGCGGCCTCACGCTGGTCGCCGGCATCGGGCGATAGCCACGATGCGAGCGCCGCCGCGACGATGGACGACTTGGACACGCCTTTCTTGGCGGCCAGTTCTTCCAGACGTTTGGCGTGCTCGTGCTGGATGAACAGATTGAGGCGGTATTGGCTCATAGGTCGATTCCGTCGTTGGGGTCGAGAGAAGCCAGTCGCGCCGTGCGTTGCAGGGCGGGGTCGATCTGGCCGGGAAGCACCGGGGGCATGTCGTCGTCATCGAGCAGCGACAGGTCGCTGCTCGGGGCATCCATCTCGGGGGCATAGGCGATGGCTTCGGACAGTTCGGGCTGGCGGCGTGGGCCGCCATCGTCGGTCGAACCCAAGGCCTCCAGGTCATCGGCGGACGCCGTGGCCGGTGTCGCGGGAACCGCAGGTATTGCCAAGCCGCTCCAGTCGTCAGGCCGTGCCGGCGGCACATCGGCATAGCGGCCAGCCGTCACCGAAGGCGGCGGTAATACCCGCTGCTTGAAATTGGCATCGGCGAAATAGCGCAGCTTCTTCGCCTTGATCGGCGCGACACTGGACACCATCACCACCGCTTCATCGGTCGGCAGTTGCATCACTTCGCCCGGCGTAAGCAGTGGCCGTGCGGTTTCCTGCCGCGACACCATCAGGTGGCCGAGCCATGGGGCCAATCTGTGTCCGGCATAGTTGCGCTGGGCGCGCAGTTCAGTGGCGGTGCCGAGGGTTTCAGAAATGCGTTTGGCCGTTCGTTCGTCGTTGGTAGCGAAGGTCACGCGCACATGGCAGTTGTCCAGGATCGAATGGTTCTGCCCATATGCCTTGTCGATCTGGTTGAGCGACTGCGCGATGAGGAAGCTGCGGATGCCATAGCCCGCCATGAAGGCCAGCGCGGTCTCGAAGAAGTCCAGACGGCCCAGCGCCGGGAACTCATCGAGCATCAACAGCAGCTTGTGGCGGCGTTGGATGCCATCACTGCCATCCAGCGATTCGGTGAGCCGTCGTCCGATTTGGTTGAGGATCAGCCGGATCAGCGGTTTGGTGCGCGAAATGTCAGAAGGCGGCACTACCAGATACAGCGAGACGGGATGCTCTGAAGCGATCAGGTCGGCAATGCGCCAGTCGCAACGCGAGGTGACTTCGGCCACGGTCGGATCGCGGTACAGGCCGAGGAACGACATGGCAGTGGAGAGCACGCCCGAGCGCTCGTTGTCGCTCTTGTTGAGCACTTCGCGGGCGGCGGAGGCGACAACCGGATGCTGCACATCACCCAAGTGCTTGGTCGTCATCATCCGGTGCAATGTCAGCTCGAACGGGCTGGCTGGATCGCTGAGAAAGTTGGCGACGCCACGCAGCGTCTTGTCTTCGCCCGCGTACAACACATGCAGGATGGCACCGACCAGCAGCGCGTGACTGGTCTTCTCCCAGTGGTTGCGCTTCTCCAGCGCACCTTCGGGATCGACCAGGATGTCGGCGATGTTCTGCACGTCGCGCACCTCATGCGCGCCGCGCCGCACTTCCAGCAGCGGGTTGTAGGCCGCCGAACTGGCATCGGTCGGGTTGAACAGCAGGCAATGCGAGAAGCGCGAACGCCAGCCAGCGGTGATCTGCCAGTTCTCGCCCTTGATGTCGTGGATGACGGCGGATGCCGGCCAGGACAGCAGCGTCGGCACCACCAGGCCCACACCCTTGCCCGAGCGCGTGGGCGCAAAGGTCAGGACGTGTTCCGGCCCTTCGTGCCGCAGGTAGTGGCCGTCATGCTGGCCGAGAAAGACGCCGGCGGGCTGCGTCAGCCCGGCCTTGCGAATGTCGGCGACATCGGCCCAGCGGGCCGAGCCATAGGTCGTCACTTTGCGCGCCTGGCGCGAGCGCCACACCGACATGGCGATGGCGACCACCACGGCCAGCAGGCCGCTGCTCGCCGCGATCATGCCGCCGGTGTCGAACACCTGCGGCGCGTAGGCGTCGAAGAAGAACCACCACTCGAACAGCTTCCACGGGTAATAGACCGGCGTGCCGTGGAAGTCGAACCAGGGCGCGCCCAGGCGTAGCTGGTAGCCCAAGGCGGCGGCGGTCCATTGCGTGGCACCCCACACACCGGCGATCACGATGCCGAAGACGGCGGCGATCTGCCCGAACAACACGCCCTGAGCTTGCATACCCTGGCCTCCGATTTCTCCTGCGCTGATTCCCCGTGGAAAACGCGGCACAAAGGCGTGCCGCAGGCGTCAGGATCGGTGCCGGTTCAGTGCCGGTCAAAGACCGTTATCGGCAGCAAGGTGATGCAAAAAGCATGGTGTCATGCAGAGGCGAAACCAGTAAAAACGCCGCAGGCGTGAGCGCGCGGCGGCGTGTCGAGAAAGAAAAATCAAGATTCGCGGCAGAAAGCCAACAATCAGAACTTCGGCGGCGTGTAGGGCGTGTTTCCATAGCCAAAGAAGCGCTTGTTCGTCGCCTCGGCCACCCGGTTGCACAGCACGTCTCCCATCGTCGGGCGTTCGGTCTTGCACTGGCGGCGCAGCTCCCTCAGGCGCGCAGGATCTGCGACCAGCTCTTCCACGGTCGGTACATTGGTTGCCTGTTTCGGTGTTTCGGACTGGCCGCAAGCGGACAGCGCGGCGACCAACAGGAATGGGGCGATCTGCTTCATGGTCATGACTCGACTTCCTCTTGGGAATCGGGTTCAAGGGGGGGCGTGGCTCTGATGCCGTCCGGCGATTCGATGGCCTGCACACGCTCGATAAAGCGTGACAGCACGTCCGAGGATCCACCTTCCCGGTGCAGCACATAAGTGGTCAGCATGGGTGAGCGACCCGCCAGCGGCCGAGCCACAATCCCAGGCTCACGGCTGCCTGCGATATGCGGCGCTCCGGCTAGGCCCAGCGCAAAGCCCGCCGACACTAACGCCATCATCAAATCGCACGAAGCCACACGTTCGGCAATCAGCGGCTCCATATCTATCCGGCGCAGTACACGCTCGACTTGGCGAGCATGGCCTTCGCATACGTGCGGATCGCACAGCACCAGCGGATAGCGCAGCACTTCTTCCAGCGGGATGCGCCTGTGCTTCAAAAGCGGATGGCGTGCAGGAACCGCCACCATCAGTGCATCGCTCCAAACGGCTTCGGCAGTGATGCCTTCTCCAACTTCATCGGACTGGGCAAAGCCCACGTCGTACAGGTCGTCATGCAGTCCCTTGATCTGCTGCGACAAGGGTACCTCGAACAGGCGAATCTCGACTTCGGGTTCTTCCTGCCGACACAGCGCCAGCAAGGACGGCAGGCGCGAGGGCGTGATGCCGTCGGACAGTGCGATACGCAACTGACCGTGGAAGCCGTTGGTGGCTGCATTCACGCTATCGCGCGCCTGCTGCAAGGCGGTGAAGATGCGCGGCACATGCTCCAGAAACAGCTTGCCCGCCCGTGTCAGCCGCGTGCTGCGGCTGGTACGAATGAACAACTGTTCGCCCAGGCTCTCCTCCAGTTCCTTGATAGTGCGCGACAGCGGTGACTGCTCGATGTGCAGCCTCTCGGCCGCGCGGGCGAAATGTAGTTCTTCGGCGACAGCGAGAAAGCAGCGTAAGTGTCGAATCTCCATTTCGCCTCCTGTTGTCAGTACAAAGGCCGTTTGAGAGTCGCAGCGTTGTAGCCGCTCATCTCACCGAGTTCATCCAGTTCAGGCCTGTCGCCGCTTTTGTGGCGCTGCGCGACTGCCTCGCCCTGCGGTCCGGGCAAGGCGTGTGACCAGCCGCCGGCCAGCGTCTTGTAGACCGCCACCAACGCCGTCGCCCTGCGGGTGGCGCTTTGTGCCAGCAAGTCTTCGGACTCCAAGCGTGAACGTTCGGCCTCCAGCACATCCAAAACATGGATGGCGCCGCCCTCAAATTGCAGGCGAGCCGTCTTGGCTGCCCGGCGGCTGGCCTCGGTCGCCTGTACCAGCATGGCGTTCTCGGTCTGCGCGCGCGATAGGCGTACCAGCGCGTTCTCGGTTTCTTCCATGGCGCGCAGCACCGTGCGCTCGTATACCGCCAAGTTTTCGGCAGTGGCTGAATTGGCCGCCGCGATGCGCGACCGCACCCGGCCCACGTCTAGGAAGGAACCACCCACACCGAGCGAGATCATTCGCGTTTCACTATCACGCTCGAACAACGAACCAAAGCCCAACGCCTGCGTGCCGATCAGCCCTCCCAACGTAAAGCGAGGGAACAGGTCTGCCATGGCTACGCCGATACGCGCAGTGGCCGCAGCCAGCCTACGTTCTGCCGCAGCCACATCGGGACGGCGACGCAGTAGATCGCCCGGTGCACCGGCGTTGATCTGGGCGGGCAGCTCAGGCAAGGCTGCGGGGTGATCCAGCACTTCGGCCATCGCCGCAGGCGTGCGGCCAGTGAGCACGGCAATGCGGTGGGCGGCCACAGCAGCCTCAGCTTCAAGCGGCGGAATGCGCGAGCGTGTCAGCGCCAATTGCGTGCGGGCGCGGTCGGCATCGAACGACGTGCCCCGGCCGTTCTCGAACAAGACCTCGATCAGCCGCAGCGTTTCGGCTTGGTTGATTTCGTTGTCCCGCGCGACCTGTAATTGCACTTGCAAGCCGCGCAAGCGGAAATAGGCGTCGGTCAACTCGGCCACCATAGCCACTTGTACGCCCGCCAGGTCGGCTGCGCTGGCCTCGGTCTCGGCGCGCTGCGATTCCACGCTGCGCCGCACTCGGCCAAAGAAGTCCAATTCCCAGATCACGGATAGGCCAGCCGAATGCAGATCGTTATCCCGGTCGGAGCGGGACGCATCCGGTGCTTGTGCAGCACTGGCGCGCTGGGTACTGATTTCACCGGACGCGCCCAGCGTCGGATAGTAGTCTTGGCGACGTTCGCGCGACAGTGCGCTGGCTTGCTCGTAGCGCGACAGTGCTATGCGGATGTCGTGATTGGCGTGAAGAGCATTCTCCACCAAAGAGTGCAGCACCGGGTCATCCAGTTCCCGCCAGAATTGCGCATCGGCCTCCGGTACAAGCTGGGACACGGCAACGGGGTCTTGGCGGGCATACGTCACTGCCTGGGGCGCGGCAGGTGCCTTGTAATTCGGCCCTACTGCGCAAGCTGCCAGCGTCAACGCCACCAAAGGGAGCAGTACCAGATGTGGCATCCGACGTAGGCATGGTCGGATGCGGGATGGCGTTTGAAGCATGACGGAATCAGTCCTTGTGGAGTCAGTCATGGGTGGCCTCCATGGCGACATTTGCCTGGCGACGTGGCTTGCGCGTCGCGAGCCTGCGTAACGCGACGTAGAAAACAGGAGTCAGGAATAAACCGAACAAGGTCACGCCGAGCATGCCGGCGAACACAGTCACTCCCATAACCTGGCGAATCTCCGCGCCTGCGCCGGAACCGACCATCAGCGGCACCACGCCAGCGATGAAGGCGATGGAAGTCATGATGATCGGGCGCAGACGAAGGCGTGATGCCTCCAGCGCGGCATCGAGGATGCTGTGCCCCTTGCGCTCAAGTTCACGGGCGAACTCCACGATCAGAATGGCATTCTTGGAGGCCAGACCAATCAGCACTATCAAGCCAATCTGCACGAAAATGTTGCTGTCACCACCCGCGAGCCACACGCCCGTCATGGCCGACAACAGGCTCATGGGCACGATCAGGATGACGGCCAGCGGCAACGTCCAGCTTTCGTACAGTGCCGCCAGCACCAGGAAGACCAACAGTACCGCCAGCGGGAACACCACCAGCGCGGTATTGCTTTGCGTGACCTGCTGGTAGCTGAGGTCGGTCCACTCCAGTTGCATGCCTGGCGGCAGCACCTTGTCTGCAATGGATTGCACTTGCTGCAATGCCTGCGATGACGACACCAGACGCGGATCAAACTCACCAATCAGGTCGGCAGATGGATAGCCGTTGAAGCGGATGACGGGATCGGGGCCGAATGTCTTGCGCACGTCCACCATGCTGCCGATGGGCACCATGTCGCCATTGGCGTTGCGGGTGCGCAGTTTGACCACGTCCTCGACAGAACTGCGGAACGGTGCGTCCGCCTGAGCCATCACCCGGAAGGTGCGGCCAAAGCGCGTGAAGTCGTTGACATACGCCGAACCCAGGTACACTTGCAGCGTATCGAAAAGATCGGTCACGGCCACGCCCTGTGCCTTCGCCTTGGTGCGGTCCACTACGGCGTCAAGCTGCGGCACATTGGCCTGATAGGAACTGATCGGATATTGGAATCCCGGTTCTTGCGAGATGGCCGTCGCCAGCTCGGTGGTCGCCGTCTGCAATGCGGCATAGCCCTCACGGTTGCGATCCTGCACGTAAAGAGAGAACCCGGAACCCGCGCCCAGCCCCATGACAGGGGGCGGCATGATGGCAAAGGCCAGACCGTCCTGCTCCTGAGCGAAGCGCTCGTTCAACTGTTCCGCAATCTCGGTTGCAGTGTGCTTGCGCTCATTGATGGGCTTGAGTACGAAATACACTAGGCCGCTATTGGACGTGTTGGTCAACTGCAAGCCGTTCATGCCCGGGAACTGCACGGCGTTGTAGACGCCATCGGTCTTGAGCGCGATGTCGCTCACACGGCGGACCAGCGCTTCCGTGCGCTCCAGGGATGCACCCTCGGGTAGCTGGATGACACCGAGGAGATACAGCTTGTCCTGCATGGGGATGAATCCGCCAGGGACGGCCTTGAACACAGCTCCCGTCGCCACCAGTAGCGCGATGTAGACGAGAAACACCGCACCACGCCGCCCGAGGATGCGCGACACGCTGTTTCCATAGCCATCCGCGCTGCGCAGGAAGAAACGGTTGAACGGCCGTAATATCCAGCCCAGACTGCGATCCAGCACCCGCGTGGGCAGGTCTGGCGCGGCACCATGCGGGCGAAGCAGGCGCGCGGCCAGCGCAGGCGACAGCGTCAGCGAGTTGATGGCCGAAATTACCGTGGAGATCGCAATGGTGACGGCGAACTGTTTGTAGAACTGCCCTGTCACGCCGGACAGGAATGCCATAGGCACGAATACCGAGCACAGCACCAGCGAGATGGCGACGATGGGGCCACTGACTTCGCGCATGGCCTGATGGGCCGCAGCCAGCGGCGCCAGCCCTTCGGCGATGTTGCGCTCGACGTTTTCCACCACCACGATCGCGTCGTCCACCACGATCCCGATGGCAAGCACGAGTCCAAAAAGCGTGAGCGTATTGATGGAAAAGCCCAGCATCAGCAGCACGGCGAAGGTGCCTACCACCGACACCGGCACGGCTAGCAGTGGGATGATGGAGGCACGCCAAGTCTGAAGGAACAAGATCACCACCAGCACCACCAGTCCGATGGCTTCCAGCAGAGTGTTGACGACCGCCTTGATCGACTGACGCACGAAGACAGTTGAGTCATACTCCAACGACCATTCCACTCCCTCGGGAAAGCGCTTGGCCAACTCGTCCATCTTCGCGCGGACTTGATCCGAGATTTCGATGGCATTGGCGCCCGGGGCTTCAAAGACAGAGATCGCGACAGCAGGCTTGTTGTTGAGCAACGACATCAGCGAGTAGCTGGATGCGTCCATTTCCACGCGCGCCACATCTCGCAGCCGGGTGACCTGACCCTGCGATCCGGTCTTGACGATGACGTCGCCGAACTCTTCTTCCGTCACCAGCCGGCCCTGCGCATTGATGGACAGGAGGAAGTCGCTTCCCGAGGGGTTGGGCGGCGCACCTAGTTGACCGGCCGAGACCTGGACGTTCTGTTCGCGCACGGCTTCGACCACATCGCCGGCGGTCATACCCAGCGCCGCAATTTTGTCGGGGTCCAGCCATAAGCGCATGGCGTAGTCGCCAGAGCCGATGATCGTGGCATCGCCCACCCCCTGGATGCGTGCCAACTCGTCGCGTACATGGAGCACGGCATAGTTGCGCAGGTACAGCGCGTCATAGCGATCGCCCGGCGAGCGCAACTGCACGACCAGCGTTTCGTTGGGGAACTGTTTGACGGTCACCACACCTTGCTGGCGCACCGCTTCGGGAAGACGCGGCTCTGCCTGGGCGACACGGTTCTGTACCTTGACCTGGGCGTCGTCGGGATCGGTGCCAGGACGGAAGGTGACGGTCAGCACCAACACGCCATCACTACCGGCCACGGACTTCATGTAGAGCATGTTTTCCACGCCGGTGATGGATGCCTCCAGTGGTGCGGCTACCGTGTCGGCGATTTCGCGCGGATTTGCGCCAGGATACGTGGCGCGAACCTGTACGCTGGGTGGCACGACTTCCGGGTACTCGCTGACGGGCAAGAGCGGGATCGCGATCAACCCAACCACGAAAATGATGATGGACAGCACGGCCGCAAAAATCGGCCTGTCCACGAAAAAGCGGGCAAAGTTCATGATGGCTGGCTCTCCGCGCTCATTCGCTCGCCTGGGCGTTTTGTCGGCCTGCAGGCGCCATTTCAATGTCCTGGGCCGTCACTGGCATGCCGACAGAAACCTTCTGGATGCCGTTGACGATCACGCGGTCGCCGGGATTTAGACCTTCCTCGACGATGCGCAGGCCTTCGGCCTTGCGTCCCAGCGTGATGTCGCGGCGCTGGGCGGTGTTGTTCTCATCGATCACATACACGTACTTGCGGCTCTGGTCGGTCAGGATGGCCTTGTCGTCGATCAGCATGGCCTCGAAACTGCCGCTACCCGGCAGGCGCACTCGGGCATAGAGGCCCGGCGTAAGCAGGCCGTCGGGATTGACCAGGGTGGCGCGTGCGCGGATGGTGCCGGTGGCCGCATCGACACGGTTGTCCACGAAGTCCACGTTTCCGGCGTGTGGATAGCCGTTCTCGCCGACCAGGCCCACCTGCACCGGGATACTTTCGCTGCGCTGGTCGGGGCGCTCTCCGTTGCGAGCCATGTGGGCGTAGCGCAGATAGGTACGCTCGTCGACATCAAAATGCACGTGCACCGGGTTCAGCGAGACTACGGTGGTCAGGATGCTGGCCTGGCCGTCAGCACTCACCAAGTTGCCTGCCGTGACCAGTGCACGTCCGGCGCGGCCTGTGATGGGCGAACGTACCTGGGTGAACGACAGATCCAACTTGGCGGTCTCGACTGCGGCTTGGGCGAACTGCACGTTGGCTTGGGCCTGATCGGCGGCGGCGTGGCGCTGCTCCAACTCCTCGGTGGAGGCTGCTTGCAACGAAGCCAGCTTTTGAGCACGGGCCGCTTCGCTACGTGCCAGTGCGGCCTGCGTGCGGGCGCGGGCCAAGTCTGCTTCCGCGCGAGCCAGAGCAGCACGGTAACTGCGAGCGTCAATCTCGAACAGCACGTCGCCACGTTTGACGATCTGGCCCTCTTCGTAATTGACCCTGTCGATGTAGCCACTCACACGTGGCCGCAGCGCAACGCCTTCCACCGCCTCGACGCGGCCATTGAACTCATCCCATTGGACGATCTTGCGCACCGACACAGGTGCCACGCTGACCGTGGGTGGAGGGGCGGCGACCGCGTCGGCGGCGTCGCTATTGCAGCCAGCTAGGGACAGCGCCAGCAAGCTCGCCGCAGCTAACGGCAAGGCGCGGCGCCAGGAAGGCAGGACCGCAAGGTAAGGCAATGTGCTCATTGTTTTCAGTCTCGAAGGGATGGCGAAACCCGGTTGATAAAATTTGACATACGTGACGTATGCCATTTATCATCCACTCATACGCAACGTATGTCAATCATTTACATACACTTCTTATGTGAAAAATCGGAGGACGACCTAATGGCACAAAAGCGTGCAGAGATGATTGAGGAAACGCGGGCCAAGCTCATCAGTGCCGCCCGCGCTGCGTTCGCAACCGTGGGATATGCGGACAGTTCAATGGATGAGCTGACGGCCCAAGCCGGACTGACGCGCGGAGCGCTCTATCACCACTTCGGTGGAAAGAAAGGGCTGCTGGAGGCGGTCATCGCCCAGATTGATGCAGAGATATCTGGCCGACTGGCCGTCATCGTCGAGGAGGCGGAGTCCACCTGGGACGGCTTCGTTCAGGAGTGCATTGGCTACATCAAGATGGCCGTCGAGCCCGAAGTCCAGCGGATCGTCCTGCTGGACGGGCCAGCGGTTCTGGGCGATCCCTCCCAGTGGCCCAGCCAGAACGTGTGCATCGTGAATACGCGCCGCAGCCTCCAGAAGTTGATCGAGGAGGCAGTCATACGCCCCGTCGATCCCCTGGCGACGGCCCGCCTGATAAACGGGGCGCTGCTGGGCGCATCGCTGTGGATCGCCAGCGCAGACGACCCACGCGCCGCTTCCGAAAAAGCCGTGCAGGGATTTCTTGTACTGGTGGCGGGCTTGCGGCGGGACACCTCTCCCGCGCAGCCGTAACAACCCAAAGGTGCCGACCGGCAGGCCGGACTCTTTGACCCAGAAATATAGGAGTAATATTGAATGTCATCTCAACTCCAAGACGCTCTAGGCATGTTCGCCTTTCTCGCTATCGAGCTATCGGTTTTATTCATTGGCATTAGCTTGCTGGTCGGAGTTCTTCAACGTCACATCCCACCATCCAAGGTGGAAGCGTTACTGACTTCCAGTGGGAAGCGAGGCTATTTTCTTGCTGCTGGTTTAGGAGCTATAACGCCCTTCTGTAGTTGCTCGACTATCCCCATGTTGAAAGGGTTGATTCGGGCACGGGCCGGTTTTGGGCCGATGATGGTGTTTCTTTTCTCATCTCCGTTGCTGAATCCTATCGTCGTCGGCCTGCTGGTTGCCACGTTTGGATGGACACTTACTGCTATCTATGTGCTCGCCGCTTTGGTGGTCGCGGTAGGTGCCGGATGGCTGCTTCACACGCTTGGCTTCGAGCGTTATGTGCGCCGGACGGCGACACAAGAGAGCAGTGGATGTAGTTCATCAGCAAGCCCGTGCAGTGCTACATCGACCGCATCGAGTTGCGGCACCAACAGCTGCGACACCACTCCGAAGACGGCTTCTTGCGGGGCTGATAGGAAGACAACAGTCTCTACGTCTAGCGAATGCTGTGACAGTCAACCCACTGTCACGGTTAAGAAAGAAGGGAAGTACAGTGGTGTGTGGCGGGAAGCTTGGTCGGACTTTATCGATGTGTTGCCTTACCTGCTCATCGGTATTGCGATTGGCAGCGTGATCTATGGTTTCATGCCCACTGACTTATTGGAGCAGTATGCAGGCCCAGATAATCCCTTTGCCATTCCAGTTGCCGCTGTCATCGGCGTGCCGTTGTATATTCGCGCTGAAGCCGTCATACCTCTGGCAGCGGCTCTGATGGCCAAAGGCGTGGGTGCCGGGACGGTGCTAGCGTTTATCATCGGCAGTGCCGGAGCCAGCCTGACTGAGCTCATTCTGTTGCGCTCTTTGTTCACGCTGAAGCTTTTAGCGGCGTTTTTAGCAGTCATTTTTGCTATGGCGATGATTGCCGGTTACGCCACCTACCTGTTTTTCTGATCAAGGCGGGAGATGATTAATTCGTTAAGCCTTCCTGGGTACCAGTTGGTGGATTCTGATGAGCAGAATGAAGACATACATTTTCGGCTTGAAGCACCTACACCAGTAGCCTGCGAGGGGTGCGGCGTGCAGGGTGAGTTCGTGCGGTTCGGCAAGCGTGACGTTCCCTATCGTGATCTGCCCATCCACGGCAAGCGGGTCACTCTCTGGGTGGTCCGCCG
>NZ_JBIGLU010000100.1:0-689 GCF_043658375.1 Pseudomonas sp. PsB | reverse complement strand
TCAAAATCCCCTATAGGAATGAATGGAGAAGTATGAAAAATCGCCTAAGTGCCACATGGTCAGGGTTAGGGTTAGGGTTAGGGTTAGGGTTAGGGTTAGGTTAAGGGATAAGTGCCACTTTTGAAATCGCGTCTCATTTTCCTGTGAGCATCTGAGAGACTTGAGATTCCGGCTACCCCCCCATTATCGGCCACGGGCTTTCGATTGAGACCGGAACCAAGTCTCTAGGCCACTCCCACCGGAAGTTATGGCCAAAAAAGGGGTATTTTCAGAGTTTTTGGGGGGCTCATTTTTCCCCTTAAGTGCTCATTAGTTGAGACTCCGCCTACCCCCCCATTATCGACCACGCCCGATCGATAGAGACCGGAACCAAGTCTGTGCGACATTCCTATCAAAAGTTATTGGCCAATCAAAATCCCCCATAGGAATGAATGGAGAAGTGTGAAAAATCGCCTAAGTGCCACATGGTCATATGTATGGGGGGGCGGTCCCCAGGAAACCTGACCACTATATGTTTCAGGCAATTCTGAACATGATTGGTCGAGCACCGGAAGTGATTTTGATGGTCACCGAAATGGGTCATGTTGGGTATGTACAGAGAGGTCTCGAGTAGACAAGTGCCTGGACTGGGGTGTGAGGTCAGTGGGACATTTCGTTGGTGAGCTATCGCGAGAAGTGTGTTTTGCGAC
>NZ_JBIGLU010000021.1:0-96211 GCF_043658375.1 Pseudomonas sp. PsB | reverse complement strand
CAGCGGTAGTTCAGTCGGTTAGAATACCGGCCTGTCACGCCGGGGGTCGCGGGTTCGAGTCCCGTCCGCTGCGCCATCTTCGCCTCGAGGCCCCTTGAACGCCTCGAAGCCACGAGAAAGCGACCTTCGGGTCGCTTTTTTCGTTTTTACGCCTGGCAATTGCCGCCCCTGACCCAGATTTACACGAACCTGACAGACTCTTCACCGATCAGCGGTTCCTGTGCCTGCCTGCTGTGTTGCACAATAGGCACCTTCTTGACTTACCCGGAATTCGCAATGACCAGATCTTCCGTCTTTGGTGCGCTCGGGCTGGCCCTGGTGCTGGCGGGCGTGACCGGTTGTTCCTCGAAAAAAGCCGCCGTCTACGAGCACGAGAACTTCGATGACTCGGGCACCTTCTCGCGCAGCTTCCCGGTGAGCGATGCCGGCTCCTGCGAGGCCGCCCGGCGCGCCTTGCTCAGCCAGGGCTACATCATCACCAGCAGCGGCGCCAACCAGGTGGTGGGCAACAAGAGCTTCCAGCAGAACAGCGAGAACCACCTGCAGATCAGCTTCAACGTCACCTGTGCGCCGGATGTGAGCGACGAGCAGCGTTCGACCATGTTCGCCAACGCCCTGCAGGACCGCTACGCCCTGAAAAAGTCCAACACCTCCGCCAGCCTGGGCGTTGGTGTACTGGGGTCGGTGTCGATGCCGATCGGCTCCAGCGACGACTCGATGGTCAAGGTGGCCAGCGAGACGGTGACAGCGGCGCAGTTCTATGACCGCTATTTCGCCCTGGTGGAGAGCTACCTGCCAAAGCCCAAGCCTAAACAGGAGAGCAAGGCCAAGGTCGAGGAGCCCGCGCCGAAGGTCGAAGCGCCCGCGGCTGCCCTGGGGCTGCCAGAGCAGGCCGCGGCAGCGCCGGTGGCGGCGCCTTTGGTTGAGGCGGCACCAGCCCCGGCCCCTGTTGCCCCGGCCAGCGAGGCGGTAGCCGCGCCGGTGGTGGATGACAGCCAAGGCTCGCAGCCGGTGGCACCGCCAGCGGAGGCGGCACCGATCGAGGTGCAGCAGGAAGCCCAGCCTGCCGAGGCCGCCGAGACCGCTTCCCCCGCCCTTTGATAGCTTGCCTGTACCGGCCTCTTCGCGGGTAAACCCGCTCCCACAGGTACTGCGCAGTTCTCAACATCTGCGCAGTACCTGTGGGAGCGGGTTTACCCGCGAAGAGGCCGGTGCAGGCAGTCCATCCCCTGTTACAGACGCACCGCGATAACTTCCTGAACACCTGCTACGTTTACCACTCATAAGCTTGTCATCATTCCTTCACTCCACCTGCTTAGGTTGAAGGCGACACCGATAAAGATCATGAGATGAGAGGGCGCAGGGCTATGGACGAATACCAGGAAGAACTTCTCGAATTCCAGGCTTATGAACTGGACACCCCGGAACCGGCTGACGACGCTACCGAGCTCTAGCCCGCCCGCCGCTGGCTGCGGCGAAACTCCCCCGGTGTAAGGCCCGTCCAGCGCTTGAAGGCGCGCTGGAAGGCCTCGGCCGACGCAAACCCCAGCAGATAGGCAATCTCGCCAAAGGCCAGCTCCGTATCGCGGATGTAGGTTTCGGCCAGGTCGCGCCGTGTTTCGCTGAGCAGGTCGCGAAAGCGCGTGCCTTCCTCGGCCAGTTTGCGGCGTAACGTCCAGGTCGGCAGTTGCAGGTGCAGCGCCACTTCTTCCAGGTCCGGTTCACGGCCACCATTGAGCAACGGGCCCAGCAGGTGGGTAATGCGCTCACCCAGGCTGCGCACCCGCGTACGCTGCAGCATTTCCGCCTCGCACAGCTGCAGCAGGTGCTGCCAGGTGCTCGGGCAGTGCCTGGGGTTGGCCAGCTGCAGCGTGGCGCGGCTCAGGCGCAGCTGGTTGCCGTCGGCCGCGAACTGCACGGGCGCGCTGCACAGCGGCTGGTAGCGCGCGGCATAGGCGGGTGCGGCAAACTCGATGTCCATATGTTCGGCCTGCACCGCCGTACCGGCCAGGTCGGCAAGCTGCGCGAGCCAGCCGGCGAGTAGCGAATCGACCACGAAACGGTTGTAGGCGTTGTAGGGGCTGATGGAGTAGAAGCGTAGCCAGGCGCCCTGGGCATCTTCCTGAAAACTGGAGTGGCCGCGGTAGTTGGCGGCGTACAGCGGCTCGAAGCGCAACAGGGTGCGTGCCGCCTCGCCCAGGTTCGGTGCCTGGGCCGCGGTGACCCCGGCCAGGCCGGCATGCGCCAGGCGGCTCAGGCGCCCCATGTGCAGGCCCAGCGCGGGCTCGCCGCACAGCTCGATGGCGGCGTGCCCCAGGTGCATGTAGCGCGGGATCGACAAGCGCGCACCAGCTTCGCTCAGGCGCGCCGCATCCAGGCCATAGCGGCGCAGCAGCGGCTCGGGGTCGTGGCCCAGTTCGCGCAGGGCCTCGGTCAGCGGCTGGACAAAACCAACCGACAGGTCGCCCAGGCGCACGCGGGGGCGGGCCATGGGCTTACAACCACAGGTTCAGCAAGCGGGCGCCAGGGCTGGGGGTGCCCGCCAGCAATTCACCCGCCTGGTGGGCAAAGCCCTGGCCGTCGCTGCCCTGTTCCCAGAACTGCCCACGCATGAATACGCTCATGCTGCTGACGCCGGCCCCGGCCGCTTCGGTCAGGCGCTGCCAGGCCGCCTGTTCGCTGACTTCGCCGCGCTGCAAGGCCAGCCCGGCGCTGGCATCCTGATGGCGATTGCCGCGCCAGGGCGCTTGCCAGCTGCCCTTGCCGCTGAGGAACACCGGGTTGGCGATCAGTTGTACCGCCTGTCGTGCCAATTGCTGATGGTTTTCCGGGTACCAGCTGTCACTGCCCACCAGCACGCCCAGGCGCCCGGCAGGGGTTTGCAATACCTGCAGCGGGTGCTGGCGGCCATCGTGCACATAGCGGCGCATTTCGCTGTCGGGGAACTGCTGGCGTTGCGGTTGGCCCAGCAGCGAGCCGTCACCGGCGAACACCACGCTGCTGTTGAACAGCGGGCCGCTGCCGGCATGCAGCACACCCTGTTTCACGTAGGGGGCGGGCAGCACGATGGAGCCGGCCACCAGGGTGACGTTGAACTCCTTGGCCAGGCCGCCGAACAGTTGCTGGTAGTCCGCAGCCATCTGCTCGGCTTTCATGCGCAGGTGCGCGTCGGCGCGCCAGTCGTCCCCGTCGGCACGGAGCATGGCCAGGCCATAGCGCAGCGGGTTGCTCAGTTCCAGCCATTGCAGGGCTTCGCGGCTTTGCGTGACCTGGTACAGCTCGTTCTTTTCGCCGCGTGCCCACAGCCAGGTACCGATGTGCTCTGGCAGCACCACCACCGTACGCGGGCCGACAAGGCCTTGGCTACGTGCCTGCTCCAGGTAGGCCGCGAGCTTGCGATGCAGGCGTTGCAGGTTCTGGTAGTCGCCCGGGTAGAGCAGCGGTTCGATGCCGAGCAGGTTGCCGTGCTCGCCCGGCACGCCGTGATTCAGTGCCAGTTCGATGCGCAGGTCGGACAGGTAGTGGCCTTCCGGGCGCTGCTGGGTCCAGAAACCGTAGCCGCAGAGGGCGGCGATCATCACCAGCGCCAGGGCGCTTGCCAGGAGTTTTCTCATGAAGCAGGACAGCGCCTTGGAAACGAGAGTTTCCTAGGGTAGTCGTGCTGTGCGCGAGGATCAATAACTTGTCAGTTTCGATCATTGAGCCCGTTCAAACGGCTGTTTAATGTCGCAGGCAGACAAACGACGGGGCCCGCCAACCGGTGCGGCATCCGCATTCCGTGATCACGCCACCTGGGGACCTTTCCATGGCCGCCGACCGCTACCCGCACCTGCTCGCCCCGCTGGATCTGGGCTTCACCACCTTGCGCAACCGCACCCTGATGGGCTCGATGCACACCGGCCTCGAAGAGCGCCCGGGCGGCTTCGAGCGCATGGCGGCGTACTTTGCCGAGCGCGCCCGCGGTGGCGTCGGCCTGATGGTCACCGGCGGCATCGCGCCCAACGATGAGGGTGGGGTGTATTCCGGGGCGGCCAAGCTCAGCACCGAGGAAGAGGCCGACAAGCACCGTATGGTCACCGAGGCGGTACACGCTGCCGGCGGCAAGATCTGCCTGCAGATCCTGCATGCCGGGCGCTACGCCTACAGCCCGCGCCAGGTGGCGCCCAGCGCGATCCAGGCGCCAATCAACCCGTTCAAGCCCAAGGAACTGGACGAGGCGGGTATCGAGAAGCAGATCGCCGACTTCGTCAATTGCGCGGTGCTGGCCCAGCGCGCCGGTTACGACGGTGTCGAGATCATGGGTTCGGAAGGCTACTTCATCAACCAGTTCCTCGCCGCCCACACCAACCACCGCACCGACCGCTGGGGTGGCAGCTATGAAAACCGCATGCGCCTGGCGGTGGAGATCGTCAGCCGGGTGCGCGGCGCGGTCGGGCCGAACTTCATCATCATCTTCCGCCTGTCGATGCTCGACCTCATCGAGGGCGGCAGCACCTGGGACGAAATCGAGCTGCTGGCCAAGGCCATCGAGCAGGCCGGCGCGACCTTGATCAATACCGGCATCGGCTGGCACGAAGCGCGTATCCCGACCATTGCCACCAAGGTGCCGCGTGCGGCCTTCAGCAAGGTCACCGCCAAGCTGCGCGGCGTGGTGAACATTCCGCTGATCACCACCAACCGCATCAATACTCCGGAGGTGGCCGAGGCGGTGCTGGCCGAGGGCGATGCCGACATGGTCTCGATGGCACGGCCGTTCCTGGCCGACCCGGACTTCGTCAACAAGGCCGCTGCCGGCCGCGGCGACGAGATCAACACCTGCATCGGCTGCAACCAGGCCTGCCTGGACCATACCTTCGGCGGCAAGCTGACCAGTTGCCTGGTCAACCCACGTGCCTGCCACGAGACCGAGCTCAACTACCTGCCCGTGCGCACCGTGAAGCGCATTGCCGTGGTCGGCGCTGGCCCGGCCGGCCTGGCGGCAGCCACGGTGGCGGCCGAGCGCGGCCACGCGGTAACCCTGTTCGATGGCGCCAGCGAGATCGGCGGGCAGTTCAATGTGGCCAAGCGGGTACCGGGGAAAGAAGAGTTCCATGAAACCCTGCGTTACTTCCGCAACAAGGTCAAAAGCACGGGCGTGGACCTGCGCCTGAATACCCGGGTCGATGTGCAGGCCCTGGTGGACGGTGGCTACGACGAGATCATCCTGGCCACCGGCATCGCCCCGCGCACGCCGGCCATCCCCGGTGTCGAGCATGCCAAGGTGCTCAGCTACCTGGACGTGCTGCTCGAGCGCAAGCCGGTGGGCAAGGCTGTCGCGGTGATTGGTGCGGGCGGCATCGGTTTCGACGTTTCCGAGTACCTGGTGCACCAGGGCGTGGCTACCAGCCAGGACCGTGAGGCGTTCTGGAGGGAGTGGGGCATCGACACCCATCTGCAGGCACGTGGTGGCGTGGCCGGGATCAAGGCCGAGCCGCATGCCCCGGCGCGGCAGGTGTACCTGTTGCAGCGCAAGAAATCCAAGGTGGGTGACGGCCTGGGCAAGACCACCGGCTGGATTCACCGTACCGGGTTGAAGAACAAGCGGGTACAGATGCTCAACAGCGTCGAGTACCTGGGTATCGACGATGCCGGCCTGCACATTCGCGTGGCCGATGGCGAGCCGCAGGTGCTGGCGGTGGACAACGTGGTGATCTGTGCCGGGCAGGAGCCGCTGCGCGAACTGCAGGACGGGCTGGTGGCGGCGGGGCAGTCGGTGCACCTGATTGGTGGGGCCGATGTGGCGGCCGAGCTGGATGCCAAGCGGGCGATCAACCAAGGTTCGAGATTGGCGGCTGAGCTCTGAGATCGCCGGGGCCGCTTTGCGGCCCTTCGCGGGCTTGCCCGCTCCCACAGGGATAGCGCACTCCTGACTGTGGGGGCGGGCAAGCCCGCGAAGGGCTGCAAGGCAGCCCCGGGATATCACTGGTAAACTCGCACGATGCACTTTGACCTGCCCCAAGCCCCCCTCCAGCCCCTGATCCTGCCCTGGCTCCAACAAGCCCAGGTAGAAACCGCCATCCTGCGCCTGGACCTGATCGACCCGCTGATCAGTGGCAACAAATGGTTCAAGCTACGCCACCACCTGCAACAGGCCAGCGCCAGCAACGCCCCGGGCCTGATCAGCCTCGGCGGCAACCATTCCAACCACCTGCACGCCCTGGCCGCTGCCGGCAAGCGCTTCGGCTTCGCCACCGCCGGCCTGCTGCGTGGCCACGCCCAGGACACGCCAACCGTGCGAGACTTGCAGGCGCTGGGCATGGAACTGCACTGGTTGGGCTATGGCGGCTATCGCGCACGAAACCAAGCGGGTTTCTGGCAGCCTTGGCAAGCGCGCTACCCGGGTTGGCACTGCATCCCCGAAGGGGGCGGCGGGCTGGCTGGTGCACAGGGCTGCGCGCTGATCATGCAGCAGGCGCGCGCGCAAATCGCGGCACTGGGCTGGTCGGGCTACGACGCCTGGTGGCTGGCTGCCGGAACGGGGACGACCCTGGCCGGCCTGGTAATGGCCGAGGCGGGTGCACATGTGGTGCATGGTGCATTGGCGGTACCCAGGGACCATGGTGTGCCGGAGGCGGTAGCGACATTGGCCGGCGCGCATGGCTACCAGCTGCACGACGCCTGCCGTGGCGGTTTCGGCAAATTCGACGCCGAGCTGCTGGCGTTCATCACCGATTGCGAGCGGCACACCGGCGTGCCGCTCGAAGCCCTCTACACCGGCAAGGCCCTGCTGGCCCTGCGTGAGCAGGTCGAGGCCGGGCTGTTCGCGCCCGGCACCCGCCTGATCGTGGTGCACACCGGCGGCCTGCAGGGCCGGCGCGGTTACTTGTAGGGCAGCATGCGCAGCAGCGTGTTGTCGCGCTGCACATAGTGGTGATACAGCCCGGCCAGAGCGTGCAGGCCGATCAGCCAGTAGCCCCAGCTGCCGATGCGTTCATGCCAGCCTTTGATGAACTTGGCCTGGTCCGGGTTCGGGCCGATCAGGTGCGGCAGCTCCAGGCCGAAGAACGGCACTGGTTTGTCGGCGGCGCTGAGGATCAGCCAGCCGGCCAGCGGCAGGAAGATCATCAGCAGGTACAACGCCAGGTGCATCAGGTGCGCGAGGCCGGTCTGCCAGGCCGCAGGTTTGGGCACGATGGGTGGAGTCGGGCGGCTCAGGCGGATGGCCAGGCGCAACCAGACCAGCACGAACACGCTGAGCCCGAGCATGAAGTGCAGGTCCTTCATCAGGTTGCGTTCGACGCTGTCCTTGGGGAACAGGCCACGCAGTTCGATAAGGGCATAGACAGCGGCCAGCAGCACCAGCATCAGCCAGTGCAGGGCGATGGACAGGCGCGCGTAATGGGTCGCGGGGGTGGATGAAACCATGATCGGTCCTCGTCATCAGGTCGGAATGGCGCTCTTGCCGGCGCTCAGGAAGTACTGTAATGGCTACGGGGGAACAAATCTTTGCGCCAGGTCTGTGAAAATTGTGTTGTCTGCACCGGCTTCTTCGCGGGCTTGCCCGCTCCCACAGGTACTGCACAGGTTCTGAATGCTGTGCAGTCCCTGTGGGAGCGGGCAAGCCCGCGAAGAGGCCGGAACAGCCGGCTTCATGCCTCAGGGGAAAATGGCCAGCTGTCAGCCACCAGAAACACCCGCTCGGCCTCCTGCCACGCCCCGTCAGCCTCTTGCTCCAACCTCACCAGCAACTGCGCCGGAGCCTGCCGCTCCAGCACGTGCAGCCACGCCGCAAACTGCTCAACCGCCCAGCACTCCTGCGCCTCGACCCGCGCCGGCGCCAGCCAGGCATGCCGTTGCAGCGGCTGCCATCGTTCACCTTCGCCCATGACCCAGTCCCGCCTCCGCAGCCAGCGCCCGCGCAAGTGCTGCGGGTTGGCGCCCTGTGGTGGCTGCGCATGCCCAGGCCACGGGTAGAACAGATAGCCACCCAGCCACACATGTGCCTGCACCTGCTCCACCCCCAGCCGGGCCAGCACCTCGCGGCTGTGCGCCCCCGCTGACATGGGCAGCTGGTGCCGCGCCAGGTGCGCCAGTTTGCTTCCCAGTCGGTCATGGCAGCCCGGCCCCAGCCAGGCGGCGGGGTCGTGCCCGGGATGCTCCGGGCCCAGGTACAGCTTGATGGCCAGTTCCAGGTGGTGCACACCATCGCGGTCGCGCAGCACCACATCCAGCTCGCCCAGGGTGCGCCCGCCGTCGCGAATCGCCAGGTTGGCCGCCAGCAGTTCGATGCCCGGGGCCTGGCCCAGGGCGAATTGCCACAGCCGTTCGTAGTAGTGCCCCAGGCGCCGGCTGCCCAGCTTCGCCAGCCAGTCGCGCAATGGGCGGTCATCGTCATCCAGCGCCCGCAGCCAGTCTGCCAGGCGCTGTGGCTGGTCCGCCCACAGGCTGCCCGCCAGCGGGTGGCGCTGGGGGCAGGGCGGGACGCTGAGCAACGGGGGCGACAGCAGGGCCCAGGCCAGGTCGCGCACGTTGGGGCGGCGTAGCTGCCGGGGCAGGTCGTGGAGCAGGGCGAATGGCATCATCCTGCGAGCATAGCCGGTTTGCCGCTACCCGGTGGTTTCGCCCATAATCGCGGCATAGTCACCCGCCGCAGAGCCTCGCAGGAGCCCCATGGAGCAGTTTCGCAATATCGGTATCATCGGCCGCCTTGGCAGCTCGCAGGTGCTCGACACCATTCGCCGACTGAAAAAATTCCTCCTCGAGCGCCACCTGCACGTGATCCTCGAGGACACCATCGCCGAAGTGCTGCCCGGCCATGGCCTGCAAACCTCTACCCGCAAGCTGCTGGGCGAGGTCTGTGACCTGGTCATCGTGGTCGGCGGCGACGGCAGCCTGCTGGGCGCCGCCCGCGCCCTGGCCCGGCACAACATTCCGGTGCTGGGCATCAACCGAGGCAACCTGGGCTTCCTCACCGACATCCGCCCCGACGAGCTGGAAGAGAAGGTCGCTGAAGTGCTCGACGGCCACTACCTGGTGGAAAACCGCTTCCTGCTGCAGGCCGAAGTACGCCGCCACAACGAAGCCATCGGCCAGGGTGATGCGCTGAACGACGTGGTGCTGCACCCGGGCAAGTCGACGCGCATGATCGAGTTCGAGATCTACATCGATGGCCAGTTCGTCTGCAGCCAGAAGGCCGACGGCCTGATCGTCGCCACCCCCACCGGCTCCACCGCCTACGCGCTGTCGGCCGGCGGCCCGATCATGCACCCCAAGCTCGACGCCATCGTCATCGTGCCAATGTACCCGCACACCCTGTCGGGCCGGCCGATCGTGGTCGACGGCAACAGCGAGCTGAAGATCGTGGTGTCCAAGGACCTGCAGATCTACCCGCAGGTATCCTGTGACGGCCAGAACCACTTCACCTGCGCCCCCGGCGACACCATCACGGTGAGCAAGAAACCGCAGAAGCTGCGCCTGATCCACCCGCTGGACCACAATTACTACGAGGTCTGCCGCACCAAGCTAGGCTGGGGCAGCCGCCTGGGAAGCAGGGACGACTGATGCTCGATCCGGCGCGTAGTTTCGACATCATCGGTGACGTGCACGGTTGTGCGCTGACCCTTGAACGCCTGCTCGACGCCCTCGGTTACAAGCGTGTGGCAGGTGTATGGCGCCACCCGCGGCGCCAGGCGCTGTTCCTTGGCGACATCGTCGACCGCGGGCCACGCATTCGCGAGGCGCTGCACATCGTCCACGACATGGTCGAGGCCGGCCAGGCGTTCTGCATCATGGGCAACCACGAGTACAACGCGCTGGGCTGGGTTACCCCGGCACTACCTGGCAGCGGCAAGGCCTTCGTGCGCGAGCATACGCCGCGCCACGCCCGGTTGATCGACGAAACCCTGACTCAGTTTGCCCATCACCCCGCTGACTGGCACGACTTCGTCAACTGGTTCTACGAATTGCCACTGTTCCTCGACGCCGGGCGCTTCCGCCTCGTGCATGCCTGCTGGGACCCGCGGCTGATCGAGCCGCTGCGCCAGCAGTACCCCGACGGGCGCGTCGACGAGCACTTCATCCAGGCCTCGGCGGTGAGCGGCAGCTTTGCCGCCACCGTGTGCAATCGCCTGCTGCGCGGCACCGACATGCGCCTGCCGGACGGCCTGACCCTCACCGGTGGCGACGGCCTGACCCGTGCCTTCTTCCGTACCAAGTTCTGGGAAGAAGACCCGCAAACCTACGGCGACATCGTGTTCCAGCCAGACGCCCTGCCCGCGGAAGTGGCCAGCACCCCGCTCAGTCACAGCCAGAAGAACGCCTTGCTGCGCTATGCCGAAGACGAGCCCATGCTGTTCGTCGGCCATTACTGGCGTAGCGGCCGCCCGGCGCCGATCCGCTCCAACCTGGCCTGCCTGGACTACAGCGCCGTGCTCTACGGCAAGCTGGCCGCCTACCGGCTGGATGATGAAACCCGCATCGACCCGCACAAGTTCGTCTGGGTCGATGTCGACCGCCCACAGGCCAACCAATGAACATTATCGAAGTGATGCGCCTGCCGCTGTCGGTCGACCTCAGCGGCTTCGTTCACCTGCTGCAGCGCCTGCAGGTGCCGCACCGGGTCAGCGAGGAGGGCGATGCCCAGGTGCTCTGGGCCCCCGACACCCTGGCCGCAGACGTCCGCGAGCTCTACCAGCGCTACCCCGACGGCAACGCCGACCTCGAACTTGCACAGGACCCTGTGGGAGCGGGTTTACCCGCGAATAGCCCCACACAACCCTCCCTGGCAGAACAGGCCAGAGCCTGCAAAGTCACCACTATCACCCTGCTGCTGTGCTTCATCGTCGCCGGCCTCACCGGCCTGGGCGACAACTTCACCACCATCAGCTGGTTCACCTTCCTCGATTTCCGCGTCCAGGGCGACTACCTGTACTTCAGCCCGCTGGCGCAAAGCCTGGACGAAGGCCAGTGGTGGCGCCTGGTATCGCCCATGCTGCTGCATTTCGGCGTGCTGCACCTGGCCATGAACAGCTTGTGGTACTGGGAACTGGGCAAACGCATCGAATTGCGCCAGGGCCCATGGGCGCTGCTGGGCCTGACCCTGCTGTTCAGCCTGGTGTCCAACCTGGCCCAGCACTACAGCAGCGGGCCGAGCCTGTTCGGCGGCCTTTCCGGCGTGCTGTACGGCCTGCTCGGGCACATCTGGCTGTACCAGTGGCTGGCACCCGACCGTTACTTCAACCTGCCCAAGGGCGTGCTGGTGATGATGCTCATCTGGCTGGTGGTGTGCCTGAGCGGCGTGATCGACACCCTGGGCCTTGGCCAGATCGCCAATGCCGCCCACGTCGGCGGGCTGCTCATCGGATGCCTGACCGGGCTCTTGGGTGGGGCGCTGGCCCGGCGTAAACTGTCGGCTTGAATCAGGAGACACTATGTCCACTTTCGCGCAAATGATTGAAAACATCACCCCGGAAATCTACGAGAGCCTGAAACTGGCCGTGGAAATCGGCAAATGGTCGGATGGCCGCAAGCTCACTGCCGAGCAGAAAGAGCTGTCGCTGCAGGCGGTAATCGCCTGGGAGATGAAAAACCTGCCCGAAGACCAGCGTACCGGCTACATGGGCCCGCAGGAATGCGCCTCGAAGTCCGCGCCGATCGCCAACATTCTGTTCAAGTCGGACTCGGTACATTGATCGAACTCGCTCGTGGCTCGTTGAGCAAGATGGCGGTAAGCCTGCAGGCGCCAGTGGTGCAGTACAGCTTCCGTCTGGATGACACGCAGGTGCCGGTCAACCCGCTGATCGGCCAGCGCCTGCGCCTTGAATACCTCGGCGCCATTCACTGCAGCCATTGTGGCAAGCGCACCAAGACCAGCTTCAGCCAGGGTTACTGCTACCCGTGCATGACCAAACTGGCCCAGTGCGACGTGTGCATCATGGCCCCGGAAAAGTGCCACTACGACGCTGGCACGTGCCGCGAACCGTCGTGGGGCGAACAGTTCTGCATGACCGACCATGTGGTCTACCTGGCCAACTCGTCGGGGATCAAGGTCGGAATCACCCGCGCCACCCAGCTGCCCACCCGCTGGCTCGACCAGGGCGCCAGCCAGGCCCTGCCGATCGTGCGCGTGGCCACCCGCCAGCAGTCCGGCCTGGTCGAAGACTTGCTGCGCAGCCAGGTGCCGGACCGCACCAACTGGCGCGCCCTGCTCAAGGGCGATGCCGAGGAGCTCGACCTGGTCGCCATTCGTGAACAGGTGTTCGACGCCTGTGCCGATGGCCTGCGCGAGCTGCAGGGGCGCTTCGGCCTGCAGGCGATCCAGCCGCTGGCTGACGCCGAAGTGGTGCAGATGAAGTACCCGGTCGAGGCCTACCCATCGAAGATCGTCAGCTTCAACCTCGACAAGGACCCGGTAGTGGAAGGCACGCTGCTGGGCATCAAGGGCCAGTACCTGATCTTCGACACCGGTGTGATCAATATTCGCAAGTACACGGCCTACCAGTTGGCCGTGCTCCAGTAAAAAGGACCTGCACATGCGTACCGAACAACCGCAAGTGATCTACCTCGAGGATTACCAGGCGCCCGAGTACCTGATCGACGAGACGCACCTGACCTTCGAGCTGTTCGAGGACCACACCCTGGTTCACGCGCAACTGGTCATGCGCCGCAACCCGGCACGCGGTGCCGGCCTGCCGCCACTGGAGCTCGATGGCCAGCAGCTGGAACTGCTGCGCGCCTCGCTGGATGACCAGGAGCTGCAGCCGGGTGACTACCAGCTCGATACCGATAGCCTGACGGTGCAGCCCAAGGCCGAGCGCTTCACCCTCGACACCAGCGTGAAGATCCACCCCGAGAGCAACACCGCACTGGAAGGCCTGTACAAGTCGGGCAAGATGTTCTGCACCCAGTGCGAGGCCGAAGGCTTCCGCAAGATCACCTACTACCTCGACCGCCCGGACGTGATGAGCACCTTCACCACCACGGTCATCGCCGAGCAGCATCGCTACCCGGTATTGCTGTCGAACGGCAACCCGATCGGCAGCGGGCCGGCAGACGATGGTCGCCACTGGGCGACCTGGGAAGACCCGTTCATGAAGCCGGCCTACCTGTTCGCCCTGGTGGCCGGTGACCTGTGGTGCGTCGAGGACAGCTTCACCCGCCAGTCCGGCCGTGACGTGACCCTGCGCATCTACGTCGAGCCCGAGAACATCGACAAGTGCGACCACGCCATGGTCAGCCTGAAGAAGTCCATGCGCTGGGACGAAGAAGTCTATGGCCGCGAGTACGACCTGGACATCTTCATGATCGTCGCGGTCAACGACTTCAACATGGGCGCCATGGAAAACAAGGGCCTGAACATCTTCAACTCCAGCTGTGTGCTGGCCCGTGCCGAAACGGCCACCGATGCCGCACACCAGCGCGTCGAAGGCGTGGTCGCCCACGAGTATTTCCACAACTGGTCGGGCAACCGCGTCACCTGCCGTGACTGGTTCCAGCTGTCGTTGAAGGAAGGCTTCACGGTGTTCCGCGATGCCGAGTTCAGCGCCGACATGAACTCGCGCACGGTCAAACGCATCGAAGACGTGGCCTACCTGCGTACTCACCAGTTCGCCGAAGACGCTGGCCCCATGGCTCACCCGGTGCGCCCGGACAGCTTCATCGAGATCTCCAACTTCTACACCCTGACCGTGTACGAGAAGGGCGCCGAAGTGGTGCGCATGGTTCGTACCCTGCTGGGCGCCGACGGCTTCCGCAAGGGCAGCGACCTGTACTTCGAACGCCACGATGGCCAGGCGGTGACCACCGACGATTTCATCAAGGCCATGGAAGACGCCAACGGCGTCGACTTCACCCAGTTCAAGCGCTGGTACAACCAGGCCGGCACCCCGCGCCTGGAAGTCAGCGAGGCCTATGACGCGGCCGCGCAGACCTACAGCCTGACCTTCCGCCAGAGCTGCCCGCAGACCCCGGACAAGGCCGAAAAACTGCCGTTCGTGATCCCGGTGGAGCTTGGCCTGCTGGATGCCGCAGGCAACGACCTGCCGCTGCAACTGGCCGGCGAAGCGACGGCGCAGGGCACCAGCCGCGTGCTGTCGGTGACCGAGGCCGAGCAGACCTTCACCTTCCAGGGCATCCAGGCCAAGCCGCTGCCGTCGCTGCTGCGTGGCTTCAGTGCACCGGTCAAGCTCAGCTTCCCCTACGACCGCGACCAGCTGATGTTCCTGATGCAGCACGACAGCGACGGCTTCAACCGCTGGGAGGCGGGGCAGCAGTTGTCGGTGCAGGTGCTGCAGGAGCTGATCGGCCAGCATCAGCGCGGCGAAGCACTCAAGCTCGACCAGCGCCTGATCAGCGCCCTGGGCACCGTGCTCGGCAACGAGTCGCTGGACCCGGCCATGGTTGCCGAAATGCTCTCGCTGCCGGGTGAGGCCTACCTCACCGAAATCAGCCAGGTGGCCGACGTGGACGCCATCCACGCCGCCCGCGAGTTCGCCCGCCAGCAGATCGCCGAGCAGCTGTTCGACGCCCTGTGGGCGCGCTACCAGGCCAACCGCGAAGTGTCGCGCAGCACCGCCTACGTGGCCTCGGCCGAGCACTTCGCCCGCCGCAGCCTGCAGAACATCGCGCTGTCGTACCTGATGCAGAGCGGCAAGCCGCAGGTGCTGCAGGCGACCCTGGAGCAGTTCGAGCACTGCGACAACATGACCGAGCGCCTGACCGCCCTGGCCGTGCTGGTCAACTCGCCGTTCGAGGCCGAGCGGGCCAAGGCGCTGGAAGCCTTTGCCGAGCACTTCAAGGACAACCCGCTGGTCATGGACCAGTGGTTCAGCGTGCAGGCGGCCAGTACGCTGCCGGGCGGGCTGGCGCGGGTCAAGGCGCTGATGCAGCACCCGGCGTTCACCCTGAAGAACCCGAACAAGGTACGTGCGCTGGTCGGCGCCTTTGCCGGGCAGAACCTGGTCAACTTCCATGCGGCGGATGGCTCCGGCTACCGCTTCCTGGCGGACCTGGTGATCGAGCTGAATGCGCTGAACCCGCAGATCGCCTCGCGGCAGCTGGCACCGCTGACCCGCTGGCGCAAGTATGACGATGCGCGTCAGGCCCTGATGAAGGGCGAGCTGGAGCGGATTCTGGCTTCTGGTGAGCTGTCCAGTGATGTGTATGAGGTTGTGAGCAAGAGCCTGGCTTGAGTTTTCCGTAGCCTGAGCCGACCTCTTCGCGGGTAAACCCGCTCCCACAGGTACTGCACCGCTTTCATGGGCTGTGCAGGACCTGTGGGAGCGGGTTTACCCGCGAAGCTTTTGGAGCCGACAACAAAACATAACACCCCGCCCGTTGTGTTCCCGCAAATATCCCCGCTACGATCCCCTCAAGCTATTGCAGGCCTCTAGATCAGGCTTTTCGCAGTACCTGCAGTGCATTGACCCACCACACAAGAACACAACAGGGGGACAGTCATGAGGGAACAGAACAGGCGCTTTGCCTGGCCATTGGCAGCCGGCGCGGTACTGGCGCTGGGGCTTGGCGTGTGGGCTGACAGCGTGCAAGCCGCTGCCGCCGACGAGTATTCCACCGAATCGGCCAAGGCCAGCCAAAGCCTGCTGATCGACGCCACCCATGCCGGCAAGCGCCTGGTGGTGGTGGGCGATCGTGGTCATATCCTGTTCTCCGACGACCAGGGCAGCACCTGGACCCAGGCGCGGGTGCCCACCCGGCAACTGCTGACCGCGGTGTTCTTCCTCGACGACAAGCGCGGCTGGGCCGTCGGCCACGATGCGTTGGTGCTCGCCAGCAGCGATGGTGGTGCCACCTGGAGCAAGCAGTTCGAAGACCTGTCCCGCGAAGCACCCTTGCTCGATGTCGCCTTCCTCGACGCCCGGCACGGTTTTGCCGTAGGTGCCTATGGCGCCTTGCTGGAAACCACCGACGGCGGCCAGCACTGGCAGGACGTCGCCGAGCGCCTGGACAACCCCGACCAGCTGCACCTGAACGGTATCGCCCAGGTGCGTGACGCGGGCCTGTTCATCGTCGGCGAGCAGGGTGGCATGTTCCGCTCCGCCGACAACGGCCAGACCTGGGCCAAGGTCGAGGGCCCTTACGAGGGCTCGCTGTTCGGCGTGATCGGCACTGCCCAGCCGAACACCCTGCTGGCCTACGGCCTGCGCGGCAACCTGTTCCGTTCCGCCGATTTCGGTGACAGCTGGCAGCCGATCGAGCTCAAGGCCGCACGTGGCAACCTCGAATTCGGCCTGGCAGGCGCTACGCTTGTCGAGGACGGTAGCCTGGTGCTGGTCGGCAATGGTGGCAGCGTGCTGCGCAGTACCGATGATGGCCAGACCTTCAGTGTCTACAACCGTGCCGACCGCATTGCCCTGGCCGGCGTCAGCGGCCTGGCCGATGGCGGCCTGCTGCTGGTAGGGCAGGGTGGCGTGCACCTGGCTGACCCACAGGGTGCTGACCAGGAGGTGCGTCCATGACCAGCAGGGAGAGCATCACCATGCACCCGCATCACCAGGACAAGGCCACGCTGCTCGAACGCCTGATCTTCAACAATCGCCCCGTGGTCATCGCCCTGTGCGTACTGGTCAGCATCTTCCTGTTCTGGCAGGCCACGCAGATTCGCCCGTCCACCAGCTTCGAGAAGATGATCCCGCTGCAGCACCCGTTCATCGAGCAGATGATGGAGCACCGCAACGACCTGGCCAACCTCGGCAACACCGTGCGCATTTCGGTGGAGGCCGTGAATGGCGACATCTTCGACAAGGACTACATGGAGACCCTGCGGCAGATCCATGACGAAGTGTTCTACATCCCTGGCGTCGACCGTGCCGGGCTGAAGTCGCTGTGGAGCCCCAGCGTGCGCTGGAGCGAGGTCACCGAGGAAGGCTTCTCCGGTGGCGAGGTGATCCCCAACACCTACAACGGCTCGCAGGACAGCCTCGACACCCTGCGCGACAACGTGCTCAAGTCGGGCCAGGTGGGGCGCCTGGTGGGCAACAACTTCAAGTCCAGCATCGTCGACGTGCCGCTGCTGGAGAGCTACCCAGACCCGCAGGACCCGGGCAAGCAGGTGAAGCTGGACTACCAGCAGTTCTCGCACCAGCTGGAAGAAAAGATCCGTGACAAGTTCCAGGCGCAGAACCCCAACGTGAAGGTGCACATCGTCGGCTTCGCCAAGAAGGTCGGCGACCTGATCGACGGCCTGGTGATGGTGGCGATGTTCTTTGGCGTCGCCCTGGCCATCACCTGGGTGCTGCTGTACTGGTTCACCTGGTGCATCCGCAGCACCATCGCCGTGCTCATCACCACCCTGGTGGCGGTGGTCTGGCAGCTGGGCCTGATGCATGCGGTGGGCTTTGGCCTGGACCCGTACTCGATGCTGGTGCCGTTCCTGATCTTCGCCATCGGCATTTCCCACGGGGTGCAGAAGATCAACGGTATCGCCCTGCAGTCGAGTGACGCCGACAACGCCCTGACCGCTGCCCGGCGCACGTTCCGCCAGCTGTTCCTGCCGGGGATGATCGCCATCCTCGCCGACGCCGTGGGCTTCATCACCCTGCTGATCATCGACATCGGGGTGATTCGTGAACTGGCCATCGGTGCTTCCATCGGTGTGGCGGTGATCGTGTTCACCAACCTCATCCTGCTACCGGTAGCCATCTCCTATGTCGGCATCAGCAAGAAGGCCGTCGAGCGCAGCAAGCAGGACGCCACCCGCGAGCACCCGTTCTGGCGCCTGCTGTCGAACTTCGCCAGTGCCAAGGTGGCGCCGGTGTCGGTGGCCCTGGCGCTGGTCGCCTTCGCCGGTGGCCTGTGGTACAGCCAGAACCTGAAGATCGGCGACCTCGACCAGGGCGCGCCGGAACTGCGCCCCGACTCGCGCTACAACCAGGACAACAACTTCATCATCAGCAACTACTCGACCAGTTCCGACGTGCTGGTGATCATGGTCAAGACCCCGCCGGAAAGCTGCTCGATCCACTCGACCATGGCGCCGATCGACGAGCTGATGTGGACCATGCAGAACACCCCGGGCGTGCAGTCGGCAATTTCCCTCGTGACCGTCTCCAAGCAGGTGATCAAGGGCATGAACGAGGGCAGCCTGAAATGGGAAACCCTGTCGCGCAACCCGGACATCCTCAACAACTCCATCGCCCGCGCCGATGGCCTGTACAACGGCGACTGCTCGCTGGCGCCGGTGCTGGTGTTCCTCAACGACCACAAGGCCGAAACCCTGGAGCGGGTCACTGCCGTTGCCAAGGCGTTTGCCGACAGCCACAACAAGGAAGGCCTGCAGTTCCTGCTGGCGGCGGGCAATGCCGGGATCGAGGCGGCGACCAACGAGGTGATCAAGTCGGCCGAGCTGACCATCCTGATCCTGGTGTACATCTGTGTGGCGGTGATGTGCCTGATTACCTTCCGCTCGTTCGCCGCCACCCTGTGCATCGTCCTGCCGCTGGTGCTGACCTCGGTGCTGGGCAACGCGCTGATGGCCTACATGGGCATCGGGGTCAAGGTGGCGACCTTGCCGGTGGTGGCGCTGGGTGTGGGCATTGGCGTGGACTATGGCATCTACATCTACAGCCGGCTGGAAAGCTTCCTGCGTGCCGGGTTGCCGTTGCAGGAGGCTTATTACGAGACCCTGCGCTCGACTGGCAAGGCGGTGCTGTTCACCGGGTTGTGCCTGGCCATCGGCGTGTGCACCTGGATTTTCTCGGCGATCAAGTTCCAGGCGGACATGGGGCTGATGCTGACCTTCATGCTGCTGTGGAACATGTTCGGTGCGCTGTGGCTGTTGCCGGCGCTGGCAAGGTTCCTGATCAAGCCGGAGAAGATGGTGGGTAAGGAGGGGGGCTCCATTTTCGCTCATTGAATTGCTGGGGGCCGCTTTGCGGCCCATTCGCAGCACAAGGCTGCTCCTACAGAAGGTTCGCGGTCCCCCTGTAGGAGCAGCCTTGTGCTGCGAATGGGCTGCAAAGCAGCCCCAGGGCTATAATGCCAACTCATTTCAGATTGGTACCCCCATGTCCCCCCTCGCCACCGCCCTGCAGTCCTGCGACATGCTCCTGATCGACGGCCTGCACGCCTTCGACTTCACCTCCGATGAATCCGGCCTCACCATCGAATGCATGGACGGCCGCCAGCTCCGCCGCTGGTCCTTCACCCCCGAGCAGATCACTGCCGCCATCGCCGTGGGTGACGAGTGGCAACTCGACGATGCCAACGGCGAGCATCGACTAGTCTGTATGAGTGCCTTTCGTGCCCCGGATGATGACGAAGATGAATCGGATCTGGACGAGCCTGCTGACCGCTAGCCTGATGAGCATGACCCTCCACGCCCACGCCGCCACCTTGCTGGTGGGCAGCTACACCGATGGCGCCAGCCAGGGCATCTACCGCTATCAGTTTGACGAAAAGACCGGTCATATCGACCCTGCGCCGCAGCAGGTGGTGAAGAGTGTCAGCCCTTCGTGGCTGGTATTGTCGGCCGATCAACGCCAGCTGTTCGCGGTCAATGAAACCCCGAACGGCCATGCCAGCAGTTTCAGCGTCAGTGCAAAAGGCGAGATCAAGCCCATCAACCAGGTGGCCAGCCAAGGTGACGAGCCGACTCACGCCAGCCTCAGCCAGGACCAGCGTTATCTGTTCGTGGCCAACTACGCAGTCAAGCCCGACCCTGGCGGCAGCCTGGTGGTAATCCCGGTGGCCAAGGACGGCAAGCTCAAGCCGGTGGTGCAACAGGCCCGGCACAAGGCGAGCGGGGTCAACCCCGAGCGCCAGGCTGGCGCCCATGTGCATTCGCTGGTGCTGTCACCCGACGGCCGCCACCTGTATGCCAGCGACCTGGGTGCCGACAAGGTGTTCATCTACCGCTACGACGGTGCCAGCGCAGACCACCCGTTGACGCCGGCGATCCCCGCGTCGGTGGACCTGCCGCCGGGCAGCGGGCCGCGCCACCTGTTGTTCGACGCCAAGGGCCGGCACGCCTACCTGACCCTGGAAATGAGTGCCGAGGTGGTGATGTTCGATGTGCAGGAGGGCAACCTGGTCGAACGCCAGCGCCTGCCCCTGACCGAGAGCAAGGAAGCTGCGGCGAAAGCGGCAGGTGGCTTGCACCTGTCGGCAGATGGGCGCTTCCTGTATGTGAGCAACCGAGGCACGGCCAACGAGATCGTGGTGTTCAGCGTGGGCAAGCAGGATGGCCAGCTGACATTCCTGCAGCGCCGTTCGGTGGAGGGGGATCATCCCCGCGAGTTCGCCCTCGATCCGAGTGACAACTTCCTGCTGGTGGCCAACCAGAAGAGCAACCAGATCGTGGTGATCCGCCGCGATCCGCGCAGCGGCAAGCTGTTGGAGACGGTGCAGACGCTGAAGCAGGATGCGCCGTCGGACCTGAAATTCATCGAGTGATATCGATCGGCGTGATAATCGATACTGCCGCAATGAATTTTTGCCTGCGGCTTCGGCGGCGTAAGTTTGACCCAAGGCCCAAACGGGCCAACGTCAAACCACCGCCGTCGAGGTCAGCCCAGATGAACTTCAATCTCTTCCCGGTCATTGCCGCATCCGCCATTTCCGCTTCGGTCGTATTGCCGACGCATGCCCATGCCGACAGCAGCGGCAAGGCGTCCGCCACCCATAGCTACACCGAACAGTACCTGCGCCAGAGTGCCAACTTCCATGCGGCATTGAGTGGCAAGCACACCCACTGAAGCTGACTCGGTCCCTGTAGGAGCGGCCTTGTGTCGCGAAAGGGCCGCAGAGCGGCCCCGGCAATTTCTGCTGTGACGCAAAAACCTGGGGCCGCTGTGCGCCCCTATCGCGACACAAGGCCGCTCCTACAAGGGATCGCGTGAAGCTACCTGGTCATGACTGACCTGAACAGCTCCGAAGCCAACCACCCCTCCAGCCAGCTCCGCACTCGCGGATAAGCCGCCTCGGCGAACCACTGCGGTTCGACCCCGGCAAACTGGCGCATCAGGGGCAGCAACGCGGCATCGGCAATGCTCGGGTGCGTGGCTAGCAAGTAGGGCCTGCCTGCCAGCAGGCCTTCGAGCTCCGCCAGCCAGGCCTCGGCCTGCTGGCGGTAATGCTCGCGGGTATGCTCGGGGTAGCGCTCGGCATACTTGTACAGGTTCACCTGCGCCTTGAACGTGCTGTCGTTGCGCGCAATCAGGGTTTCAGCCTGCTGCGCCGCCACTGGGTCGGCCTGCAGCCGCCAGTCCTGCGGGTCGTTTTGCGCCAGCGCCCAGCGCATGATGTCCAGGCTTTCTTCGAGCACCCCGGCACCGGTATCCAGTACCGGCACCGTGCCCTTGGGTGACAAGGCCAGCAGTTCTGCCGGCTTGTTCTTCATCGCTACCTCGCGAATCTCCACCTCGCACCGCGCATAGCGCAGGGCCAGGCGCGCGCGCATGGCCCAGGGGCAGCGGCGGAACGAGTAGAGAATCACCCGCACACCTCCACGTCACTCAGGCCATTGCCTTGGCGGCGCACCTGGATCTGCACCGGGATGCGTTCGTGCATTTCCTGCACGTGGGAAATCACCGCCACCTTGCGGCCCTGGGCCTGCAAACCGTCGAGTGCATCCATTGCCAGTTGCAGCGACTCGGGGTCGAGGCTGCCGAAGCCTTCGTCGATGAACAGCGATTCGATGCGCAGCGTGCTGGAGGCCATCGAGGCCAGGCCCAGGGCCAGGGCCAGCGACACCAGGAAGGTTTCTCCGCCAGACAGCGAGTGCACCGAACGCAGTTCGTCACCCATCTCGGTATCCAGCACCAGCAGGCCGAGGGCGCTGCCGCCGCGCTTGAGGCGGTAGCGGCGGGCCAGCTGGCGCAGTTGGGCGTTGGCGTGGTGCAGCAGCAGGTCGAGGTTGTAGCCCTGGGCGATCTTGCGGAACACATCGCCCGAGGCCGAACCGATCAGGGCGTTCAGGCGAGCCCAGCGTTGCCACTGCTGGTGGGCCTGTTCGATTTCCGCCGCCAGCGCCTGGTGCGCCTGTTGGCGACGCTGGTCATCGGCCTGCTGTGCACGCAGTTCGGCGCATTGCTGCTCATGGCCGGCCAGGCGTTCACGCAGTTCGGTCAGGGCCTGTTCCAAGGCGTCGGCCGAGGTGTCCACAGTCATTTGCGCGGCATGTTGCTGCAGGCGTTGTTCACGTTCCTGCAGCAGCACGCGGCCCTGTTCGATGGCCTTTTCGGCGCCTTGCAGGCGCTGGCGCAGCTCATTGACTTGTACGTCCTCCATGCCCAGCAGGCGATCCAGGCCGGCGTCGTCCAGTTCCGGGTGTTCTGCGCGCCACTGGGCGATCTGGCCTTGCAACTGCTGGCACTCGGCGTCCAGCGCCTGCTGCTGCTGGGTGTTGGCCTTGAGTTCGCTGGCCAGTTGCACGCCTTGGGTACGCAGCTCCTGCAGGCGCTGGGCAGTGTCGGCGTCGTGGGCGCGGGCCTGCTCCAGCGCGGCGTCCATGTGCTGTTGCCAGGCTTCGGCGCTTGTGTGCCCGCCAAGCAGTTCGCCAAGCGAAGCCTGGGCCTGTTGGCGCTGCTCGTCGAGGGCGGCAAGTTTCTGCTGCAGCTGCTGCTGGGTCTGCACGCGTGCCTGCTGCTGGTCGCGCAGCTTGTCCAGCTGGGCCTGGCGGGCTTGCTGTTCTTCCTGCTCGTCCTTGCGCTGTTCCAGTTGCTGCAGGCGTTGGGCGATCTGCTGGTCCAGGGCGAGGAAGGCATTGGCCGGATCGTCGTTCAAGGCCTTGAGGGCCTCTTCGGGCAATACGCCGGCAAGGTCCGCGAGGCCTTGCTGCAACTGCTGCTCGTCGCTGGCCAGGGCCTGGTGCTGTTGCTCCAGGTGGCGCTGGGCTTGCTGTTGCGCCTGCTGGGCGGCCTGCAATTGCTGGTTGAGACGGGCTGCATCTTTTTGCAGGGCGAGCAGGGCGCTCTGGCGTTTCTCGTCCTGGCCGATTTCTTCGTCCAGGCGCCGCAGCTGGCTGTCGAGCCAGGCACTGCGGGCCTTGTCGTCCTGCGGGGCCAGGGCCGGCCACAGGCTGTGCGCCTGCACCTGGGCCACCAGCGGTTGCAGCTGTTCGTCCAGGTGCTGCTGTTGCTGCTGGAAGTCCTTGAGCTGGGCGTTGACCACGCCCAGCTGGGTGCGCAGCTCCACCAGCTTGCTGTTGAGGGTTTCGACCTGCTTCTGCGCGGCATCTTCTTCGGCCTGGTCATGGCGACCCAGGCTTTGCAGCAGCGCTTCAGGCTGGTGGAACGGGTGCTCGGCGCTGCCGCACACCGGGCAGGGTTCGCCGTCGCGCAACTGGCCGCGCAACTCTTCGACGCTGGTGTTGCGTGCCAGGCGCTGGCGTTCCAGCAACTGGCGTGTGAGGTTGAGCGCTTGCTCGGCGGCTTCCAGCTCGGCCTTGGCGGCGGTGCCTTCGGTAATCAGTTGCTGGCGCTGCTGCATGGCCTGCTGCTGACGCACGCGCACGGCCTCCAGCTGCTGGCGCAGTTCCAGTTCACGGCCATGCAGGCGTGACAGCTCTTCCACGGCGCGCTGCTGCTTGCGGTTGTCCTGCAGCATGCCGCCCAGCAGGTCGATCTGTTCTGCCAGGGCCTGGGGTTCGGCCTTGGCTTCGCGGAACAGCAGCTCGAAGGCATCGCGCTCGGCCTGCAAGTGCGCATTGGCCTGGCTGGCCTGGGCCTGCAGGCCGGGCAGCTCTTCACGGCCCTTGGCCAGGCGGCCACCGATCAGCATCACTTGCTTCAGTTGCGGCAGGTAGGCGTGCCAGGCATTGGCCAGGCCCGCCAGGTGCTGGCTGTCGGCGAGCGCGGTGTCGATCTGCGCCAGTTGCTGCAGGCTGCGCTGCTGGTTGTCTTCCAGCTGCTGCAGGTGCTGCTGGCCTTCGGCGACCTGCTGCTCGGCCTGCTGGCCGGCGCTGCGCTGTGCTGCCAGCTCCTGCTCCAGACGGGCCAGGTTGTCCTGGGCGGCGAAGGCCTGGCGCAGGCGAGGGGCGTTCTCGCTGTGTTGGGCCTGGCTATCGGCAAGCGCCTGACGCGCGGCGTCCAGCGCCTGCTCAAGCTCGCTGGTGCGCACTTGCAGCTCGGCTTGCTGCTGCTGTTGTTCGGCGATCTTCGCTGCCAGCGGTGCCAGTTGCGCGGTCAGTGTCTGCTGGCGGTGGAACTGGTGACGCTGCGGGGCCAGGCGCTCCAGGCGCACCAGGTCCAGGCGCTGCTCAGCCAGTTGTTGCCAGCCCTGCTCGGCGGCCTGCAGCGCGGTGCCGGCTTCGGCGTGCTGGGCCTGCAGCTGGCGCTGCTCGTTCAGCCAGTTGCGTTGCTGCTCCAGCTGGCGCTCGCCGGCCTGGTCGGCCTTGAACTGCTGCTGCGCCTGTTCCAGGCGCTGGTCGAGCTCGGCGCGGGCTTCGGCGGCCATCGGCAGCAGGTGGCTGGCACGGTCCTTCAGGGCATTGTGGGCTTCGCCGGCTTCGCGGGCCTTGCTGAAGGCCCGCTGGCCCAGGCGGGTGTAGATGGCGGTGTTGGTGAGCTTTTCCAGCAGCTCGCTGCGTTCTTTGTCGTCGGCCTTGAGGAAGGCGCCGAATTCGCTCTGGGCCAGCATCACCGCGCGGGTGAACTGTTCGAAGTTCAGGCCCAGGCGGGCTTCGACCAGCTGTTTGTATTCGTTCTTGCCGCTGCCCAGTACCTGCTCGCTGTCCAGGTCATAGAAGCTCTGGCGGCTGTGCTGCAGCTTGCCGTTGGCCTTGTCGCGGGCGCGGTTGGCTTCCCAGCGGGCGCGGTAGCGGCGGCCATCGATGCCGACGAAATCGACTTCGGCAAAGCCGCTGCCGGTGCCGCGGCGCAGCAGGTTGCGCGGGTCGGAGGTAGGGATCTCGCCGTCTGCATCCGGCACCTTGGCCTCGCGGCCAATGTCGTTCAGCCGTGGCACGGTGCCGAACAACGCCAGGCACAGGGCGTCGAGCAGGGTACTTTTACCCGCCCCGGTAGGCCCGGTGATGGCGAACAGGCCGGCGCTGGCCAGCGGTTCGGCGGTGAAATCGATATCGACCGGGCCGGCCAGGGATGCCAGGTTCTTCAGGCGGATGGCAAGAATCTTCATGGCTGTTCCTCTTCCTGCTGCACGTCCTGCAACAGCAGGGCGAAGTCGGCCAGCGCCTGTTCGTCGGCGGGGTTGCCATAGGCTTGCTCCCAGGCGCGGCTGAACAGGTCCTGCGGGGTCATCTGGGCCAGTTCGACAAAGGCCAGGTCATCGTCTTCGGCATTATTGCGGCCGGCGTATTCGGCGCTGATGCGGATCAAGCGCACGGCCTTGCCTTCCAGTGCGGTTTCGATCTGCTGGCGCAGGTCGGGTTGCGGCTCATCCAGTATCACCCGCACCTCCAGCCAGGGCTGGCGGTTGGGGTCTTCGAGCAGGTCGATCACTGGCAGGTCGGCCAACTGCTCCAGCAGTTCGCCCAGTGGTGCCGGGCCGACCCGTTGCAGGGCCACGGCGCGCGGTACCGGGCGCGGTTCGACGCTGACCAGGCCGGTGCCGTCCAGCTCCACTTCCAGCACCTGGTGCGGGTAGTTGATTTCGGCGAACGACAGCGGGATCGGCGAGCCGCTGTAGCGGATGCGTTCTTCGCGGTTGACCTTCTGCGGCTTGTGCAGGTGGCCGAGGGCGACGTAGCTGATGGCCTTGTCGAACAGCTTGGCCGGCAGCGCCTCGGCGTTGCCAATGATCAGGCTGCGCTCGGAGTCCTCCGACACCGCGCCACCGGCCATGTGCGCGTGGCTGATGGCAATCAGCGCCTGGTCCTTCTTGCGCTTCTTTTGCGCGGCGGCGATCAGCTGCTGGTGCACCTGGGTGATGCCTTGCAGGTAGTCGTCGCCCAATTGCGGGCCGGTCACCTCGGCCGGGCGCAGGAAGGGCAAGGCCAAGCACCAGGCGGCGACCTTGCCACGGCCGTTGGTCAGCGGAATCAGCAGGCGCTCGGCGTCCAGCTGGCCCTCGTCCAGCCAGTGTACACGGCCCAGGGCATGGGTGCGCAGGCGGCGCATCAGTGCCGCGGGCAGCTCGATGCGCGAGCCGGAGTCGTGGTTGCCGGCGATCATCACGATGTCCAGCTTCGGCTGTTGTTCGTGGGCCTGGACGATGAAGTCGTAGAGACGTTCCTGGGCTTTGACCGGCGGGTTGACCGTGTCGAAGATATCGCCGGCGATCAGCAGCGCATCCGGCTGGCGCAGGCGCAGCTGGCCGAGCAGCCAGTCGAGGAAGCAGGCGTGTTCGAAGTCGCGTTCCTGGCCGTGCAGGCTTTGGCCCAGGTGCCAGTCGGAGGTATGAAACAGACGCATGGATGACCTGTTGGTGTCGAGTCGAGCAAGCGGGGGCTTGGCTTGGGTGATGGGCGTTGCGCAAGGGCGGTATGGTAACCCAAGCTGGGTTCGGGGTGCAGGGCGGGGAAGGGGTTAGGGCGGGCAGGTGTTCGTCGGTGGATTTTCGGTGCATGCAGGTGTTTGTCGATATATTTCCGGCGCCTGCAAGATCGAGCGCCGCCCGCGCGGCGCTTCGCAGCACAAGGCTGCTCCTACATCTGTTTCTGGCCAGTAACGCCTGTGCCAATGCACGCGACCGCCTTGTTTGTCTGACACGATATCGAGGTGGACGCCAAAGGGGCGCGCGCCTCTGTCACAGGAATTATTGGCCCGAAACAGATGTAGGAGCAGCCTTGTGCTGCGAAGCGCCGCGCGGGCGGCGCTCGATCTCACAGGCGCCGGAAATGTGGTGACGAACACCTGGCAGCCATGACGCGATAACGCTTTTTGTAGGACCGTAGTCAGTGCCAGGTGATATCCCCGGCCTGCCGATGTAGCAGCAACTCGGCCAGGGCCTTGGTCATCTGTACGTGATGCACCGCGTTGACCAGCATGTTGATGCCGGGCTCGCCGGCATTGGCGCAGATGTATTCGTCCAGCGAGTCTTCGATGCCGGCCATCAGCTGGAGGGTGTGGATCAGGGCGTCAACCGAGGGTGTGTCCTGGTTGATGGTGTAGAAGGGGCGGGCCGTTAGTTTTACGGGTGGATCGGGGACGATCTTTTTCATGATTCAAACCCTTTGCTTGATCAGAGAATGCCACCACCGCAACCTTCTCACGGGTTTAGGTGGCAGCCGTGCGCGGGGTGAGAAACCGAGGAAGCAAAGGAAAACTCGGCCAGACCGAAGTCTGCCCGCGCGCGGCCGCCATGAAAGCTGGCGGAAATTTGCTTATCGTCGGGTTCTCACACCCGGTCACCGAAGCGACCCGGAAACGTTATCCGTGAGGAGTTTCCCCGACAACAGCGATAGTTCGGCAGCGCGCGTAGGATAATTCCTAAGCGGGTTGATTCTGAAGCATTGGGTTGCAGGTTCAGAAATATCTTACGGTGGCACCGGCTACGCCGGTGTTCGCGGGTGAACCCGCTCCCACAGGTACTGCGCAAGGTTTGTGGGAGCGGGTTTACCCGCGAAGAGGCCTGCACAGGCAGCACATCACTTGGGATAGAGCGGCGGCAGGCTGCCGTTCTCGCCGGTCGGCAGCAATACCTGCTCAGCCGGCGGAATCGTACCGATCGCCCGCCACAAATCTTCACCCTGCCAGTACTGCCCGCTCTCGCTATACAGCGCCCCGTTCAACCCATCCAGTGCATCCGACAACGGTACGAACCGCGCCGCCATCTCGGCCAGGGTCTCCGGCTGCTGGCGGGCCCAGGCGTCCAGCGCCTGGCGGGTTGCCTGTGGGTCGTTGGCCTGGCACGCGCGCTTGAGATCATCCAGCAAGGTACGCGGGCTCGGCCCGGCCTGCGCGGCGCGCAGCACCGCTGGCTGCGAGCGGGCGCGCCACCACAGGGCAAAGCCCAGCAAGGTGGTGAGGGCGAACACCAGGGTGGCCAGCTGCCAAGGCCACAGCAAGCTGCTGGCACTGCTGTTGTCACCAACCGGGGTGTCGGCGCTCAGCGCCGGGTTGTCCTGCACGTTCAGCGTGCGCGCCGGCAAGCTGCTGTGCTCCAGGTGGTCTTCGCGGGTGTTCCACCAGGCCACTTCCAGCGCCGGCAGGGCCAGCGTACCGCTGTGGGTCGGCACCAGGGCTTCGCGCTCTTCGCGGTTGGCGGTCATGCCGCGCTCGCTGATTTCGTTGCGCAGCAACGGCTGGTCGGGGTAACGACGCAGGCCGGTGATTTCGGTGGCTGGCAGCGGCGGCAGCTGGGTGCTGGACAAGCCTTCGGCACGCAAGGTGATGTTGCGGGTCAGCGAGTCGCCAATCTGCACCTGCTGGTTGCCAGGGTCCGGGTTCCAGTGCTCTTCCAGGGCCAGGCTGCGGGCCGGTAGCCATGGCACGCCAGCAGGCCAGGCCGCCGGAATCGGCCGCACGGCCAGGCGCAATGGCAGCGAGCTGACCTGCACCTGGTGGCCGGCCCGGGCCGTGCCGTTTGCTTGTGGGGCTTGGTCCGGGCTGGCGGCGGCGGTGGCGGTGAAGGTCAGTGGCGGGATTTCGAGGGTGCCGCTTTGCTGGGCATACACGGCATAGCGGGTTTCGATCACGCCGTGGCGGACGCCGTTGATTTCCTTTTCATAGGTGCGCGATTCACCCAGCGGTTCGACTTTGGCGTTCTCCAGTTGCAGCGGGCTGAGGCTACTGTCGTCGTACAGTGCCACCGAATGGTAGATGCGCAGGGTGAGCACGGCCTGGGCCTGGACGTAGACTTCGCTGCTGTCGAGCGTGGCTTCGATGAACACCTGCGAGGCACTGTCCTGGCGGCTGGCATCGGCCTGCAGCACTTGCAGTTCGATGGCCTGGCTGTGCGACTGGCCCAGTTGCAGTTCGGGGATGCGCAGGCTGCCGCTGCGCCGCGGCAGCAGGGTGATGATCCAGCGGGTGCTGGCGCGGGTTTCGCCGTCGAGGCTGTGCAGGCTGTTCAGCTGGCGCGTGCCGCGCACTTCGAAGTCACCCTCCAGCGCGCGCAGGTCGGGCTTGCCGAACTGGGTGACGTCCTGGCTTTCCAGGGTCAGCTCCAGGCTTTCGCCGGCTTCCAGGCGGGTACGGTCGACGCTGGCTCGCAGCAACGGTTCGGCCTGGGCCAGCACGGCCCACAGCAGACTGAGGAGAAAGACGCCGAAGCGACTCATCGTGGGGTTTCCTGATGCAATTGCTGTTCATACCAGAATTTGCGCCGCAGCAGCTCCGCCGGGTTGTCGGGGATCTCCCGCAGCCATTGTTCCAGGGCCTGGCGCTGTTCGGCATCGAGGCTGGTCGATACCGGGCGCTGCGGCGGCTGGATGACGCTGTCATCCGCGCCCGCCTGGTTGCCGGGCGCTACCTGGCTGTTGTTGCTGCCTTCGCCGGGCTGTTCGGCGCTGGCTTGTTCGTCGTTGCCGGGCGTGCCCTGGGCCGGGCTGCTGGCCGAGCTGCTGTTGCCTTCGGTTTCGCTGCCGGGCGTGCCTTGGGCATCGCTGCTGGCTGGTTGTTCCTCGGCCTTGGCTTCGCGCTGCTGCAGCAGTTGCTGCACCAGTGCCTGGTTGTCCAGCGCCGCTTGCAGGTCGGGCTGGCGTTCCAGGGCTTGTTCGTAGGCGTCCAGGGCGGCTTCCAGTTCACCGCTATGGGCCAGGGCATTGCCTCGATTGTAGTGGGCGGCGGCAGTGTCGCCTTGGGAAAAGGCTTCGGCGGCGCCAGCATAGTCGCCCGCCTGGTACAGGGCCATGCCGCGCCATTGCGGGTCCTGGAACTGGCGCGCGGCACTGGCCGGGCGGTTCTGCTCCAGCAGGCGCTGGCCTTGCTGGTCGGGGCGCAGCCACAGGTCGTTGAACTCGAAGGCCTGGCTGGGCTGGGGCAGGGCCAGCAGCAGCGGCAGGCAGAACAGCCAGCCGCGTCGGCCGGCACAGGCGGCCAGCAGCAACAGCGGCAGCAGCAGCCAGTAACCCTGGTCGGCCCAGCTGTCCAGTTGCAGGGTCTGGCCGTCATTGCGCCCGGCGCGCGGGTTGTCGAACAGGCCCAGGCCACGCAGGTCGAGGTCGTCGATGCGGGCATGCCGGTAGCGCCCGCCGGTGCCGCTGATGAAGCCCTTGAGGCTGGCGCTGTCCAGGCGTGGCAACAGGATGCCGCCCTGGTCGTCCTTGAGGTATTCGCCATTGGCCTGGCGCACCGGTGCGCCTTCGCGGCTGCCGATGCCCAGCATCAGCAGGCTCGGGCCCTGGCGGCCGAGGGCCTGGGCGATGCCTTGGCGCTCCGGGGCGCTGAGCGACGAGCCGACCAGCAGCAGGCGGCCCTGGCCCAGGCCGCTCTGGGCCAGCAGGGCCAGGCCTTTTTGCACGGCCAGGTCGGCGCGCTGGCCGGGTTTGGGCATGATCGACGGGTCGATCGCCTCGAGCAGGTTGCGGCTGGTGGCCAGGTCATCGGACAGTGGCACCAGGGTGTGCGCGGAGCCAGCGTAGACCACCAGCGCGGTCTGGCTGTCGCGGCGGTGCTCCAGCAGGTCGAGGATCTTGCGCCGCGCCTGCTCCAGGCGGTTGGGCGGGCTGTCCTCGGCGAGCATCTGCGGGGTCAGTTCGAGCAGGATCACCAGCGGGTCGGCCGGGCGCTGGCGGTTTTCTTCCACGCGCTGCCAACTGGGCCCGAGCAGCGCCAGGATCACCAGCACCCAGGCCAGGCCCAGCGCCACCCACGGCAGCTTGCTGGTGCTGCCGCTGCCACCGCCAAGCAGGACGCCATGGAACGCCGGCGGCAGAATCATCTGCCAGCGCCCGGCGCGCTTGCGCCGGTGCCACAGTTTGTACAGCAGCCAGGCGAGCAGGGGCACGGCCAGCAGCCAGAGCGGGCGCAACCATTCGGGCCACAGTTCGATCATCGCCGCCTCCTCAGGCGCAGGCGCTTCAGGCGCTGGCGCCATTCCGGGTGCGGTTGCAGGAAGCGCGGCTTGCGCAGCAGGCGGTGCAGCAGGTTGTCGGGCCATTGCACGGCCAGCACCAGCAGCACGCTCAGCAACAAGGCCAGGGCCAGGGGCCAGGCATACAGGGCCTTGGCCGTGCGCGCCTGGGTCGGTTGCTGGGCCACCGGTTCGAGCTGGTCGAGGGTGTCGCCGATGGCGTCCAGTTCGGCGCCGTCATGGGCGCGGAAGTAGGTGCCGTGGGTGATGTCGGCAATTTCCTTGAGCGAGGCTTCGTCCAGGTCCAGGCTCGGGTTCAGGCCGAGCAGGCCAGGGGTGCCACTGGCTTCGGGGTTGGCACCGATGCCGATGGTGTAGATGCGCACGCCTTCCTGGGCGGCCAGGCGGGCGGCAGTCAGCGGGTGGATCTGCCCGCCGTTGTTGGCGCCGTCGGTGATCAGCACCAGCACCCGGCTTTGTGCCGGGCGTTGGCGCAGGCGCTTGACCGCCAGGCCAATGGCGTCGCCGATGGCGGTATTCTTGCCGGCGATGCCGATCTGCGCTTCGTCGAGGAAGGTGCGCACGGTGCGCCGGTCGAAAGTGAGCGGCGCCTGCAGGTAGGCCTGGCTGCCGAACAGGATCAGGCCCACGCGGTCGCCCTCGCGGTCCTGCAGGAAGTCACCGAGCAGCGCCTTGACCAGGTCGAGGCGGCTGATTTCTTCGTTCTGCCACTGCATGTCGGGGAAGTCCATCGACCCGGACACATCCACCGCCACCAGCAGGTCGCGGCCGCTGGCAGCCACTGGCACCGGCTCGCCCAACCATTGCGGGCGGGCGGCGGCGCACAGCAGCAACAACCAGATGACGACAAAGGGCGCCTGCTGGCGCCAGGTCGGCAGGTTGAGCCGCGCGCGGCGCCCGGCCAGGCCTTCCAGTTCGTCGAGGAAGCCCACCTTGAGCACCGGTTCGCCGCTGTCGGCGGCCGGCAGCACCAGGCGCGCCAGCCACGGCAGCGGCAACAGGGCGAAGACCCACGGCCAGGCCAGTTCAAACATGCTTGCGAATCCAGGTTTCGACGGCTTGGCTGAGCCCGGCGATGGCCTTGTCGTCGAGCTTGCACTCGGGTTTGTAGGCGCCTTCGACCAGTACCATCCAGCGGGTCAGGCCGGCGGCCGGGCAGCGGTTGTCGAGAAACGCCAACCACTGGCGGCCGTTGAGGGTATGGCTGTTGGCACCCGGGTAGTGGCTGCGGCACAGGCGCTTGAGCAGGGCGTTGATCTGTTGCAACCAGGCCCCGGCCGGGGCGCCGTCGTAGGGGCGCGGCAGGCGCGCCAGTTCGGCCAGCGCTTCCACGCGCACCGGGTCCAAGGGTTGTTCGGCGCGCACGATGCGGCGTTTGCCCGGGCGCCAGTGGCGCACCCGCCACAGGCCCCAGGCCAGCAGCGGCATCACGGCCAGCAGCAGCCACCAGCCGGGTGCCGGTGGCCACAGGCCGATCGGCGCGGGGGCGATCAGCGGCTGCAGTTGGTCAAGCGGGTTCATTGGCCGCTGCTCTTCATGACGCGCTCCGTGGCCGCTGGGCGTTCAGGTACTCGCGCAGTTGCTCGATCATTTCGCTTTGGGTGCTCAGTGGCATCAGCAGCACGCGCAGCTTTTGCGCCATCAGCTCCCAGCGCTCGATGCGCGCTTCGGCCTGCTGGCGGTAGGCCTGGCGCAGGTTGGCGTCCAGGGTGTCGAGCTCCAGCTGCGCGCTGCGCTGGGCGAAGCGCAGCAGGCCGGCGGCGGGCAGGGCGTGGTCGAGCGGGTCGGACACCGGCATCAGCAGCAGGTCGCAATGGCGCGAGAGCATGGCCAGGTGCTGCTCCACCTGGGCAGTGAGCGAGCGCTCATCGCAGATCACGATGGCCAGGCTGCCGGGGCGCAGCACTTCGCGGGCGCGGCGCAGGGCCAGGCCCAGGCTGTCGGCCCCGGGCGTGGCCTCGGTGTGCAGCGCCTGGTTGACCTTGGCCAGGCGGTTGAGCAGTTGCAGCAGGCTCTGCTTGCTGCGCCGGGGCTTGATTTCGTGGTGTTCGTTGTCGCCGAACACCAACCCGCCGATGCGGTCGTTGTGGCCCAGCGCGGCCCAGCCGAACAGCGCGGCGGCCTGGGCGGCCAGCACCGACTTGAACATCAGCCCCGAGCCGAAGAACAGCCGTTGGCTCTGCTCGACGAGGATGAAGATGGGCCGTTCGCGCTCTTCGTGGAACAGCTTGGTGTGCGGCTCCTGGGTACGCGCGGTGACCCGCCAGTCGATGTTGCGCACATCGTCGCCGGCCTGGTAAACGCGCACCTGGTCGAAGTCCACGCCGCGCCCACGCAGCTTGGAGTGGTGCAGGCCCACCAGCGGGCTGCGTTGGCCGGGCCGGGAAAACAGCTGGATTTCGCGCACGCGGTGGCGCATATCGATCAGCTCGGCAAGGCCGATGCGGATGCCGGGTTCGGCCAGCGACGCGGTGGGCATGGGCTCAGGCAACGGCGACGACGTCGAGGATGCGCTGGACCACGCGGTCCTGGTCGATCCCTGCCGCCTCGGCCTCGAACGAGAGGATGATGCGGTGGCGCAGCACGTCGAACAGCACCGCCTGGATGTCTTCGGGGCTGACGAAATCGCGCCCGGCCAGCCAGGCGTGGGCGCGCGCGCAGCGGTCCAGCGAAATGGAACCACGCGGGCTGGCGCCGTAGGCGATCCAGTCGGCCAGTTCGGCGTCGAACTTGGCTGGGGTGCGGGTGGCCATCACCAGTTGCACCAGGTATTCCTCCACCGCGTCGGCCATGTACAGACCGAGGATTTCCTTGCGGGCGGCGAAGATCGCCTGCTGGCTGACCCGGCGCTCGGGCTTGGTCTCGCCGCCCAGGGCTTCACCACGGGCCTGCAACAGGATGCGCCGCTCTACCGCAGCGTCGGGGAAGCCGATTTTCACGTGCATCAGGAAGCGGTCGAGCTGGGCTTCGGGCAGCGGGTAGGTGCCTTCCTGCTCGATCGGGTTCTGCGTTGCCATCACCAGGAACAGCGGCGACAGGTCGTAGGTGCTGCGGCCCACGCTGACCTGGCGTTCGGCCATGGCTTCGAGCAGTGCGGACTGTACCTTGGCCGGGGCGCGGTTGATTTCGTCTGCCAGCACCAGGTTGTGGAAGATCGGCCCCTGCTGGAACACGAAGCTGCCGGTTTCCGGGCGGTAGATTTCGGTGCCGGTGATGTCGGCCGGGAGCAGGTCGGGGGTGAACTGAATACGATGGAACTGCGCCTCGATGCCTTCGGCGAGCTCTTTGATGGCCTTGGTCTTGGCCAGGCCCGGCGCGCCTTCGACCAGCATGTGGCCGTCGGCCAGGAGCACGATCAACAGCCGCTCGACCAGTTTCTCCTGGCCTAGGATCTGGGAAGAAAGAAAGGTGCGCAGCGCGATCAGCGCTTCACGGTGTTCCATCGGTGACGGTTCCTGGTGTGGGGCCGCAGGCGGCTGGAAGCAGCAGCCCTGGCAAGGGGTGATACTTTAATCCATCCGGGGGGGTGGCGACCAATGGCGGCAGGGAAATTTAGGTGCGTTTTACATAATGTATCGGGCCGCCAGGTGCTCGCCGTGGCATTTTCGGGGCCTGTGAGATCGAGCGCCGCCCGCGCGGCGCTTCGCGGCACAAGGCCGCTCCCACATCTGTTTCGGGCCAGTCATTCCTGTAAGGTCTCCTCTGTCCGCCTTGTTTGTTCCATTCGATATTGAAGGGCGCAGTTGTTCTTCATCCATCTCCAGTCATGCACCAAGGCTGCAACCCACCTGGCACAGGAATAACTGGCCCGAAACAGATGTGGGAGCGGCCTTGTGCCGCGAAGCGCCGCGCGGGCGGCGCTCGATCTCTGCATCACCTCAACGCTCAAGACAAACATCTGGCAGCGTTGCCGAAATGTCCTGTAAAGGAATGGCCATTGCCTGATGTTCCGCGGCGGTGTGCTGGCGCCTGCTTGTGCTTTTTGTACAAGCAGGAGGCAGGACAATGGACCTGAACAGCTGTAGCACTGCACGCATCACGCCGGTCACTCTGCGTTTTGGCGTGTTCTTCGATGGCACCGGTAACAACCTGAACAATGTGATGCCGGTGGATGCACCGGTGGGTAAAGGGGGCAGTTATGGCAATGCCTTGAGCAACGTGGCCCTGTTGCATGCGCTGTACCCGGCGCAGGGGGCCAATGCTGACGGGACCATGGCGTTTCTGAAGCGCTATGTCGAGGGCGTGGGCACCCTGGCGGGGGAGGCGGATCATGCCTATGCCTCGGCCACCGGGTGTGGGCGCTGGGGGGCCGAGGCGCGGGTCGCCGAGGCCTTGGCGGGGATTGCCGGGCAATTGCGGGACTGGTGCCAGGCGCACCCAAAGGCAAGGCTCGAGCGGGTCGAGTTCGACTTGTTCGGTTTCAGCCGCGGCGCTGCGGCTGTGCGGCATCTGGCCAACCTGCTGCATGATGGCGGCGGCAGTCTGTTGGCGGTGTCCTGCGGCATCGTCATCAATTTCATCGGCCTGTTCGACACGGTGGCGGCGATCATCGCGCCGCTGCAGGGCGACTTCGACCCCGCCGACGACCGCCATGGTGGCTTGCGCCTGGGCCTGGGTGCGGGCATTGCCCGGCAAATGGTGCAGCTGGTGGCGGGGGACGAGCAGCGGCACAACTTCCCGCTGGTGCGCAGCGGCCATGACATCGTGTTGCCGGGCGTGCACTCGAACATTGGCGGTGGTTACCCGGCTACCACGCAGGAGCAGGTGCTGCTGTGCAAACCGCAGTCACAGCGAGTACCGCGGGGTATGCGCGCCGAGCAGACTCGCGTGCATGCCACCGTCAGTGCCTTGCTGGCGTCGTCGTTTGGTGAAATGGGCGCGCCCAGGCCGCGTGTGCTGGCCTGGGAGGAGCCGATTGCCGGTGGCCTGCCTAGCGAGGCGCAAAAGCAGGTTTATGCGGCGGTGTACCGCGAGCGGGAAGTGGCGGGGCAGCTGTCCCGGGTGTACCTGAGCATCATGCGTGAGTTGGCGGTGCGGGCGGGTGTTCCGTTTGCGCCATTGGGCGGGCAGGCTGAGCATCGGTTGCCGGAGGAGTTGCTGGGCATCAGCCGCAAGTTGCACGAGTTTGCCTTGGGTGAGAGTGAGCAGCCTGGCTTGACCGAGGATGAGCTGCGTTTGTTGCGCGACAGGTATGTGCATGCGTCGGCGAACTGGAATGCGTTGAAGGGGTTGCGTAACAGTGTGCTGGATGTGCTGTTCGTCGATCGGCCGGGGGTAGGGGGGCGGGTGAAGCATGCCAACCCGGTCGCGTGAGTCGTCTGTGGGCGTGGGTTTGCATGGCACCGGCTGCGCCGGTGTTCGCGGGTGAACCCGCTCCCACAGGTCCTGCGTCAACCCTGAGAGCGGCGCGATACCTGTGGGAGCGGTCTTGCGGCTGCGATGGGTCAGTCAGCCGCGCTCAGGGCGTCCAGCAGGCTCTTCAGGTACGCGCTGCCTTGCGCATCCAGCGGCTGCAGGGGCAGGCGTGGAGCGCCGACATCCTGGCCGAGCATCTTCAAGCCGGCCTTGATGGTGGTGGGCAGGCCACGGCGGGTGATGTATTCCAGCAGTTCGTACTGGCGGTAGAACAACGCGCGAGCTTCAGCCAGGTTGCCTTGCTGCACCGCGTCCCACAGTGCCAGGTTCAGCGCCGGGATCAGGTTGGGCGCGGCGGTGCACCAGCCGGTGGCGCCGGCAACCAGGGCTTCCAGGGTGAGCGGGTTGCAACCGTTGTAGAAGGCCACCTGGCCATCGGTGGCCTTGAACAGGCGGTGCATGCGCTGGATGTCGCCGGTGCTTTCCTTGACCATCGTCACATTGGGCACTTCGCCGAGGATGCGCAGGATCAGCTCCACCGACAGGTCGGTGCCGCTGGTGCCCGGGTTGTTGTAGAGCATGATCGGAATGTCGATGGCCGCGCCCACCGCCTTGTAGTGGGCGACCACTTCGGCTTCGGTGAGCTTCCAGTAGGAGATGGGCAGCACCATCACCGCCGTGGCGCCGCAGGCCTGTGCCAGGCGGGCGCGCTGCACGGTGCGTGCGGTGGTCAGGTCGGAGACGCTGACCACGCTGGGTACGCGGCCGGCAATGCGTGCCAGGCTGAAGCGCACCACCGTTTCCCATTCGCTGTCGGACAGGTAGGCGCCTTCGCCGGTGCTGCCCAGTGGTGCGATGGCGTGTACGCCGTTTTCTATCAGGCGGTCGATGGACAGGCCCAGGGCATCCAGGTCGAGCGCGCCGTCTGCCGTGAAGGGAGTGATGGTGTAGCCGATAACGCCGCGAATTACAGGTGTAGACATAACCAGGCACCTCTGCCGTTGTTGGGGAAAGAGTACAGCTTCAGTCAGCCCAGGCAGTCGCCATGGGCACGCAAGGCACGGCGCGCGTAATAGCTGAAGGCGGCGCCATGACGTTTGGGGGTGGAGATCCAGTCGTGGGCTTCCTTGCCCAGGGCATCCGGGATGGGGCGGATGTCACCGGCACCCATGGCCAGCAGCTGCATCTTGGCTGCGCGCTCGAACAGCAGGGCGAGCACGCAGGCTTCCTCGATCGAGCGGCCGGCGATCAGCAGGCCATGGTGGGAAAGCAGGATCGCGCGCTTGTCGCCGATCGCCCTGGAAATGATTTCACCTTCTTCGTTGCCCACCGGTACGCCGGGCCATTCCTTGAGGAACGCGCAGTCGTCGAACAGCGGGCACAGGTCCATGTGCGAGATGGCCAGTGGCACTTCCAGCATCGACAGGGCGGCGCTGTGCAGCGGGTGGGTGTGGATGATGCAGTTGACGTCGGGGCGTGCGCGGTACAGCCAGCTGTGGAAGCGGTTGGCCGGGTTGGCCATGCCGCGGCCTTGCAGCACGGTGAGGTCTTCGTCGACCACCAGCAGGTTGGAAGCGGCGATCTCGTCGAAGCCCAGGCCGAGTTGTTGCGTGTAGTAGGTGCCAGGCTGCTCGGCGCGGGCGGTGATCTGCCCGGCCAGGCCGGAATCGTGGCCGCCGTCGAACAGGATGCGGCAGGTGAGGGCGAGTTTTTGTCGAGGGGTGTAGGTGTTGTCGGCCAGCGCCGTCAGCATCTGCTGCTGGGCGAGTTTGACCAGCTGGTCCTTGGGGGTCTGCATGGTGGTCGTCATGGGCGGTACCTGCATGGGGAAGGGCGATGGGATTGCTGATCGGCGAGGACGCCGTCAGGACACAATCGCGATATTAATGACACAAAGTGTCATATGCAAGCGATGTGTCATCGCCAGCGCCAGTCATCTGAGACTGCGAGGGGGGAGGTATGGCGGGGTTGTCAAAGGTGGTGCAGGCAACGATCGGCAGGCCAGCCCTGGTCACAGGGCTGGCACGTGCCCTTCAAGGCGCGCCGAACAGCATCGTCCAGTAAACGCCGTTATCGCTACGCGAGTTCTCGGCAAAGGCCGCACCCACCTGGGTAAACATCGGGTTCATCAGGTTGGCGCAATGCCCGGGGCTGGCCAGCCAGCCTGCCATCGCTTTGCTCGGCGAGCCCTGGCCTGCGGCAATGTTCTCGCCGATCTGTCGCCCACGGTAGCCGGCATCCCATGCCCGATCCGCGGGTAAATCACCGTCGAGGTCGCGGTGCGCGAAGAAATTGTCGTTGGCCATCGCCCGGCTGTGGCGCTGCGCCGCCGTTCCCAGGGCGGTGTTCCAGGCCAGCGGGCGTGCAGCGGCAAAGCGCTTGCGACCACACAGGCGTGGTTTCGCCCGTGCAGCGTTCACCTGTGCCAGCAACGCGTTGCTGGCCGATCGCCTATCGCCAAGCTGGGCATCGAGCAGGGGCCGAGCCAGCAGCACCCGCCACTCGTTGCGTGAGCGACTGACGCCGATATCGGCATATTGGCTATCGAGCAGGGCCGTGCAGTAGTCGCTGCGCAGCATGTCAAAGGCCTCCTCGGCATCTTGCGCGCCGACCAGGCGGATGGCCCGCACCTTCACCGCCTGATACCCCGCAGCCTTCAATCCTTCCCGCAACGCCCCGCCGTAGCCGACCGGCAACGCCAGTTTCGGCTTCAGCACCAGCGGCGTCGAACCCCGAATAATGCGCCGCTCGCAGCGTTGTGGCAGGGTGCGATAGTCGTTGATGGCTGCCACCAGTTGCCTTTCCCCGCTGGCATGGGCGGGGTTGGCGAACAGGGGAAGAAAAGGAATGAAGCAGAGCGAAACAAAGGGGGAGCGACGGACTGCTTGGCGCATGGGGTGAATGGCTCTGGTGAATGACGGCGGCAAGGCCGATTTGAGGGCTCGGCTAAGACTGTGCGCCTCAATACAGGTTCACGTGTACGGGGTACAATTTTTCGCGGGTACTCAACTTGAATGCTGCAACAAGGTAAACCGCAATGACACAAGCTACCGATCAGGCTTTTTACGACCGCGCGGATGCGCATATCGAACTGGCGAACCAGCAGATCGAGAAAATCGAAGACCTGGGCAAGGTCAGTGCCTCGCTGACCTTCGGCGCCTCGCGCTTCAATGCCTGGATGAGTGCCCGCAGTTTCAAGACCAGTGCCGAACTGGCTGCCGCGCGGGAGGAGCTGTTGAAGTATTTCTGTGAGCAGTACCGGATGATGCTCGAGGACAACCTGGACGAGCACATCGAGCATTTTGACCGGTATGTGTTGGGCAAAGGCGACTGAACCCTATGGTGCAGGCGGTTTCCTTGTAGGAGCGGCCTTGTGTCGCGAACGGGCTGCGGAGCAGCCCCAGGACCTCAGCCGAAATGCACAAATTGCTGGGGCTGCTCTGCAGCCCTTTCGCGACACAAGGCCGCTCCTACAGGGTACGCGATGTGTGGATAAACCCGGTGACGGGCTATCGGGCCTTTTTCTCCAGAATCCGCGCCCCGGTACCTTCCTTGCCCAGCACATCCTCGGGGTTGCGCAGCGGGCAATCTTCCAGCGACAGGCAACCGCAACCAATGCAGTTGTCCAGGCTGTCGCGCAACGCTTCCAGAGTACGAATGCGGGCGTTCAGGTCTTCGCGCCAGGCGGTCGACATCTCGCCCCATTGCGCTGCCGTGAGCTTGCTGTTGGGCGCATAGCGGCTGAAGGCCTGCTTGATCTCCTCAAGCGGAATACCCGTGCGCTGCGCCACCTTGATGATGGCCAGCGTGCGCAGCACCAGTGAAGGATAGCGGCGCTGGTTACCCGCCGTACGGACGCTGGCGATCAGCCCCTTGGTCTCGTAGAAGTGCAGCGCAGAAACCGCCACGCCGCTGCGTTTGGCCACTTCCCCTACCGTTAGCATCCGTGTGTTGTCCGCTGCCATGCCTGTTGACCTCAAGTTAACTCGAGCTCTTATAGTCCTGCCCGATCTTCCCCGCAACCGCTTTCCCTGATGATCGGAGCACTGCATGAACAAAAGGACGTTACTGGCCTGGGCTGGCGCTGTTGCAGGTGTGCTGGCCGCTGCCTATGCATTGGTCGGCAGTGGCTCGGCGCCGCCGGCTGCGGCGGCATGGCCGGCGACCAAGGTGGCGCTGGCCACGGCCGAGCAGGTGCAGCTGGCACGACAGAACTTTGCCTCGGGGGAGCTGGAGGCGGTCAACCAGGTACAGGTGGCGGCCGAGACGGCGGGGCGCATCACCCGCATCGCCTTCGAGTCGGGGCAATGGGTGAGTGCAGGGCAATTGCTGGTACAGCTGAACGATGCCCCGGAGCAGGCCCAGCGCGTGCAGTTGCGCGCCAGGCTGCGCAATGCCGAAGTGGTGCTGCAGCGCAGCCGCAAGCTGCGCGCGGTGAACGCTGTGTCACAGGAGCTGCTCGACAATGCGGCCACCGCCGTGGACGTGGCCAGCGGTGAACTGCAGCATGTCGAGGCGCTGATCGCGCAGAAGGCAATACGCGCGCCGTTTGCCGGCAAGCTCGGCATTCGCCGGGTGCATCAGGGCCAGTACCTGAGCGCCGGTGAGACCATCGCCAGCCTGGCCGACATCAGCCAGCTGCATGTCAATTTTTCCCTGGGCGAACAAGCCGCCCCCGAAGTGCACGTGGGGCAACTGCTGGCGCTGACGGTGGATGCGGTGCGCGGGCAGGACTTCCAGGCCCGGGTGGTCGCGGTGGACCCGGTGGTGAGCAAGGCGCGCCTGGTGCAGGTGCAGGCGGCCTTGCCGAACCCGGGCGGGCAGTTGCAGCCGGGCATGTACGCCGGCGTGCGCCTGGATGCCGCGCAGCCGTCAAGCGTGCTGGCCGTGCCGGAAACCGCGATCACCTACACCGCCTACGGGCAGACGGTGTTCGTCGCTACCCGGGACCCGGAACAGGGCACCCGGGTCAGCCGCGTGCGGGTGACTACCGGTGAGCGCTGGCAGGGGCGGGTGGAGATCACCTCAGGCCTGGCGCCCGGTGACCAGGTGGTGGTTTCCGGCCAGTTGAAACTGAGCGACGGCATGCCGGTCGAGCCAGTGGCGCAAGACAGCCTGCAGGCCAGCCAGGGAGGGCGGCAATCGTGAAGTTCACCGACCTTTTTGTCCGCCGCCCGGTGCTGGCGCTGGTGGTCAGCAGCCTGATCATCCTGCTGGGGCTGTTTGCCATGGGCAAGCTGCCGATCCGCCAGTACCCGCTGCTGGAAACTTCCACCATCACCATCAGCACCGAGTACCCGGGCGCCTCTGCCGAGCTGATGCAAGGCTTCGTGACCCAGCCGATCACCCAGGCGGTGTCGTCGGTCGAAGGCATCGACTACCTGTCCTCGTCGTCGCAGCAGGGGCGCAGCCTGATCACCTTGCGCATGGTGCTCAACCGCGATTCGACCCAGGCGCTTGCCGAGACCATGGCCAAGGTCAACCAGGTGCGCTATCGCCTGCCGGAAAAGGCCTACGACCCGGTGGTGGAGCTGTCGGCAGGTGACTCCACGGCGGTGGCCTACGTGGGCTTTGCCAGCGAAACCTTGTCGATACCCGAACTGAGCGATTACCTGTCGCGGGTGGTGGAACCGCAGTTCTCCGGCATCGACGGTGTGGCCAAGGTGCAGTCGTTCGGCGGGCAGCGCCTGGCCATGCGCCTGTGGCTGGACAACGAACAGATGGCCGGGCGCGGGGTGACGGCCGCCGACGTGGCGCAGGCGGTGCGTGCCAACAACTACCAGGCGACGCCGGGGCAGGTGCGTGGGCAGTACGTGCTGGCCGATATCCAGGTGGACACCGACCTGACCCGGGTCGAGGACTTCCGCGAGCTGATCATCCGCAACGATGGCACCGACCTAGTGCGCCTGCGTGATGTCGGCACCGTCGAGCTGAGCGCGGCGGCCACCCAGACCAGCGCCACCATGGACGGCAAGCCCGCCGTGCACCTGGGGCTGTTCCCCACCCCGACCGGCAACCCGCTGGTGATCGTCGAGGGTATTCGCCAGCTGCTGCCGCAGATCCGTCAGACCCTGCCACCCGGGGTGGAGGTGGCGCTGGCCTATGAGACCGCACGTTTCATCGATGCCTCGATCGACGAGGTGCTGCGCACCCTGGTGGAGGCCATGCTGATCGTGGTGCTGGTCATCTGGCTGTGCCTGGGTTCGCTGCGCAGCGTGGTGATCGCGGTGGTGGCCATCCCGCTGTCGATGCTTGGTGCGGCGGGCCTGATGCTGCTGTTCGGCTTCAGCCTGAACCTGCTGACCTTGCTGGCGATGGTGCTGGCCATCGGCCTGGTGGTGGACGATGCCATCGTGGTGGTGGAGAACGTGCACCGCCATATCGAAGAGGGCAAGTCGCCGGTTGCCGCGGCGCTGGCCGGGGCGCGGGAGATCGCCGGGCCGGTGATCGCCATGACCCTGACCCTGGCCGCCGTATACGCGCCGATCGGCTTGATGGGCGGGCTGACCGGCACGCTGTTCCGTGAGTTTGCCCTGACCCTGGCGGGGGCGGTGATCGTTTCCGGCATCGTCGCGCTTACCCTGTCGCCGGTGATGAGCTCGCTGTTGTTGCAACCCGGCCAGCAGCATGGCGCCATGGCCAACATGGCCGACCGCCTGTTCGGCATGCTGACCGGGGCCTATGGGCGAGTACTTGCCTACACCCTGTCGCATCGCTGGATCAGTGGTGGTGTGGCGCTTCTGGTGTGCCTGAGCCTGCCTTGGCTGTACCTGCTGCCGCAGCGCGAACTGGCCCCGCCAGAGGACCAGGCGGCGGTGCTGACGGCCATCAAGTCGCCGCAGCATGCCAGCCTGGATTATGTGGAGCGCTTTGCCCTGAAGCTGGACCAGGTGATGAAGTCCCTCGCCGAAACCACCGACACCTGGATCATCAACGGCACCGACGGCCCGGCCGCCAGTTTCGGCGGCATCAACCTCAGCGCCTGGCAGGCCCGCGAGCGTTCCGCCGCGCAGGTGCAGGCGCAGTTGCAGCAGGCCGTGGCGGACATTGAAGGCAGCAGCATCTTCGCCTTTCAGGTGGCCTCGCTGCCGGGCTCCAGCGGTGGTTTGCCGGTGCAGATGGTGTTGCGCAGCGCACAGGATTACCCCGAGCTGTACCAGACCATGGAGGTGATCAAGCAGCGTGCCCGCGACAGCGGCCTGTTCAGCGTCGTGGACAGCGACCTCGACTACAACAACCCGGTGGTCAAGGTGCGCATCGACCGCGCCAAGGCGGCCAGCCTGGGCATCAGCATGCAGGCCATCGGCGAGTCGCTGGGCGTGCTGGTGGGCGAACAGTACCTCAACCGCTTCGCCCTGTTCGGGCGCTCCTACGACGTGATCCCGCAAAGCATCCAGGACCAGCGCCTGACGCCGGCGGCGCTGAACCGCCAGTACGTGCGCGCCGAAAACGGCAGCCTGGTGCCGCTGGCCACGGTGGTGCACCTGGACATCGAAGTGGCGCCCAACCGCTTGCTGCAGTTCGACCAGCAGAACGCCAGTACCCTGCAGGCGATCCCGGCGCCCGGTGTGTCGATGGGGAATGCCGTGGCATTTCTCGAACAGCTTGCCGCCGAACTGCCACCTGGCTTCAGTCATGATTGGCAATCGGAGTCGCGCCAGTACGTGCAGGAGGGCTTTGCCCTGATGTGGGCGTTTCTCGCCGCCCTGGTGGTGATCTACCTGGTGCTGGCCGCGCAGTACGAAAGCCTGGTGGACCCGCTGATCATCCTGGTGACCGTGCCGTTGTCGATCTGCGGTGCGTTGCTGCCGCTGGCGCTGGGCTGGGCCACGCTGAATATCTACACGCAGATCGGCCTGGTGACCCTGATCGGGCTGATCAGCAAGCACGGCATCCTGATGGTGGAGTTCGCCAACGAGATCCAGGTGCGTGACAACCTCGACCGTGCCGCCGCCATCGTCCGCGCCGCGCAGATACGCCTGCGGCCGGTGCTGATGACCACGGCGGCGATGACCTTCGGCGTGCTGCCGCTGCTGTTTGCCAGCGGCGCCGGGGCCAACAGCCGCTTTGGCCTGGGGGTGGTGATCGTGTGCGGGATGCTGGTGGGGACCTTGTTTACCCTGTTTGTGCTGCCGACGATCTATGCCTTGCTGGCGCGCGATCATCGGGTGACCACGGTGCGGGGGCAGCAGTTGGCGGAGGCTGAGCGGGTGTTGGGCGTGTGAGGTAAACCTGGCCACATGCGCGATCCTTGTAGGAGCGGCCTTGTGTCGCGATAGGGCTGCGCAGCAGCCCCGGCAATTTGTGCACCTGCGCGGAAATCCTGGGGCTGCTGCGCAGCCCTATCGCGACACAAGGCCGCTCCTACAGGGATCGCGCAAGTTTTGGGATATCGAACATGGCGCTGGTTTGATCAGCCAGGCGACCGATCCCGGCGCATCTGGGTAACCAGGGTAAAGCGATCATCCGGGTGCACCGTCTCGGACACCGCCATCAGGTCGCCGTTTTCCTCGCGGTAATGGCGAATGATCTTCAGCCCCGGCGCGCCTGCCTCGGCCTTCAGCACCCGGGCCATTTCCGCGCTCAGCAACACTGCCCGCACCTGCTGGTCGACCACCGCGATCGCCCGGCCATAGTGCTGCTCGATCAGCCCCGCAATCAGCTGGTCGGGGTGTTCGCGGGCCAACTCGATGACCTCGGCATAGTCGCGCTGCGCGTACACATCGGTCCAGCACAGCGGCGCGGCGTTGTGCACGCGGTCGACACGGATGCTCGACACGCAGAAGTAGTGCTCGCCCGGAACCAGCCCCAGCCGCGCCGCCTCGCTCAGGTCGGCGACGAAGTGGCGCACGTCCTGGATTTCCCGTTGCTGGGTTTCCGCCAGGTGCGCCAGGTCCGCCACGCTGGCCAGTGACTGCGAGTAGCCACCGCGCGGGCTGCTGGCCTCCACCCGGGTGCCCACGCGCTTGCGCCGCGATACCAGCCCTTGGTTGAGCAACTGGTTGATCGCCGCGCGCACAGTGTGTCGGCTCACATCGTACAGGTCGCACAGCTCGAACTCGGTCGGCAGCAGGCTGCCCACAGGGTAGCGGCCACTGGCGATGCCTTCCATCAAGTCCTTTGCCACGGTGGTATAGCGCGTCGGGTTCATACCTTTGGTCTGTCTCGCGAATTTGTAACAGCGGCGGGGCGCAATGCGGCCCCGGAAATCAAGCCTGTGCGGACAGGCTCATATGCAGCAAGGGGAATGGCCGGCCTTCGCCATCCAGCGGTGAACGGCCGGTCTGGATGAAACCATAGTGCCGGTAGAACCCAACCGCCTGCGGGTTCTGCTCGTTGACATCGACGCTCATCACGCTGTGCTTCTGGCGGCCGAAGTCCAGCAGCGCGCGGCCTATGCCCTTGCCATGGCGCTCGGGGGCGACGAAGAGCATTTCCACGTGGTTGCCATTGAAGCCGATGAAGCCCAGCGGGCGGTCTTCGGTGTCAACCGCGACCCAGAGCTCGACGGCCAGGAGGTACACGTCGCGCAATTGCGGCAGCAGCGCGTCGATGTCGGACGCTTGCAGAAAGTGGTGCGTGGCGCGCACGGCGCGCAGCCAGATATCGAGCAGTTGCGGGTGGTCTGCAGCGATGCTTTGGCGAATGATCATGGAGTCATGCCTGGGGAGGCCGGGAGGAAAAAAGGGTACCCGGATTGTGTGGGGCGGGGCAATGGACGGTGGGGCAGGGCATCAGCTGATGTGTTGCCCGGGCCGGCCCTTTCGCGGGTAAACCCGCTCCCACAAGTACGGCACTGCCCTCGAGCCCGGCGCCGTACCTGTGGGAGCGGGTTTACCCGCGAACATGGGCGAAGCCCGTGCCATCGATGGGCTCGACTGCAATCCACACCGATAGTTAGAAGCCTGCCTCCAGGCCCAGCAGGTCTTGCACCGTCTGCCTGCGGCGAATCATCCGTAGCGCTCCATCCTCGATCAGGAACTCCGGCAGCAACGGCCGGCTGTTGTAGTTCGACGACATCGACGCGCCATAGGCCCCGGCGTCGTGGATCACCAGCAGGTCACCCACCTGCGCCTGGGGCAGGTCGTGCGGGGTCAGTTCCTGGTCATCCTGGGTAAACACATCACCCGACTCGCACAGCGGCCCGGCCACCACGGTCGGCTGCCGTGGGCGGTCAACCGGCTGGCCGTCGGCGTCGAGCAGGGTCATGCGGTGGTAGGCCCCGTACATCGCCGGACGCATCAGGTCGTTGAAACCGGCGTCGATCATGACGAAGGTGTTGCGGCCCACCTGCTTCACGGCGCGTACCTCGGCCACCAGGTAGCCCGATTCCGCCACCAGGAAGCGCCCTGGCTCGATCTCCATGCGCACGGGGTGGCCCAGCATCGCTTCGATCTCCTTGCGGGCCACGGCCCAGGTCCGGGCGTAGCGTTGCAGGTCGACCGGTGTGTCGCTGCTGCGGTACGGGGTGGAAAGGCCGCCGCCAATGGAGAACGCCTCGATGTCCACGCCCAGGCGGCCGATCAGCTCGATCATCGAGCGCGCCACTTGCTCCAGATGCTGGTAGTCCACCCCCGAGCCGATGTGCATGTGCACCCCTACCAGGTGCAGGCCATGGGTTTTCACGCAGGCCAGCGCTTCACCCAGCTCTTCGTGCCAGATGCCGTGCTTGCTGTTCTCACCGCCGGTGTTGGTCTTGCGGCTGTGGCCATGGCCGAAGCCGGGGTTGATGCGGATCCACACGCGGTGGCCGGGCGAGCGTTCACCCAGTTGGCGCAGCATGTCGATGGAACCGGCGTTGACTTCGATCTTCGAGGCCACCACCCGCTCCAGGGTCGGCCGGTCCAGCGCGTCGCAGGTCAGCACCACGCCGGCAGGGTCGCCATCCACGCTGGCGCCCGCGGCAAAGGCCCGTTCCATTTCGCCCAGCGACACTGCGTCCAGCACCAGGCCGTGGGCGCGCATCAGGCGCAGCACATGCAGGTTGGGGTTGGCCTTCTGGGCGAAGCGCACGGTGTCGAACACCTTCAGCTGTTCGACACGCTCGGCGATGGTGCCGGCGTCGTAGGCCCACAGCGGCGAGCCGTGCTGGCGGACAGCCTCGGCCAGAAGAGTGAAGGGTGCAGTCATGGCGGCGCTACTCATATAAGGAAGGCCACGAGGATGAGCCAAAGCAGGAATTCAGAAAAATAGCTATTTTTCTGTCAGCCATTCATATCTGATATGACCATTGCCGACTTGCCAGGTGTTGCCCGTGAAACTGTCCGTCCGCCATATCGAAGTGTTCCGCGCTATCATGGCCGCTGGCAGCGTCACCGGTGCGGCGCGCCTGCTGTTTACCTCGCAGCCCACCGTCAGCCGTGAGCTGGCGCGGCTGGAGCAGGTAACCGGGCTGAACCTGTTCGAGCGCGAAGGTGGCCGCCTGGTGGCGACGGCCCAGGCGCTGCTGTTGATCGAGGAGGTTGAACGGGCCTACGTAGGGCTGGAGCGCATCGACCGCTTTGCCCAGGCCATCCGCAATTTCGAGCAGGGCCGGCTGGCCATTACCTGCCTGCCGCTGTTTTCCCAGACCTTGCTGCCCAAGGCTTGCCAGCGTTTTCACCAGCAGCACCGGGGCGTGAGCGTGAGTATCCTGGCGCAGGAATCGCCGTTGCTGGAGGAGTCGCTGGTTGCCCAGCAGCATGACCTGGGCCTGACCGAGGTAGAACAGATACCGCGTGGCGCCTACGGCGAATTGCTGTTCAGCGCCAACATGGTGTGCGTGCTGCCCGACGGGCACCCGTTGCAGGCCAGGGCCGAGCTGGAGCTGAGCGATTTCCACGAGGTCGACTTCATCAACCTGGCCAGCCTGGACACCTACCGGCAGCGCCTGGACCAGCACTTTCGCGCGGCAGGGGTGAATCGCCGCACGGTCATCGAGACCACCAGTGCGGCCTCGGTGTGCGCCATGGTCAGGCAGGGCCTGGGGGTGGCGATCATCAACCCGCTGAGCGGGCTGGAGGCGGCGCAGGGCGGGTTGCCGATTCGGCGGTTGCGGGTGTCGGTGCCGTACCAGGTGATGCTGATCAGGCCGGACCACCGGCCGGCGTCGGCGGCGGTGGAGCCGTTTTGCCAGGCGTTGCGGCAACAGGCCCAAGAGATGCAAGCGGCACTGATCTGAAGCCTGGCGCGGCCTTTGTAGGAGCGGCCTTGTGTCGCGATGGGCCGCAAAGCGGCCCCAGAATCTCGGCGTCACGGCATACATTGCTGGGGCCGCGTTGCGGCCCATCGCGACACAAGGCCGCTCCTACAGGGATCGCGCAAGCGTTTGGATTGCTGTATGGCTCAGAGTTCGCAGACAAAGGTGCCGGTCCCGGCCAGGATGTTCTCCAGGGTTTCCTTCACTTCATCCATGTCACTCAACTCGCTGGTCAGGTTGATCTCCAGCACTTCATCCCCCTTCAGCGCATCCCGGTCGCCGGCCGCTACTTCGATCAGCAGGCGCTTGGGGCTCAGGGTCACTTTCAGGCCATCCAGCGTCGACGGCTCGTCATCCAGGGTCAGGTCGACGGTGTCTTCGTCCGGGTAGCGGGTCAGCAGGAACATCTGACCCTTGTCGCTGTGGCAGCACAGGGTCGCCATGTTGTCTTCCTCGTCATCGCAAGGGGTGGCGAACAGCAGGGCAGTATTGATTTGCATGGACAAGGCTCGGATCAAAGGAAACGGAAGGGAATTCTGACAGTCTTGCCGACAGGCATAAACGTAAAGTTACCCCCCCTTGACCGAAATTGTCGCAGCGCTGCAAGCCTTGATGACCGATCAGTCGTTAAGCTTCGGCGAGCCCTGGGCGTGCCTGCGCACGTTCAACGCCTGGTTTTACCGTCCGCCTTGCCACGGGTTGGCTATCGTTGATCCGTACACGGCGCACGCAGCGACGCTTCAATTATTACAAAGCCCAAGCGGAGTACCACAGATGGCGTTCTTCACCGCAGCCAGCAAAGCCGACTTCCAGCATCAACTGCAAGCGGCCCTGGCGCAGCACATCAGCGAACAGTCCCTGCCACAAGTCGCGCTGTTCGCCGAGCAGTTCTTCGGCATCATCTCTCTGGACGAACTCACCCAACGCAGGCTTTCCGACCTGGCCGGCTGCACCCTGTCAGCCTGGCGCATCATCGAGCGTTTCGACCCCGAATACCCGCAAGTACGGGTGTACAACCCCGATTACGAACGCAATGGCTGGCAATCGACCCACAGCGTGGTCGAAGTGTTGCACCACGACCTGCCGTTCCTGGTCGACTCGGTACGCACCGAGCTCAACCGCCGCGGCTACAGCATCCACACCTTGCAGACCACCGTGCTCAGCGTGCGCCGCGGCGCCAAGGGCGAGCTGCTTGAACTGCTGCCCAAGGGTACCCAGGGCGAGGGCGTACGCCATGAGTCGCTGATGTACCTGGAGATCGACCGTTGCGCCAACGCCGCCGAGCTGACGGTCCTGGCCCGCGAGATCGAGCAGGTGCTGGCCGAGGTGCGGGTGGTGGTTGCCGACTTTGAACCGATGAAGGCCAAGCTGCGTGAAGTGGTGGCGGAGGTGGAGCAGACCGCCTTTGGCCCGGCGCAGCACGAAAAGGGCGAGGTGAAGGCTTTTCTCGAGTGGCTGCTGGACAACCACTTCACCTTCCTGGGCTATGAAGAATTCACCGTCAAGGGCGACGCCGATGGCGGCCAGATGGTCTACGACGAGCAGTCGTTCCTCGGCCTGCCGCGCCGCCTGCGCGTGGGCCTGACGAGCGACGAGCTGCGCATCGAAGACTATGCCGTGGCCTACCTCAACGAACCGTTGCTGCTGTCGTTCGCCAAGGCCGCGCTGCCAAGCCGCGTACACCGCCCGGCCTACCCGGACTACGTGTCGATCCGCCAGCTGGACGCCGATGGCAAGGTGATCAAGGAACACCGCTTCATGGGCCTGTACACCTCGTCGGTGTACGGTGAAAGCGTGCATGCCATCCCTTATATCCGCCAGAAGGTCACCGAAGTCGAGCGCCGCTCGGGCTTCGATCCCAAGGCCCACCTGGGCAAGGAACTGGCCCAGGTGCTGGAAGTGCTGCCGCGCGACGACCTGTTCCAGACCCCGGTCGACGAGCTGTTCAGCACCGTCATGTCGATCGTGCAGATCCAGGAGCGCAACAAGATCCGCGTGTTCCTGCGCAAGGACCCGTACGGCCGCTTCTGCTACTGCCTGGCCTATGTACCGCGGGAAATCTACTCCACCGAAGTGCGGCAGAAGATCCAGCAGGTGCTGATGGAACGCCTGAAGGCCAGCGACTGCGAGTTCTGGACCTTCTTCTCCGAGTCGGTGCTTGCCCGTGTGCAGCTGATTCTGCGGGTAGACCCGAAAAACCGCATCGACATCGACCCGCAGCAGCTGGAACGCGAAGTGATCCAGGCCTGCCGCTCGTGGCATGACGACTACTCGGCGCTGGTGATCGAGAACTTCGGCGAAGCCCAGGGCACCAACATCCTCGCCGACTTCCCCAAAGGTTTCCCGGCTGGCTACCGCGAGCGCTTCGCCGCGCACTCGGCGGTGGTCGACCTGCAGCACGTGCTGAACCTGTCGGAAAGCAAGCCGCTGGCGATGAGCTTCTACCAGCCGCTGACCCAGGTCGGCGAGCGCACCCTGCACTGCAAGCTGTACCACGCCGACACGCCGCTGGCGCTGTCCGACGTGCTGCCGATCCTGGAGAACCTTGGCCTGCGCGTGCTCGGCGAGTTCCCGTACCGCCTGCGCCATGCCAGTGGCCGCGGCTACTGGATCCACGACTTCGCCTTCACCTACAGCGAAGGCCTGAGCCTGGACATCCAGCAGCTCAACGACACCCTGCAGGACGCCTTCATCCACATCGTGCGCGGCGATGCCGAGAACGACGCCTTCAACCGCCTGGTGCTGACCGCCGGCCTGCCATGGCGCGACGTGGCGCTGCTGCGCGCCTACGCCCGTTACCTGAAGCAGATTCGCCTGGGCTTCGACCTGGGCTACATCGCCAGCACCCTGAACAACCACACCGACATCGCCCGCGAGCTGACCCGGTTGTTCAAGACCCGCTTCTACCTGGCGCGCAAGCTCACCCAGGAAGACCTGGATGACAAGCAACTGCGCCTGGAACAAGCCATCCTGACCGCGCTGGACGACGTGCAGGTGCTCAACGAAGACCGCATCCTGCGTCGCTATCTGGACCTGATCAAGGCCACCCTGCGCACCAACTTCTACCAGCCGGACGCCAACGGCCACAACAAGTCGTACTTCAGCTTCAAGTTCAACCCCAAGCTGATCCCCGAACTGCCTAAACCAGTGCCCAAGTTCGAGATCTTCGTCTACTCGTCACGGGTCGAGGGCGTGCACCTGCGCTTTGGCAACGTCGCCCGCGGCGGCCTGCGCTGGTCCGACCGTGAGGAAGACTTCCGCACCGAGGTGCTGGGCCTGGTGAAAGCCCAGCAGGTGAAGAACTCGGTCATCGTGCCGGTCGGTGCCAAGGGCGGCTTCCTGCCGCGCCGCCTGCCGCTGGGCGGCAGCCGTGACGAGATCGCCGCCGAAGGCGTGGCGTGCTACCGCATCTTCATTTCCGGCCTGCTCGACATCACCGACAACCTCAAGGACGGTGGCGTGGTACCGCCGGCCAACGTGGTGCGCCATGACGATGACGACCCGTACCTGGTGGTGGCGGCCGACAAGGGCACCGCGACCTTCTCGGACATCGCCAACGGCATCGCCATCGACTACGGCTTCTGGCTGGGCGACGCCTTCGCCTCGGGCGGCTCGGCCGGTTACGACCACAAGAAGATGGGCATTACCGCGCGCGGCGCCTGGGTGGGCGTGCAGCGCCACTTCCGCGAGCGCGGCATCAATGTGCAGGAAGACCCGATCACCGTCATTGGCGTCGGCGACATGGCCGGCGACGTGTTCGGCAACGGCCTGCTGATGTCCGACAAGCTGCAACTGGTGGCGGCGTTCAACCACCTGCACATCTTCATCGACCCGAACCCGGAGCCAGCCGCAAGCTTTGCCGAACGCAAGCGCCTGTTCGACCTGCCGCGCTCGGCCTGGAGCGACTACGACACCAGCATCATGTCCGAAGGCGGCGGGATCTTCCCGCGCAGTGCCAAGAGCATCGCCATCAGCCCGCAGATGAAAGAGCGCTTCGCCATCGAAGCCGACCGCCTGACCCCGACCGAGCTGCTCAATGCGCTGCTCAAGGCACCGGTAGACCTGCTGTGGAACGGTGGCATCGGTACCTACGTCAAGGCCAGCACCGAGAGCCACGCCGACGTCGGTGACAAGGCCAACGACGCGCTGCGGGTCAATGGCAACGAACTGCGCTGCAAGGTGGTGGGCGAGGGCGGCAACCTGGGCATGACCCAGCTTGGCCGCGTCGAGTTCGGCCTGCATGGCGGCGCCACCAACACCGACTTCATCGACAACGCCGGCGGCGTGGACTGCTCCGACCACGAGGTCAACATCAAGATCCTGCTCAACGAAGTGGTGCAGGGTGGCGACATGACCGAGAAGCAGCGCAACCAGCTGCTGGGCAGCATGACCGACGAAGTGGCCGGCCTGGTGCTGGGCAACAACTACAAGCAGACCCAGGCGTTGTCGCTGGCGGCCCGCCGCGCCCGCGAGCGGATTGCCGAGTACAAACGCCTGATGGCCGACCTGGAGGCCCGAGGCAAGCTGGACCGCGCCATCGAGTTCCTGCCGTCCGAAGAGCAGCTGGCCGAGCGCCTGGCCGCCGGCCAGGGCCTGACCCGCGCCGAGCTGTCGGTGCTGATCTCGTACAGCAAGATCGACCTCAAGGAACAGCTGCTCAAGTCGCTGGTGCCGGACGACGACTACCTGACCCGCGACATGGAAACCGCCTTCCCGCCGTCGCTGGTCAGCAAATTTGCCGAGTCCATGCGCCGCCACCGCCTGAAGCGCGAAATCGTCAGCACCCAGATCGCCAACGACCTGGTCAACAACATGGGCATCACCTTCGTCCAGCGCCTGAAGGAGTCGACCGGCATGAGCCCGGCCAACGTGGCCGGGGCCTATGTGATCGTGCGCGACATCTTCCATCTGCCGCACTGGTTCCGCCAGATCGAGGCACTGGACTACCAGGTGCCGGCGGAAATCCAGCTGACCCTGATGGACGAGCTGATGCGCCTGGGCCGCCGTGCCACCCGCTGGTTCCTGCGCAGCCGCCGCAACGAGCAGGACGCCGGGCGCGACACCGCGCACTTCGGGCCGAAGATCGCGCAACTGGGGCTCAAGCTCGACGAGTTGCTCGAAGGCCCGACCCGCGAGCGCTGGATGGTGCGCTACCAGGGCTTCGTCGAGGCCGGTGTGCCGGAGTTGCTGGCGCGCATGGTGGCTGGCACTACCCACCTGTACACCCTGTTGCCGATCATCGAGGCTTCGGATGTTACCGGCCATGACCCGGCGCAGGTGGCCAAGGCGTTCTTCGCCGTGGGCAGCGCGCTGGACCTGACCTGGTACCTGCAGGAAATCAGCAACCTGCCGGTGGAGAACAACTGGCAGGCGCTGGCCCGCGAGGCGTTCCGCGACGACATCGACCTGCAGCAGCGGGCGATCACCATCTCGGTACTGCAGATGGCCGATGCACCGGAAGACATGGACGCCCGCGTGGCGCTGTGGGCCGAGCAGCACCGGGTGATGGTGGAGCGCTGGCGCGCCATGCTGGATGACCTGCGCAATGCCACCGGTACCGACTATGCGATGTACGCGGTGGCCAACCGCGAGCTGGTCGACCTGGCCATGAGCGGGCAGGCGGCGGTGGTGCCGTCCTGAGCCATGAGCTGAAATGAAAAGCCCCGGCAGTGATGCCGGGGCTTTTTTATTCCTGTGCTGGCCCTTTCGCGGGTGAACCCGCTCCCACAGGAGCATCACAAGGCTTGAGGGCAGTGAGGTCCCCGTGGGAGCGGGTTTACCCGCGAAGAGGCCGGTACAGGCTTACTTGAACCTGCGCTCCACCCCTTTCTCGACCAGAATCTTCGCCGAAATCTCTTCCACCGAAAAATGCGTGGAATTGATGTTGGGAATGTTCTCCCGGCGGAACAGGCTTTCCACCTCGCGCACTTCGAACTCGCACTGGGCAAAGCTGGAGTAGCGGCTGTTGGGCTTGCGCTCGTGGCGGATGGCAGTGAGGCGGTCGGGGTCGATGGTCAGGCCGAACAGCTTGTTGTGGTGCTTTTTCAGCACCGCCGGCAGCTGCAGGCGCTCCATGTCGTCCTCGGTCAGCGGGTAGTTGGCGGCGCGGATGCCGAACTGCATGGCCATGTACAGGCAGGTGGGGGTCTTGCCGCAGCGCGATACGCCTACCAGGATCAGGTCGGCCTTGTCGTAGTAATGGGTGCGCGCGCCATCGTCGTTGTCCAGGGCGAAATTCACCGCCTCGATGCGTTCCATGTAGTTGGAGTTGCCGCCAATGGAGTGCGACTTGCCGACGGAATACGACGAATGGGCAGTCAATTCTTGTTCAAGCGGGGACAAAAACGAAGAAAAGATGTCGATCATGAAGCCATTCGAGGTAGCCAGGATCTCACGGATGTCCTGATTGACGATGGTGTCGAAGATGATCGGGCGTACACCATCGCGCTCGGCCGCGGCGTTGATCTGCTGGACCATGGTCCGCGCCTTTTCCGGCGAATCGATGTAGGGACGGGTGAATTTATTGAACGGAATGCTCTCGAATTGAGCGAGCAGACTCTGGCCCAGGGTTTCGGCAGTGATGCCGGTGCCGTCGGAGATGAAGAACGCGGTTCGTTTCATTTGCGATCTGGGCCTTAAGCTGATGACGTTTCTTGGATATGATAAGTTCGGTTTGCCGAATGCGGCTGTCGGCATTCTCACTTATTTTCCAGGTACAGGCCACAAGCGTCCGGCCAAGTCAACGAAGGCAGGCGGGCGCCCTTGAGCTTTTCCAATACAGTTAGTGGAGAGATCACCTTGGTAGAGTACGTAGTTTCCCTCGATAAGCTCGGCGTCCATGATGTGGAGCATGTGGGGGGCAAGAACGCATCCCTGGGCGAGATGATCAGCAACCTCGCAGGTGCTGGTGTATCGGTGCCGGGCGGCTTTGCCACTACGGCGCAGGCGTACCGCGATTTTCTCGAACAGAGTGGTCTCAACGACCGTATCCACGCCGCGCTCGACGCACTCGACGTGGATGACATCAACGCCCTGACCAAGACCGGCGCGCAGATTCGCCAGTGGGTCATGGAAGCCGACTTCCCGGCCCGCCTGGATTCGGAAATCCGTACGGCCTTCGCCGAAATGGCTGCCGGCAACGACAACATGGCAGTTGCCGTGCGCTCCTCGGCCACCGCCGAAGACCTGCCGGACGCCTCGTTCGCCGGTCAGCAGGAAACCTTCCTCAACATCCGCGGCGTCGACAACGTGATCCGCGCGGCCAAGGAAGTGTTCGCCTCGCTGTTCAACGACCGTGCCATCGCCTACCGCGTGCACCAGGGCTTCGACCACAAGCTGGTAGCCCTGTCCGCCGGCGTGCAGCGCATGGTCCGCTCCGAAACCGGCACCGCCGGCGTCATGTTCACCCTCGACACCGAGTCGGGCTTCCGCGACGTGGTGTTCATCACCGGCGCCTACGGCCTGGGCGAAACCGTGGTGCAGGGTGCGGTCAACCCTGACGAATTCTACGTGCACAAACAAACCCTGGAGGCCGGCCGCCCGGCCATCCTGCGCCGCAACCTGGGCAGCAAGGCGATCAAGATGGTCTACGGCGAAGAAGCCAAGGCCGGCCGTTCGGTCAAGACCGTCGAAGTGGACCGCGCCGAGCGCGCGCGCTTCTGCCTGACCGATGCCGAGGTCAGCGAACTGGCCAAGCAGGCCATGATCATCGAGAAGCACTACCAGCGCCCGATGGACATCGAATGGGCCAAGGACGGTGACGACGGCAAGCTGTACATCGTCCAGGCGCGCCCCGAGACGGTGAAGAGCCGCTCCAGCGCCAACGTCATGGAACGCTACCTGCTCAAAGAGAAGGGCACCGTTCTGGTCGAAGGCCGCGCCATTGGCCAGCGCATCGGCGCCGGCAAGGTCCGCGTGATCAACGACGTATCGGAAATGGACAAGGTCCAGCCGGGCGACGTGCTGGTCTCCGACATGACCGACCCGGACTGGGAACCGGTGATGAAGCGCGCCAGCGCCATCGTCACCAACCGTGGCGGGCGTACCTGCCACGCGGCGATCATCGCCCGTGAGCTGGGCATTCCGGCCGTGGTCGGTTGCGGCAACGCCACCCAGGTGCTGAAAGACGGCCAGGGTGTGACCGTATCCTGTGCCGAAGGCGATACCGGCTTCATCTTCGAGGGCGAGCTGGGCTTCGACGTCAAGCAGAACTCGGTCGACGCCATGCCTGACCTGCCGTTCAAGATCATGATGAACGTCGGCAACCCGGACCGTGCCTTCGATTTCGCCCAGCTGCCCAACGCCGGTGTCGGCCTGGCGCGCCTGGAGTTCATCATCAACCGCATGATCGGCGTGCACCCCAAGGCACTGCTGAACTACGCAGGCCTGCCGGCCGACCTGAAGGACAGCGTCGACAAGCGCATCGCTGGCTACAACGACCCGGTCGGCTTCTATGTCGAGAAGCTGGTCGAAGGCATCAGCACCCTGGCTGCGGCCTTCTACCCGAAAAAGGTCATCGTGCGCCTGTCGGACTTCAAGTCCAACGAGTATGCCAACCTGATCGGCGGCAAGCTGTACGAGCCGGAAGAAGAAAACCCGATGCTGGGCTTCCGTGGTGCTTCGCGTTACATCAGCGAATCGTTCCGTGACTGCTTCGAGCTCGAGTGCCGTGCGCTCAAGCGCGTGCGCAACGAGATGGGCCTGACCAACGTCGAGATCATGGTGCCGTTCGTACGCACCCTGGGTGAAGCCAGCCAGGTCGTCGACCTGCTTGCCGAAAACGGCCTGGCCCGCGGCGAAAACGGCCTGCGCGTGATCATGATGTGCGAACTGCCGTCCAACGCCATCCTCGCCGAAGAGTTCCTGGAATACTTCGACGGCTTCTCGATCGGCTCCAACGACCTGACCCAGCTGACCCTGGGCCTGGACCGTGACTCGGGCATCATCGCCCACCTGTTCGACGAGCGTAACCCTGCGGTGAAGAAGCTGCTGGCCAACGCCATTGCCGCGTGCAACAAGGCTGGCAAGTACATCGGCATCTGCGGCCAGGGCCCGTCGGACCACCCGGACCTGGCCAAGTGGCTGATGGAACAAGGCATCGACAGCGTGTCGCTGAACCCGGACTCGGTACTCGAAACCTGGTTCTACCTGGCCGAAGGGCAGGGCGCGGTCTGATGCAGTAAAACGCGGGGGTACGTCTGGCGTACCCCCGCCTGGTTTTTTCCAGGGCGAGCTCCAGCAATGGATCCCGCCCTTTTTTGTGCACCAAGCAACCTTATGCAAAGCAGCAGCACTCTATTCCCCGTGGCCCTGCTCAGTGCCGAACGCCGCGGCGACCTCAGCGAAGACGTGTACCGGATCAAGGCCGGCAACAGCCCTGACCCCAGCGTCGAGCTGGCTGTCACCCGCCTGGGGCTGGCCGATCAGGGCCAGGCCCAGGGCGTGCCGGTCATTCTCCTGCATGGCAGCTTCTCCAACCGCCGCTTCTGGTACTCGCCCAAAGGAGTTGGCCTGGGGGCCTATCTCGCCCGCGCCGGCTTCGATGTGTGGATCCCGGAAATGCGCGGCCACGGCCTGTCGCCGCGTAACCATGACTGGAAGCACAACAGCGTTGCCGCCTATGCCCGCGATGACCTGCCGCTGATTGCCGCGTTCGTGCGCGAGCAATCGGGCCAGGCGCCGCACTGGGTCGGCCATTCCCTGGGTGGGACGACCCTGGCGGCAGCGCTGGGCGGTGGTTTTCTGCCTGCCGAGCAGGTGGCCAGCGTTGCGCTGTTCGGTACCCAGATCAGCCGCGTGTACTGGCCGTTGAAGGTGCCGCCGCTGGCCTGGGGGGCGAAGCTGCTGCTCAAGCGCTGGGGGCAGATTTCCGGGCCGCGTTTCAAGCGTGGGCCGGAGGATGAGCCGATCGGCCTGGCCCTGGAGAGCATGCGCTGGCATGGCCTGTTCGGGCGCTTTGGCGACAAACAGAGCGACTGGTGGGCGGGGCTGGCCAAGGTGGATGTGCCGCTGCTGGCCGTGGCTGGTGCGGGGGACTTCCAGGACCCGGTGTGGGCCTGCCGCAAGCTGTTCGAGCAATTGGGCGGTGAGCGCAAGCAGTTTCTGCGACTGGGGCTCGAGGAAGGCTTCGAGGCTTTCGGGCATGTCGACATGCTGGTGAGCAAGGCCGCGCAGGTGCAGGTGTGGCCGCTGGTGGAGCGTTGGCTGCGGGATCCGCTGGTGCCGGTGCATGAATCCACGGTGGTGGCGGAGCCTGTGCCTGTCGGTTGATGGGTTGCGCCTGTGCTGGCCCTTTCGCGGGCACGCCCGCTCCCACAGGGACCTCACAGCATTCAGCCCCTGTGTGGTCCCTGTGGGAGCGGGCGTGCCCGCGAAAGGGCCGGTACAGGCAAAACACAACTGACTGCTTGGTCCCGGATGACTGCAATGGGCTCTACGGTGTAGCCTTGGCCGATACCCGCTTTCGTTGTGACTGACAGGAGCTTCCCATGCAGCATTACGTTACGCCCGACCTGTGTGATGCCTACCCGGACCTGGTGCAGGTGCTGGAACCGATGTTCAGCAATTTCGGCGGCCGCGATTCGTTCGGCGGCCAGATCGTCACCATCAAGTGCTTCGAAGACAACTCGCTGGTCAAGGAGCAGGTCGAACTCGATGGCAAGGGCAAGGTCCTGGTCGTCGATGGTGGTGGCTCGCTGCGCCGCGCACTGCTCGGCGACATGCTCGCCGAGAAGGCTGCCAAGAACGGTTGGGAAGGCCTGGTCATCTACGGCTGCGTGCGTGACGTCGACGTGCTGATCCAGACCGACGTCGGCGTGCAGGCCCTGGCCAGTCACCCGATGAAGACCGACAAGCGCGGCATCGGCGACCTCAACGTGGCAGTGACCTTCGCCGGGGTGACCTTCCGCCCGGGCGAGTACGTGTATGCCGACAACAACGGCGTGCTGGTCTCGCCAAGCCCGCTGAAAATGCCGGAGTAATGCGCCGCCCGCGCTGATGGAGCTTTGATGTTCGAGGAAGACAACGCGCAGTGGGGGCTGGTACACGCCCTGGTGCTCGATGGCAAAGGCGGCGCGCGCTCGATTGCCCGTACCGAGCTGGACGACCTGCAGCTGCAACCCGAGCAGAGCCTGTGGCTGCACTGGGACCGCAGCCATCCGCAAACCCGCACCTGGCTGCTGCACGACAGCGGCCTGAGCGCATTCGCCTGCGAGCTGCTGCTGGAAGAAAACACCCGGCCGCGCCTGCTGCCCATGGCCGATGAACAGTTGTTGCTGTTCCTGCGTGGGGTCAACCTCAACCCGGGTGCAGAGCCTGAAGACATGGTCTCGGTGCGCATCTTCGCCGAGGCGCAGCGGGTTATCTCGCTGCGCCTGCGGCCGTTGCGCGCCAGTGACGAGATTCTTCAGCAGCTCGAAGAGGGCAGGGGCCCGAAATCGGCGTCGGAGCTGTTGCTGCTGATGGGCGAACTGCTGACCGAAAAGGTCCAGGGCCTGGTCAGCGACTTGTCCGAACTGGTCGACCTGGAAGAAGAAAAGGTCGAATCCGACGAACGGTACACTCCAGAGAATGGCTGCCTGCAGCAGATTCGCCGGCGTGCCGCCGGTCTGCGGCGTTTCCTGGCTCCGCAGCGAGAGATCTACGCCCAGCTGTCGCGTAGCAAATGGAGCTGGTTCGTCGATGCCGACGCCGATTACTGGAACGAGCTGAACAACAGCCTTATCCGCTACCTCGAAGAGCTGGAACTGACCCGCGAGCGGGCCGCCCTGGTGCTGGAAAGCCAGGATCGCCGGCGCAGCGAGCGCATGAACCGCACCATGTACCGCTTCGGCATCATCACCTGCATCTTCCTGCCCATGAGCTTCATCACCGGGCTGCTGGGCATCAATGTCGGCGGCATCCCGGGGGCGGAAAACCCCTATGGCTTCCTGTTTGCCTGCATCGTCGTGCTGGGGCTGGCGGTGGGGCAGTGGTGGCTGTTCCGGCGGTTGCGGTGGGTATAGATGCTCATTGACCTGCTCTGGCCTCTTCGCGGGCACGCCCGCTCCCACAGGGATCCCACAGTACCTGAAGGCTGTGGTGTCCCTGTGGGAGCGGGCGTGCCCGCGAAGAAGCCGACGCGCATTCATTTTGAAACACTCGTCCCAATGCGATGTGTGACCCATCGACCGGCCATCTCGTCTCTGACTGACACTGCGCGAGGTGCCCATGCACGATCCGTTTGAAGAATCCCTGCGCGACCTGCTCAAGGCGTCACCCTCCGGCAATGACCGGGACGACCGGGACGACGCCGCTTGCCTGGGTCGCGTGCTGAAAACCGCCAACCGCCAGGTTGGCGCGGGCGATCTGTTCAGCCTGCTTGGCCGCTGGAGCCAGGCGCTGCTGATCGCCATGAACAATGGCGCGGCGCATGTTGCGCCGGTGCGTCGACACTCTTCCCGCAACGCTGCCAACGGCAGCAAAGCAGATAAGGCCGATTGAATATGGAACTCGATCTCTGGACCCAGAGCCTGGTCACCGCCATGACTGCCCTTTGGACCAAGGTAGCGAACTTTATCCCCAACCTGTTCGGCGCGCTGGTCGTGGTGCTGCTCGGTTTCGTGGTGGCCAAGCTGCTCGACACGCTGCTGTCCAAACTGCTGGCCAAGTTCGGCCTGGACCGCCTGATGGCCGGCACCGGCCTGACCAAGATGCTCGGCCGGGTCGGCATCCAGGTACCCATCTCCACCCTGATCGGAAAGATCGTCTACTGGTTCGTGTTGCTCATCTTCCTGGTCTCGGCCGCCGAGTCGCTGGGCCTGGAGCGGGTCTCGGCAACCCTCGACATGCTTGCCCTGTACCTGCCGAAGGTGTTCGGCGCAGCCCTGGTGCTGCTGGCTGGCGTGCTGCTGGCCCAGGTGGCAAACGGCCTGGTACGCGGCGCAGCCGAAGGCATCGGCCTGGAATACTCGGCAGGCCTGGGGCGTATCACCCAGGGCCTGGTGATCATCATCAGCATCTCGGTGGCCATCAGCCAGCTGGAGGTGAAAACCGACCTGCTGAACCATGTGATCGTGATCGGGCTGATTACCGTTGGTCTGGCCGTTGCGTTGGCAATGGGCCTGGGCAGCCGCGAAATCGCCGGGCAGATCCTGGCCGGCATCTACGTGCGCGAGCTGTACCAGGTAGGCCAGCAGGTGCGGATTGGCGAGGTCGAAGGGCATATCGAGGAGATCGGTACGGTCAAGACGACGCTGCTGACCGATGATGGTGAACTGGTATCGCTGTCCAATCGTGAGCTGCTTGAACAGCGAGTCAATAGCCGCTAACCGCACAAAGCTGTTAATGTATGCCGCCGCGAAAATCGACCCACGGGGTCGCGCGGCGACATTGACCTGACTGTCGGCCAGATCCGTTTTGAATAAAGTTCATTCGCCGCCCATGCGTTATGACCCCCGCGAGCTCACCGACGAAGAGTTGGTGGCGCGTTCGCATGAGGAGCTGTACCACGTTACCCGCGCCTATGAAGAGCTCATGCGGCGCTACCAACGGACCCTGTTCAACGTCTGTGCGCGTTATCTGGGGAACGACCGTGACGCGGACGATGTCTGTCAGGAAGTCATGTTGAAAGTGCTGTACGGGCTGAAGAACTTCGAGGGTAAGTCCAAGTTCAAGACCTGGCTCTACAGCATCACCTACAACGAATGCATTACCCAGTACCGCAAGGAGCGCCGTAAACGTCGGTTGATGGATGCCTTGAGTCTGGACCCTGTTGAAGAGGCGTCCGAAGACAAGGCTCCGAAGCCGGAAGAAAAAGGCGGGCTGGACAAGTGGCTGGTGCATGTGAACCCGATTGACCGGGAAATCCTGGTGCTGCGTTTTGTCGCAGAGCTGGAATTTCAGGAAATTGCCGACATCATGCACATGGGCCTGAGCGCGACAAAAATGCGCTACAAGCGCGCGCTAGACAAGCTTCGGGAGAAATTTGCCGGCCTCGATGAAACTTAGTGGCGTGCAAATATCTCTAACGAACCGGCGAGTTCTGCTAGACTTGCCGTCGAGTTGTCCCCCTTGTTTGTGGTGGGACTGCTTAACTATCACCAGATGGGGATTTAACGGATGAAATTGAAAAACACCTTGGGCTTGGCCATTGGCTCGCTCGTCGCTGCTACTTCGTTCGGCGTTCTGGCTCAAGGCCAAGGCGCTGTGGAAATCGAAGGCAACGTTACCAAGCAGTACTACGACAGCGAACGTAACTTCAAGAACGACGGCACCAATCCTGGTGTTCGCCTGGGCTACTTCCTGACCGACGACGTTTCCCTGGACCTCGGCTACAACGAGACCCACAACGCTCGTGGTGAAGTCTTCAACAAAGACATCAAAGGTTCCAAGGCCAAGCTCGACGCTACCTACCACTTCGGTACCGTGGGCGACGCTCTGCGTCCGTACGTTTCCGCCGGTTTCGCTCACGAGAGCCTGGGCCAGGCCACTCGTAGCGGCCGCGACCACTCCACCTTCGCCAACGTTGGCGCTGGCGCCAAGTGGTACATCACCGACATGTTCTTCGCCCGTGCTGGCGTAGAAGCCATGTACAACATCGACAACGGCAACACCGAGTGGGGCCCGACCGTTGGTGTTGGTCTGAACTTCGGCGGTAGCCCGAAGCAAGCTGAAGTCGCTCCGGCTCCAGTTGCCGAAGTGTGCTCCGACTCCGACAACGACGGCGTTTGCGACAACGTCGACAAGTGCCCAGACACCCCAGCCAACGTTACCGTTGACGCTGATGGCTGCCCGGCTGTTGCCGAAGTCGTTCGCGTTGAGCTGGACGTCAAGTTCGACTTCGACAAGTCGGTCGTCAAGCCAAACAGCTACGGCGACATCAAGAACCTGGCTGACTTCATGAAGCAGTACCCACAGACCACCACCACCGTGGAAGGTCACACTGACTCCGTCGGCCCAGACGCTTACAACCAGAAGCTGTCCGAGCGTCGTGCCAACGCTGTCAAGCAGGTCCTGACCCAGCAGTACGGCGTGGAATCCAGCCGTGTTGACTCGGTTGGCTACGGCGAAACCCGTCCGGTTGCCGACAACGCCACCGAAGAAGGCCGCGCTGTCAACCGTCGCGTTGAAGCTCAGGTAGAAGCCCAGGCCAAGTAATTGGTTTGAAGCTTCATGAAAAACCCGGCCTCGGCCGGGTTTTTCTTTGCCTGGGATTTATTCGGTCTCAAAGCCTGCACAATGCCTGTAGGAGCAGCCTTGCGCTGCGAAGAGGCCATTACAGCAACAGAATACCATTGCCCGTACCGGCCTCTTCGCAGCGCAAGGCTGCTCCTACAGGGATGGCGTTCAGCCCGCGGCTGCGATCAGCCCCAGGGCCTGCTGTTCCCCAACCACCTCCCCAATCACCAAAATCGCTGGGCTACGCAAGCCAAACCCCCGCGCATCCTCGACCATCCCCCGCACATCGCTCCTGCACTCCCGCTGCTGCGGCAACGAGGCATTTTCGATCATCGCCACCGGCGTCGCCGGTGCCATGCCCCCGTCCAGCAACCCTTGGCGCACCTGCTCCAGCCTGGCCACGCCCATGTACACCACCAGCGTCGTCCCACCCTGGGCCAAGGCCGCCCAGTTCAGTTCGCTGTCGTCCTGGGTATGTGCCGTGACCAGCGTCACGCCCCGGCTCACACCCCGTGACGTCAGGGAAATCCCGCATTGCGTGGCGCCAGCCAGGCCGGCGGTGATGCCGTTGACCACTTCCACCTCGATGCCATGCCCCTGCAGCCACAGCGCCTCTTCACCACCACGGCCGAAGATGCACGGGTCGCCGCCCTTGAGCCGGACCACGCAGCGCCCTTGCCGCGCATGGCGCAGCATCAGGCGCTGGATGAACGCCTGCGGCGTGGAGCGGCAGCCGCCGCGCTTGCCCACGGCAATCACCCGGGCCTGTGGGCAATGCTCCAGCACCGCCGGGTTGACCAGGTCGTCGATCATCACCACAGCGGCTTGCTGCAATGCGCGTACAGCCTTGAGGGTGAGCAGTTCGGGGTCGCCAGGACCAGCACCAACCAGCCAGACTTTCGCATTCATCAGGGTTTCCTCATCGGCAAGGTGCGTTCAGCCCTTGAGCAGGGTGAGCAGCAATATCAGGTTGAACAGCAAGGACAGCAGGGCCAGGGTGCGCCAGACCTTCAACGGTTCGCGCTCCAGCAACGGCCGTGGCCGGCTGGGCAGTTCCTGGCGGTCGCCACGTTCGAGCAGCAGCAACCAGTGTTCGGCGGTTTCGAAGCGCTGCGCCGGGTCCGCTGCCAGTGCCTGCTGCAGGTTGTGCTGCAGCCATTCCGGCAGGTCGGGGCGGTAGCGCGCGGCGTTGACCGGTTGGCCGAAGCGCGGGCGCTGGAAGGCCTCCACTTCGCCGTAGGGGTAATGCCCGGTCAGCAGGTGATACAGCGTCACGCCCACGGCATACAGGTCCTGGCGTGGGCTGGGCGGCTGGCCGTCGAACGCTTCCGGGGCAATATATGACGGCGTGCCCGGCAACTCGTGCAGCGGGTCTTCGGACAGCCCCGGGCAGTAGGCCAGGCCGAAGTCCAGCAGGCGCAGCTGGCCATCGCTGCCCAGGTGCAGGTTCTCTGGCTTGATGTCGCGGTGCAGCAGGTTGCGCCGGTGCAGTACGCCGACCGCCTGCAGCAGCTGCCGGGCCAGCTCCAGCCACTGCGGCATGGGTATCGGGCCGTGCTCGGCCAGCAGCGCTGCCAGGCTCTGGCCGGGGTATTCGCGCATCACGTAGTACAGGCGCTGTCGCTGGCTGGCGGTGTGCAGCTCGGGGAAGTGCCGGCCAGCGACCCGGCGCAGGAACCATTCTTCCAGTAACAGCCCTTGCGCCGCGCCGGGCTCCTGTTCGCGTGCGGGGGGCAGGGTCTTCAGCAGCCAGGCTTGGCCCTGGGCATCGCGTACCCGGTACAGCAGCGACTGGCGGCTTTGCGAAAGCAGCTTTTCGGCTTGCCAGCCATCGATTACCTGGCCTTCACGCAGCGGGCCGGGCACTGGCCATTGCTGCAGTTGCGCCAAGGTGTCGCCCAGGTTGGCCGTGCCCAGTTGCTCGACCTGCACCAGCAAGGCACTGGCGTTGTCCTGGCTGCCGTTCAGGTGCGCGCTGGCGACCAGGGTGTCGACGGCCAGTTGCAGGTCGGGTTGCTCGCGCAGTACCGCCTGGATGTGCTGGTCGCCCAGGCTGGCCCATACGCCATCGCTCAACAGCAGGAAGCTCTCGCCCGGCTGCAGCTCACCTTCCAGATAATCCACCAGCAGGTGCTGGTCCAGGCCCAGCGCGCGTTTAAGCACATGCTGCATGCCTGGCTGGTCCCATACATGGTCTTCGCTCAGGCATTGCAGGCGCCCAGCGTGCCAGCGGTACACGCGGCAGTCACCCACGTGGGCCAGGGTAAAGCGCCGGCCACGCAGCACCAGCGCGCTGAGGGTGGTCAGCAGTGGCTGGCCACTGCCTTGGGCACGCAACCAGCGGTTCTGCGCCAGCAACAGGCGGTCGAGGGCCTGGGCCACGCTCCAGGTCGCGGGGGTGGCGTAGTAGTCCAGGGCCAGCGCCTGCAGGCTGGCACGGGCTGCCAGGCCGCCATCGGCACATTGGCTGACGCCGTCGGCGAGGGCGAACAGGTAGCCTTTGCTGGCGGCCAGCTCCGGCGCCGGGGTAACCAGGCGCAGGGCATCCTGGTTTTCCTCGCGCGGCCCGGTGGCGCTGGCCTGGGCAAAGTTCAGTTGCAGGCTCATGGCTGTGCCTCAGACCCGTGCCGCGGTAACCGCAGCCGAGCCCCAGGTGGTGCGCCAGCGCTGTTTCACGCCGTGCAGGCCGAACCAGGCCAGCAAGCCCAGGCTGGCGAACAGCCACAGCCCCAGCTGGTAGTCACCGGTGTGCTGCTTGATGGTGCCAAGCCCGGCGGCCAGCAGGAAGCCACCGATGCCGCCGGCCATGCCGATCAGCCCGGTCATCACGCCGATCTCCTGGCGGAAACGCTGCGGTACCAGCTGGAACACCGCGCCATTGCCGGCGCCCAGGCCGAGCATGGCACTGACGAACAGCGCCAGTGCGGCGGCGGCGCTAGGCAGGTTGAAGCCGACTGCAGCGATGCAGATAGCCGCCACGCTGTACATGCCCAGCAGGGTGCGGATGCCGCCGAAGCGGTCGGCCAGAGCGCCGCCGAGCGGGCGCATCAGGCTGCCGGCGAACACGCAGGCAGCGGTGTAGTAGCCAGCGGTGACCGGGCTCAGGCCATACTGGTCGCTGAAATAGCCGGGCAGGGCACTGGCCAGGCCGATGAAGCCGCCGAAGGTGACGCTGTAGAAGAACATGAACCACCAGCTGTCACGGTCGCCCAGGGCCTTGAGGTAGTCGGCCATGGCTTTTGGCTTGGGCCGCTGCGGAGCATTGCGTGCCAGCAGGGCGAACACCAACAGGGCCAGCGACAGCGGGACCAGCGCGAAGCCGAACACATTGTTCCAGCCAAAGCCCGCAGCCAGCGCCGGGGCCAGCAGGGCGGCGAACACCGTGCCGGAGTTGCCGGCACCGGCAATGCCCATGGCTTTGCCTTGGTGCTGTGGCGGGTACCACTGCGAGGCCAGCGGCAGTGACACGGCGAACGAAGCGCCGGCAAAGCCGAGGAACACGCCCAGCAGCAGCGCTTGTTCATAGCTGTGCACGCCCAGGTTCCAGGCAGCGGCGAGGGCGACGATGACCACCACCTGGCCGATCAGCCCGGCGGTCTTGGGCGACAGGCGGTCGACCAGCACGCCCATGGCAAAGCGCAGGATCGCCCCGGCCAGGATCGGCGTGGCCACCATCAGGCCCCGTTGTTGTGCACTCAGCTGCAGATCGGCAGCAATCTGCACCGCCAGTGGGCCAAGCAGGTACCAGACCATGAAGCTGAGGTCGAAGTACAGGAACGCGGCGAACAGCGTGGGCACATGCCCGGATTTCCAGAAGCTGGTACTCATCGAACACCTCACTCGGCAATGCAACGGAACGAAAAAGACGCCGCTACCCGCTCCACGTGGGTGGAGGGGAGAGCGACGTCTTTGTCGGGATCAAGTGGGCAACCGCCGTTGGCTACCGGTGATATTTGTTCAGCAAGAGATGGGCCAACTCGGACCGTGGGTTGACTCGGGTTATGTGGGAGCGGCCTTGTGTCGCGAAAGGGCTGCGCAGCAGCCCCGGCAATGTCTGCGGCGAAGCTGGAAATTCGGGGGCCGCTACGCGCCCCTTTCGCGACACAAGGCCGCTCCCACATGGATCGCGTGAGGTTTTGAACGAAGCGTCAGCCCAGCATCTCGTGCATGGCAATGATCTGCTCGGCCACCTGGATCAGCTTCTGCTGCCGGCTCATGGCCTGGCGGCGCATCAGGGTGTAGGCCTGTTCTTCGTTGCAGTCCTTCATCTTCATCAGCAAACCCTTGGCCTGCTCGATGCGCTTGCGCTCGGCCAGTTGCTGGTCGCGCGCAAGCAGCTGCGCCTTCAGCGCCTGGTCGCTTTCGAAGCGGGCCATGGCCACGTCCAGGATCGGTTGCAGCCGCGCGGCCTGGATGCCTTCGACGATGTAGGCGCTGACCCCTGCCTGGATCGCCTGGCGCATTACCCCAGGGTCGTGCTCGTCGGTGAACAGCACGATTGGCCGCGGCTGGTCACGACTGACCAGGACCACCTGTTCCATCACATCGCGGTCCGGTGAGTCGGTATCGATCAGCACCACGTCCGGGCGCACCGTTTCGACGCAGGCGGGCAGGTCGATGGTCAGGTCCGGGGCTTCGATGACCTCGAAGCCGGCCTCGCTCAAGGCCGCCTTGAGGCGGCCGAGTTTGCTCTGGGTGTCGTCGATCAGCAGGATGCGCAACATGAATGGTCCCCCTCACGCGCCGACACGGGCATCAGGCAGGTCGCCCAGTGCATGCAGGCTGAAACTGCGGGCATAACCGTAGGGGTCACTGCCGTCCCAGCGGCTGCCATCGATCAGCAGGCTGCTGCGCATCGGCTGCTCGGGGCAGGCCACGCCGAGGCTTTGTGCCGCCTCGCCATACAGTGCCAGCTGCTGGACCTGGCGGGCCACGCCGAGGTAGTCGGGGTCGTCGCGCAGCAGGCCCCAGCGGCGGAACTGGGTCATGAACCACATGCCGTCGGACAGGTACGGCAGGTTGGCCCGGCCATGATCGTGCAGGCGCAGGGCGTGCGGGTCTTGCCAGTAGTTGCCCAGGCCATCGTGATAGCTGCCGAGCAGGCGTGGTTCGATACTTGCCAGCGGGGTGGCCAGGTAGGCGCTGCCGCTGAGCAGTTGCGCAGTGCTGCGGCGGTTCTCCGGGCTTTGCTCGATGAAGCGGCTGGCGGCGAGGACCGCCTTGATCAGCGCGCGGGCGCTGTTGGGGTATTGCTCGGCAAAGGCGCGGGCGCAGGCCAAGACCTTTTCCGGGTGGTCCGGCCAGATCGACTGGCTGGTGGCCAGGGTGAAGCCCTGGCCCGTGGCTACGGCATCGGCAGCCCAGGGTTCGCCCACGCAGAAACCGTCGATGCGCCCGGCCTGGATATGCGCGGCCATCTGCGCTGGTGGTACCACCACGCTGTCGACGTCGCGCAATGGGTGGATGCCCTGGCTGGCCAGCCAGTAATACAGCCACATGGCGTGGGTGCCGGTGGGGAAGGTCTGGGCGAAGGTGAGGCGTGCGCCATGCTGGTGCACCAGGCGTGCCAATGCTTCAGGGTTGGTCACGCCTTTGCGCTGCAGGGCCGGGGACAGGTTTATGGCCTGGGCGTTCTGGTTCAGCCCCATGAGCACGGCCATGGCGCTGGCCGGTACACCGCCGATGCCCAGGTGCACGGCATAGACCAGGCCATACAGGCAGTGCGCGGCATCCAGCTCGCCGCTGACCAGCTTGTCGCGCAGCCCGGCCCAGGAGCCCTGGCGCTTGAGGTTGAGGGTAAGGCCGTGCTGCTGGGCAAAGCCCTGGGTGGCGGCGACTACTACCGAGGCGCAGTCGGTCAGGGCCATGTAGCCGATGTTCAGGCTGGGCTTTTCCGGCGCGTCGCTGCCGTTGACCCAGGCCAGGGGCGTTGCTCGGGGTACAGTGTTCACAAGGTTCCTCGCCCGTACTGATAAGGCTGTGGGCTTTTCCGGTGCAACCGATGTGCCATCTGGCAGCATCCCTGTGGAGCAACTGCCTTGTGCCGCCTGCATTGGCCTCATCGCCGGCAAGCCAGCTCCCACAGATACAGCGCAGGTTTCAGCTCTTGTGTTGTACCTGTGGGAGCTGGCTTGCCGGCGATGGGCTGCTCAGCAGCCCCACGATTTGCTGTCATGCCGGCCTCGCGCTGGCTATAATCGCCCCCTCATTCACCCCGAGCCTTGCCCGCCCATGTATACCCTGGCCCGCCAGCTGCTGTTCAAGCTTTCTCCGGAAACCTCCCACGACCTGTCCCTGGACCTGATCGGCGCCGGTGGCCGTCTTGGCCTCAACGGCATGCTGTGCAAGCAGCCGGCGGCTTTGCCGGTTACGGTCATGGGCTTGAACTTCGCCAACCCGGTGGGCCTGGCGGCCGGCCTGGACAAGAACGGCGCGGCCATCGACGGTTTCGCCCAGCTGGGCTTCGGCTTCGTCGAAATCGGCACCGTCACCCCGCGCCCGCAGCCGGGCAACCCCAAGCCGCGGCTGTTCCGCCTGCCGGAGGCAACAGCCATCATCAACCGCATGGGTTTCAACAACCTGGGCGTTGATCACCTGCTCGGCCGGGTGCGGGCTGCGCGTTACAACGGCGTGCTGGGCATCAACATCGGCAAGAATTTCGACACCCCGGTGGAGCGTGCCGTCGATGACTACCTGATCTGCCTGGACAAGGTTTACACCGACGCCAGTTACATCACGGTCAACGTCAGTTCGCCAAACACCCCGGGCCTGCGCAGCCTGCAGTTCGGCGATTCGCTCAAGCAGTTGCTCGATGCCCTGGCCGAGCGCCGCGAGCAACTGGCCGGCACGCATGGCAAGCGCGTACCTCTGGCAATCAAGATTGCTCCGGACATGAGCGACGAAGAAACCGCCCTGGTGGCCGCCGCGCTGATGGAGTCGGGCATGGATGCGGTGATCGCCACCAACACCACGCTGGGGCGTGAAGGTGTCGAAGGGTTGCCGTACGGTGGCGAGGCGGGGGGCCTGTCGGGCGCGCCGGTGCTGGAGAAAAGCACCCATATTGTCAAGGTGCTGGCGGGCGAGCTGGGCGGCAAGCTGCCGATCATTGCCGCTGGCGGCATTACCGAAGGCCGCCATGCCGCCGAGAAGATCGCTGCCGGGGCGAGCCTGGTGCAGATTTATTCGGGCTTCATTTACAGAGGGCCAGCGCTGATTCGCGAGGCGGTGGACGCTATCGCTGCGATGCCGCGGTGACCTGGGCGAGCCCGCGAAGAAGCCAGCGCGGATAGGGATTCGAAGTCATAAAAAAGGGCCCCATCAAGGGGCCCCTGGGCCTTCGCCCGCCGCCCGGATAGGGCGTGCATGGTAAATCGAATTCAGTGTCCTCGTTCAGCCAACGGCGTGATTTTCGTTGAGTCTATGGATGCCAGCGGTGCCAGTCATTCCGTCCCAGTTATCACCGCGACCTTCACGCCAGCCGTTGATCCAGGCTTGGCGAACAGAAGGAAGATTGAAGGGGCAAAGTTCGCGGGATTTGCCGGTGACCCCGTATTGGTAGCCACGTGAATATGCTCTTTCCAACGGATCACGCTTAAGTCTTCTCATAGGGTGTTGCCCTCACTTGTTGACTGTAATGTCCCGTCGGCCTCTCCGAGGCCGGGCAGAGTCTTTCTGCCGGTGTGCGCTCGCTGCCGGCGTGGCGAGCTGAAAGTGCCACCTCGTTGCGAAGTGGCCTGAGACCAGTTCTATCGAATGCGAGTCACCGTGTGAATGATCGATTTGTCATAAGCACGTAACCTTTCCAAGGGTGAGGGGATAAGTAAATAAATGCGACTCAACCTTGTTTAGCGTTGAGCCCGCTATGATCAGGCTTTGCCGATCATTGACGTCATTTCGCCAGCGTTTCTCGCGGATGACAGAAATAATTTGAAATGCGACGAAGGGTCACATCGGCCCCGGTATCGCCAGAATTTTTCGTACTGCCTGATGATCTAAGCTGTCTTTGCCACTGGGCCAAGCACAGATCGGTCAGGCGGCCCGGCCTTTCACCGCACGCTCGCGTGCCGGAAAGGCCACCCGCACGCCTGCTGGAAAGGTATGCGGGCAAACATCGCGGGGCGATGCGTCGCCCCGTCAGTCAAATAGCCCAAGGCGCTGGATTACTCATGTCGGACCGTTTCGAACTTTACCTCACCTGCCCCAAAGGCCTGGAAGGCCTGCTTGCCGAAGAGGCACGGGGCCTCGGCCTGGATGATGTGCGCGAGCACACTTCGGCCATTCGCGGCGCCGCCGACATGGAAACCGCCTACCGCCTGTGCCTGTGGTCACGTCTGGCCAACCGGGTGCTGCTGGTACTCAAGCGCTTCTCCATGAAGAACGCCGACGACCTCTACGACGGCGTGCACGCGGTCGACTGGGCCGATCACCTGGCAGCCGACGGCACCCTGGCGGTGGAGTTCAGCGGCCATGGCTCGGGCATCGACAACACTCACTTCGGTGCGCTGAAGGTCAAGGACGCGATCGTCGACAAGCTGCGCAACCGCGAAGGCCTGCGCCCGTCGGTGGAAAAGATCGACCCTGATGTGCGCGTGCACCTGCGCCTGGACCGTGGCGAAGCCATTCTCTCCCTCGACCTTTCCGGGCACAGCCTGCACCAGCGTGGCTACCGCCTGCAGCAAGGTGCCGCGCCGCTGAAGGAAAACCTGGCGGCGGCGGTGCTGATCCGCGCCGGCTGGCCGCGCATTGCCGCCGAAGGTGGCGCGCTGGCCGACCCAATGTGCGGTGTGGGTACCTTCCTGGTCGAAGCGGCGATGATCGCCGCCGATATCGCGCCCAACCTCAAGCGTGAACGCTGGGGCTTCAGTGCCTGGCTCGGCCATGTACCGGCGTTGTGGCGCAAGGTGCATGACGAGGCGCAGGCGCGGGCACAGGCCGGCCTGGCCAGGCCGCCACTGTGGATCCGTGGCTACGAGGCCGACCCGCGGCTGATCCAGCCAGGCCGCAACAACGTCGAGCGTGCCGGCCTGGGCGACTGGGTGAAGATCTACCAGGGCGAAGTCAGCACCTTCGAGCCGCGCCCGGACCAGAACCAGAAAGGCCTGGTCATCAGCAACCCGCCCTATGGCGAGCGCCTGGGTGACGAAGCCAGCCTGCTGTACCTCTACCAGAACCTCGGCGAGCGCCTGCGCCAGGCCTGCATGGGCTGGGAGGCGGCGGTATTCACTGGCGCGCCCCAGCTGGGCAAGCGCATGGGCATTCGCAGCCACAAGCAGTACGCGTTCTGGAACGGCGCCTTGCCGTGCAAGCTGCTGCTGTTCAAGGTGCAGCCCGACCAGTTCGTTACCGGCGAGCGCCGCGAGGCGCAGCCTGAAGGCGCGGAAAGCCGCCAGCAGGCAGCACCGGCCAGCGAGCCGGCGCGCCTGTCGGAAGGGGCGCAGATGTTCGCCAACCGCCTGCAAAAAAACGTCAAGCAACTGGGCAAGTGGGCCCGCCGCGAGCAGGTCGATTGCTACCGCCTGTACGATGCCGACATGCCCGAGTACGCCCTGGCGGTCGACCTGTACCAGGATTGGGTGCACGTACAGGAATACGCCGCGCCACGTTCGGTCGACCCGGACAAGGCCCAGGCACGCCTGCTCGACGCGCTGGCAGCCATCCCGCAGGCCCTGGGCATTTCACCGCAGCGTGTGGTGCTCAAGCGTCGCGAGCGGCAGAGCGGCACGCGCCAGTACGAGCGCCAGGCAACCGAAGGCCGCTTCCAGGAAGTGAACGAAGGCGGCGTCAAGCTGCTGGTCAACCTCACCGACTACCTCGACACCGGCCTGTTCCTCGACCATCGCCCGATGCGCATGCGCATCCAGCGCGAAGCAGCCGGCAAGCGCTTCCTCAACCTGTTCTGCTACACCGCCACGGCCACCGCACATGCGGCCAAGGGCGGCGCGCGCAGCACCACCAGCGTCGACCTGTCGAAAACCTACCTGGACTGGGCGCGACGCAACCTGGCGCTCAATGGCTTCTCCGAGCGCAACCGCCTGGAGCAGGGCGATGTGATGGCCTGGCTGGAGGGCAACCGCGACAGCTACGACCTGATCTTCATCGACCCGCCGACCTTCTCCAACTCCAAGCGCATGGAAGGCGTGTTCGACGTGCAGCGTGACCACGTGCAACTGCTGGACCTGGCCATGGCCCGCCTGGCGCCGGGTGGCGTGCTGTATTTCTCCAACAACTTCCGCAAGTTCCAGCTGGACGAGCACCTGATGGCGCGTTACGCGGTGGAGGAAATCACGGCCCAGACCCTGGACCCGGACTTCGCCCGCAATAACCGTATCCATCGCGCCTGGCGTCTGCAGCTTCGTTGAGGCGACGAGGTACATTGCGCGGCTAATGGCCAATAGCTATAACTGAGGGCAGGGCAAGATAATCCGCAGGACGCTGACGTGACGAGATGGGTGTATGTCAAAGGGTGGCGTGCGTGCGCGGTTGCTTGGCCTGTGCACAGAGGCGGTGTCCGCCTGGGCGGTGGCCCTGGTCGCCCTGGTCGTGGGCGGCCTGTTGACGGCCGTCCTGGCGTTAGCCACGCAAACCTTCTACAAGCAGCAGCTGCGCCAGCGCTTCGAGCTGCTGGCCAGCGAGCGTTTCAGCCGTATCGCCGAGCGGTTTGACGAACAGCAGCAGCGCCTGGACGGGCTGCGGCGGTTTTTCAGCTTTTCCAACGAAATCACCCCACACGAGTTCGACGGCTACGCCAGGCCATTGCTGCAGCGGACCCTGGCCTACGCCTGGGCGCCGCGTGTCGAAGCCGCGCAACGAGCCGAGTTCGAGCGCCAGGCCAGTGCGCATTCCGGCCCGGGCTATGTGATCCGCGACCAGGATGAGCAAGGCCAGTGGCGGCCATCCCCCCAGCGCGACCATTACTTCCCGGTGCTCTATACCCAGTCGGGTGAATTGCCCGGGTTGCCCTATGGGCTGGACCTCGCCGGCCAGGAAGTGCCCCTGGCGGCACTGGCGCGGGCGCTGGGACCGGGCAGCATGGCGGTGTCCGAGCCACTGCCCATGTTCGATACCAGCTCGGATGCGCGTGGCCTGCTGATGGTGGCGCCGGTGTTTTCCGATGCCAACCCCCGCGGCGCTGCAGTGGGCTATGTGATGGCCTTGCTGAGCATGCGTGAGTTGGTCAGTGACGGGCGCCCGGTTTCGGCAGACGATAACCTGGTGGTGCGTATCGTCGACCCCACCGGGCTGCATGGCCCCGAGGTGATGTTCGATTCGCAGAACCCGGTCGCACCCCTGCCGCTGGCCACCAACCAGCTGTTGCACCTGGCTGATCACCACTTCCAGCTGAGTATCCGGCCGAGCCTGGCCTTCGTGCGCGCCAACCGTTCATCCGCAGTGCTGGCGGTGAGCCTGCTGGGCGGCTTGTTGAGCCTGCTGCTCAGTGTCTTGCTCTACAGCTTGTTCAGCCAGCGCCAGCGCGCCTTGGCCCTGGTCGAGCAGCGCACCGCCGAGCTGCGGGTCAGCGAGCAATCCCTGCGTGGCACCCACAACCAGCTGCGCAGCGTGCTGGATGCCGCAACCCAGGTGGCGATCATCGCCACCAACCTCAAGGGCGTGGTCAGCACCTTCAACGCCGGCGCCGAGCGCATGCTCGGTTACCCCGCCAGCGAGGCGATCGGCCAACTGCGCCTGGAGGACCTGGTGCTGCCCGAGGAGTTGAGCCTGCGTGCCCATGCCTTGAGCCTGCGTTACGGCCGGCCGATTGAAGGTGGCCAGGCCATGTTCGCCGAAACGGTGCAGGAGCATGGCGCCGAGCCGGGGGAGTGGACCTTGTTGCGCGCCGATGGCAGCCAACTGGTGGCCAACATGCTGGTCACCGCCATGCTCGATGAACAGGGGTTGTGGGTCGGTTACCTGGCGATCTGCATCGATGTCACTGAACGGCGGCGGGTGCATGAGGCGCTGGCGGCGCGTGACCGCCTTCTGGAAAAGCTCAGTGCCGAGGTGCCGGGCGGCATCTACCAGTACCGCCTGGATGGCAACGGCCATTCCTGCTTTCCGTACGCCAGCATGGGCCTGTACGACATCTACGAAGTCGACCTGCAGCAGTTGCGCGAGGATGCCACGGCGGTGTTCGAGCGTATCCACCCGGATGACCTAGAGCGCGTGCGCCGCTCGGTGCGTTACTCGGCCGAACACCTGTCGCCCTGGCGCGAGGAATACCGGGTCTGCCTGCCGCGTGCCGGGCTGCGCTGGGTGCGTGGCGAGGCGACACCGGAGGTGGGCGAGCAGGGCTGCACCTTGTGGCATGGCTACCTGACCGACATTTCCGACCTCAAGGGCGTGGAGGAAGAGTTGCGTGCGCTGTCGGTGACCGACTCGCTGACCGGCATCCATAACCGCCGTTACTTCCAGGAGCGGCTCAAGCTCGAACTGGAACGGGCCCAGCGCGATGGCCAGGCACTGGCGGTGATCATGCTCGATATCGATCACTTCAAGCGCATCAACGACCATTTCGGCCATGCCGTCGGCGACCGCGTGCTGCGTAGCCTGTGCCTGCGTATCGGCCAGCGTTTGCGGCGTACCGATGTGTTCTGCCGGCTGGGCGGCGAGGAATTCATGGTGCTGTGCCCGGGCAGCGATGCCGAGCAGGCGCGGCTGCTGGCGCTGGAGCTGTGGCAAGGAGTGCGCAATGTGCCGGTGGAAGGCGTGGGCAGGGTGACCGCGAGTTTTGGTGTGGCGGGCTGGCGACCGGGGGAAGGGGCCGATGCCTTGCTGTTGCGGGCTGATGCAGGCGTGTATGCGGCCAAGCAGGCCGGGCGGGACCGGGTGGAGGGGGAGTTGGCCTGACAGCTTTCAGTTGCCAATGCCGGCCCTTTCGCGGCTAAAGCCGCTCCCACAGGGACATCACAGGTCTTGAACCCTGCACTGTGTAGGAGCGGCTTTAGCCGCGAAGAGGCCGGTACCGGCTAACGATCAGTTGGCCGCTGTGCTGCCGGCCAGTTTCGGCTGACGGTAAAGGTCCAGCAGCACCTGGTCGAGCACCTGCGAGGCGCCCCACGGTTTCGGGTCGTTGAGGATCGCCGCCACCGCCCAGGTATGGCCGTTGCTGTCGCGGCTGAAGCCGGCAATTGCCCGCACGGTGTTCAGCGTGCCGGTCTTGATGTGCCCTTCGCCGGTCATGGCGGTACGCTTCAGGCGCTTGCGCATGGTGCCGTCCATACCCACCAGCGGCATCGAGCTCATGAACTCGGCGGCATAGGGGCTCTTCCAGGCGGCCTGCAGCATCGCGGCCATCTCCCGGGTGCTGACCCGTTCGGCACGCGACAGGCCGGAACCGTTTTCCATCACCAGGTGCGGCGCGGTAATGCCCTTCTTCGCCAGCCACTGGCGCACCACGCGCTGGGCGGCGCGGGCGTCGTCACCGTCGGCATCGGTGCGGAACTGCGCGCCAAGGCTCAGGAACAGCTGCTGGGCCATGGTGTTGTTGCTGTACTTGTTGATGTCGCGGATCACTTCCACCAGGTCTGGTGAGAAGGCGCGGGCCAGCAGGCGAGCGCCCTTGGGCACGTTCTCGAAGCGGTCGCCACCCTGGATGCTGCCACCCAGCTCGTTCCAGATCGCGCGCACGGCACCGGCGGCGTAGGTTTGGTGGTCGAGCAGCGACAGGTAGGTCTGCGAGTTGCAGCCGTCACCCAGCTGGCCGCTGACCGTTACGCTGATGCCATCGGCCTGCTGCACCGGGTTGTAGCGCACATCACCCGAGCACTGTTTGGAGGCCACCGCCTTGACCTGGTTGTCGATGCGGATGCTGGCAATCGGCGGTTCGACCGCGATGGTGACCTTGCCGCCATCGTTGCGGGCCACGAAGCGCAGGGCCTTGAGGTTGACCAGCAGTGAGTCGGGCTTGACCAGGAACGGCTTGTTCTCATCGCCGCCGTCGTCGTTGAACTGCGGCAGGTTGGGCTGCACGAAGTGGCTGCGGTCCAGCACCAGGTCGCCGGTGATGGTGCGCACGCCATTGGCGCGCAGGTCACGCATCAGCAGCCACAGCTTCTCCATGTTCAGTTTCGGGTCGCCGCCACCTTTGAGGTACAGGTTGCCGTTGAGTACACCGTTGCTCAGGGTGCCATCGGTGTAGAACTCGGTTTTCCACTGGAAGGTCGGGCCAAGCAGTTCGAGGGCGGCGTAGGTGGTGACCAGTTTCATGGTCGAGGCCGGGTTGACCGAGACATCGGCATTGAACACGGTCGGTGTGCCGGGGCCGTCCAGCGGCAGCATCACCAGCGACAGGGCAGAATCCTGCAGCTTGTTGGCCTTGAGGGCCTGCTGCACTTTGGCAGGCAGCGTGGTGTTGACGGCGGCGGCCTGGCTGGGCAGGGCGAGTGGCAACAGCAGACCGGCAAGAACGAGGGGACGAAGCGTTTTGATCATGATCGATAAATACCCTACGGCGAGGGAAAAGGGCATTGGGGCTGTAAGGGATGATGGCCCCAGGGTGAAAGAATACGCATTATGCCCCAAGCGCAGCGACGATGCGCCACGTTCGACGGAAAAGCACCCCCAATAAAAAAGGCCACCCCTTGGGGTGGCCTTTTCAGCGATCGAGCCGGGCCGGTATTACTCGGCCTTGTTGATCGGCTTTTCCGGGTACCAGGCGTCCAGCAGCGGGCTGACTTCGATCTTGGTCAGTTCGCTACGGCCTTTGAGCCAGGCTTCAACGGCTGCACGCTGTTCTTCGCTGACCGAGCCACGTTTGACCGAGCACACCAGGCCGAAATCGTCACCGCCTACATAGTCCAGGCCGTTGGCGTCCATGGCTTCTGCCAGGAACGCGTCGAGGAAAGCATCGATTGCCTGGTCATCCAGATCTTCCTTGAATTCCAGGTTCAGCTCGAAGCCCAATTCCTGAAACTCGTCGACACACAGCTTCTTGCGCAGACGACGGGAGCGGTTTGTGGCCATGAAACAATCCTCTTAGGTAATAACGCCGCGCAGTCTACCAGTTAACACGCCTGGCTGCCTGCCTGTGTGCAGGTGCCTGTGGCCAGTTCCTTGGCCAGGGCACGTTCTACCCGGCACATATGCCGCGCCAGTGCCTGGCGCCGCAGGCGTAACTGGTCGGGAGGCAAGCCGCTTGCCTCCAGGGCTTCGCAGGCCTTCATCAGCGCGGGGGCTTCCAGCATCCGCGCGGCGCTGAGCACCTTGTGCGCCTGTTCGGCAATGGCATCGCTGTCGCGCTGTGGATGCAATGCCATCAAGGTGGCCAGATCGGCCTGCAGGCTCTGCTGCAATGCCTGCAGGAAGCGCTGGCGGTCGTTCGGGTCATGCCCGACCACTGTGGCCAGGCCGTCCAGGTGGTACAGCTTGAGCCGCGGTTTGTGCTGGCGGCGCGGGCGGATGCCGGCCAGGCGCTGGCTGAGCGTGCCCAGGCTGATGGGCTTGAGCAGGCAGTCGTCCATGCCGGCGCTCAGGCACTTTCGGCGTACCTCCGGCTGTGCGTTGGCGGTGTAGCCGAGAATGGTGCAGCGCGGCCGCTTGCCATGGCGTTCCTCGGTACGCACGGCGGTGGCCAGCTGGTAGCCGTTCATGTGCGGCATGTTGCAGTCGAGCACCAGCACATCGAAGTCGCCCGCCCGCCAGGTGGCCAGGCCTTCGCGACCGTCGCGGGCGCTGGTGTGCTCCAGCCCCAGGTAGCCAAGCTGCTGTGCCATCAGTTGCAGGTTGGCCGGGTGGTCGTCGATCACCAGCACGTTCAGCCGTGGGTCGGGCACATCGAGGTTCTCTATCAGCGGGGCCGGCTGCGCCGCAGCGTCAACCCGCTGCAGCGGCATTTTCAGGCGTACCTGGGTGCCGACATCCTCCAGGCTCTTGATGGTCAGGCTGCCGCCCATCATTTCGCACAGGTTGCGACAGATGGCCAGGCCCAGCCCGGTACCCGCGCGGGCGCTCTGGCTATGCGGGTTGGCCTGGATGAACGGGTTGAACAGGCGTTGCAGGTCGTCGGCGTGGATACCGATGCCACTGTCGCGTACTTCCAGCTCCAGCACGGCGGGGGTAGTGCTGCCGTCGTCCACCAGGCCGACGCAGATGCGCACCTGGCCATGCTCGGTGAACTTGATGGCGTTGCTTACCAGGTTGGACAGGACCTGCTTGAAACGCAGGGGGTCGAGCAGGGCATGGCAGCGTGCGGCCGGTGCGATCATCACCTCCAGGGCCAGGCCTTTCTGCCGCGCCTGGCCTTCGAAAATACGCCCCACCGATTCGACCAGGGCCGCCAGGTCGACGGCCTCCGGGGCGAGGGACAAGTGCCCCGACTCGATGCGCACGATGTCGAGGATATCGCCGATCAGGCCCAGCAGGTCCTTGGCCGAGTGGTGGGCCAGCTCCAGCGCGCAACGGTCTACCCGGCCTTGGTCGGCACGCTTGACTGCCAGTTCGAGCATGCCGATGACTGCATTCATCGGGGTACGGATTTCGTGGCTGATGGTGGCCAGGAACGTGCTTTTGGCGCGGTTCGCATCGTCGGCCTGCTGCTTGGCCTGGCGCAGCTCCATGACCAGATGGCGGCGCTCGCTGATGTCGATCCAGCCACCGATTATGCCTTGCACCTCACCCAGTGAGTCGCGGTACGGCAGGATCCAGTGGTAGATGGTCATCTCCCGGCCCTGGATCCGTAGTGGCCGGTCCATGATCAGTGGCGAGCCTTCTGCCATCACCTTCAGGTAGTCGGCGTGGATCTGCCGGGTCTGCTCGAAATCGGCGAACAGGCTGCCCTCCAGGTTCTTGCCGATGACCTCTTCGGAGCGGGCCTGCACGGCTTCCAGGTAGCTGTAGTTGCAGCTTTGCAGGCGGCCCTCGCGGTCACGCACGTACATGGGGTGGGGCGTGCCGTTGAGCAGGGCGCGCATGAACGCCAACTGGTCGTTCAGCGCCCGTTCGGCGCGTTGCCGCTGGCGAATCTGCAGGCGCAGGCGGGCATTCCACAGCAAGGCCAGCAGCAACAGCACGGCGGTGCCCAGTACCACCTGTATCGCCAGCCGGCGGTAGCCCTGGTCGTTGCCATCCTCGTGCAGGCTGAAGCCGCGCCAGCGGTTGTTGATGACCCCCAGTTCTTCCGGCGAGATGCTCAGCAGCGCCTTGTCGAGGATCGACACCAGCGCCTGTGACGGGGCACTGGTGGCCATGGCGAAGTTGGCGGGTTCGCTGCCGACGGTAGCCCGGATGACCAGTTCGGGGTTGCCGGCCAGCGCGTGGTTGGCGTCGATCAGGGTGGTGATCACCGCATCGACGGCACCGCTGTTGAGCAACGCCATGGAATAGAACGAACTTTCGGTCTCGACCCAGCCGATTTGCGGATGGTGCCGCGACAGCATGGCGTCCATGGCACTGTAGCGGGTAATGGCAATGCGATGCCCCTGCAGTTGCTCCAGCGAGGTGAAGGGCTTTTTGTCCTTGCGGCTGACCAGTACATAGGCGCTTTCCAGGTAGGGCCGGCTGATTTGCAGGTCGTCTTCGTTCACCCCGCCGGTAGCCAGTGCGGCGATGACATCGGCGCGGCCATCCTTGAGGCGGGCAATCATGTCGGCGAGGCCGCTGGCGCGCTGCACTTCGAAACGCAAGCCGGTGCGCAGGCGAATGAGTTCGAGCAGGTCGGCGGTGATACCGCGAAAATGCCCCGAGCCATCGAAATAGGAGACCGGTGCAGCGGTCTCGTCGATCGCCACGCGCATCACCGGGTGATCCTGCAGCCATTGTTCTTCTGCGTCGGTCAGTTGCAGCCTGCGGTCGGTCAGCAGCAGGTCGCTACCGGCGCTCCAGCGCTTGAAGATACTGGCGCGTATGGCCAAGGTCTGTCCGTCCAGGGTGGCGTTCACCATCTCCATCAGCACCCTGTCCTCGTGGCGCAGGGCAAAACCGAAGCCGATGGCTTCGTGCTTGCCGAAACTGGCCATGCGCAGGCGCGGCAGGTGGCCGCGATTGAGCTGGTAGTGGGTGGAAATGGTATCGCCGATGAATACGTCGGCCTGGCCGAACGCCACGGCACTCAGGGCCTGGCTGGACGAGCCGAAGGCCAGCAGCTCGGCCTTGGGGTAGGCGCTTTTCACCTCCTGCCGGGGCAGATAGTGGTAGAGCATGCCCAGGCGCATGCCCGCCAGGCCCATGTCCAGCGCCCGGCTTTCGTCCTCGCGCGTTACCAGCACTGGTTGGTCGATGGCATAGGGGTGCGACAGGGCTAGGTCATCGCTGGCCGCTTCGTAGCCATTGGCGCTGCCAAGCAGGTCGATGTCGCCCTGCCGGAGCGCCTCCACCGCCGCTTGCCGGCTGGAAAAGCGCAGCACCCGCACAGGCAACTGCAGGGCCTTGCCGATCAGGCTCGCGTACTCGGCAGTTAGGCCCTGGTAGTCGCGACCCCCACTGGTGATGTCGAACGGCGGGTAGTCCGGTGCCGAGGTACCCAGCACCAGTTCCTGACGGCCTTCGAGCCATTGACGTTGTTCGCTGGTGAGGGCAGGCAGTGCCGGCCTGGCCGATGAGCGTGCCAGCAAGGCATAGGACGAGGCCTCGTGATGGGTAGCCTGTGCCACGCCGCTGAACAGAAGCAGGGTGAGCAGCAGGCGAACGATAAGGCGCACCATGACTACCCTCAGACCAGCGCGTTGCGTTTGGCCATTTCGATCAGGTCGACCAGCGTATTGACCTGAAGTTTGTGCATTAGGCGCTTCTTGTAGGTACTGACGGTCTTGCTGCTGAGAAACATGCCCTTGGCAATTTCCTTGTTGCTGCGGCCTTGGGCGAAGAGTTGCAGCACCATCAGTTCGCGGTCATTCACCTGGCGGAAAAGTTGCAAGTCGGCATCTACCGCCTGGTCATGCTTGATTGCCTGGCTGGGGAAGTAGTTGTAACCGGCCAGCACGGCCTTGATTGCACTGAGCAGTTCGCTCAGGTCTTCCTGCTTGCACACGTAGCCTGCAGCACCGGAGTGCATGCAGCGTACGGCAAACAATGCGGGAGACTGCGCGGTCAGTACCAGCACCTTCAGGGGCAGGGCCATGGCCTGGAAGCGGGCAAGCACCTCCAGCCCGTCTAGCTTGGGGATGCTGATGTCGAGAATGACCAGGTCGGGGGCGGTTTCGCGAATCATCTGCATGGCGTCCACGCCGTTGTCCGACTCGCCGACAACTTTGTAATTCTGGTTTTCCAGCAACATACGAACGGCCAGGCGGATGACGGGGTGGTCGTCGACGATAAATATGGAATGCATGTTCAACTTCCCTGCGGGCTATTGAGGGTGACAGGCGGCACCATATCGCAGTTGGAAGTCATCGGGCATGCGAGGAAGGGCTATTAGCCCTATATGGGAAATGGCTTACAAGATAAAACAAAACGGGCTACGAGGCAGGCGCGTTTAACTCGATGTCAAAGCGTGATTGGTAACTTTTCATTTGTTTTTATTCGTGCTGTTTAACTTGCTGCCAATATATGTAGGAAGTTTCCCACAATACACGGTGCAGCTCCGGGCGATGCCCGGGCTGCACCGGCAGTGCTCAGGTCGGGCTGGAGCGCCCGGTCATTTCCCGGGCCATTTCGCTGGCATAGCTGTCGGTCATCCCGGCGATGAAGTCGATCATGCGCAGGAAGGCGCTGTGCAGCGAGCCGCGTGGATCGGGGGCATTGTTGCCGATCAGGTCCAGTACCCGGCGGCTCTTGAACGACGGCGTGCGTCCGCCGTGCTGTTCGAGGGCGGCGCCGCAGAAGGTGTTCAGCAGAATCTCCAGCGTGGTGTAGGCGCCGATCTCGTGCAGGGTCTTGCGCTTGTCCTGGAAGATCTTGTTGCGTGCCATGTCCTTGGCCTGCAGCACGCAGCGCTTGGCCGGGCCATGCATGTGTTCGACCAGGTCGCCCGCCAGCTGGCCGGCCAGCAAGGCTTGCTGCTGCTCGACGAAGGCGCGGGCGGCAGCGTTGGTCAGGTGCTCGATGGCCTTGCCGCGCAGGATCGCCAGCTTGCGCCGCCGGGAGTCGCCTGGGCCGAGCTGACGGTAGGTTTCCGGCAGGTCATCGCCGACCAGGTCGAGCAGCAGCGCTTCGACTTCCGCGTACTGCAGCAACTCCATTTCCAGGCCGTCTTCCAGGTCGATCAGCGCGTAGCAGATGTCATCCGCAGCCTCCATCAGGTAGACCAGCGGGTGGCGCGCCCAGCGCTGATGTTCCAGTTGCGGCAGGCCGAGCTTGCGGGCGATCTGTTCGAGCAGCGGCAGTTCGCTCTGGTAACTGCCGAACTTGTGCTTCTTGTAGCCCAGGGCGTCGGCGTGGCGTGCGCTCCACGGGTACTTCAGGTAAGTGCCGAGGGTGGCATAGGTCAGCCGGGTACCGCCGTCGAACTGGTGGTACTCCAGCTGGGTGAGTACGCGAAAGCCTTGGGCGTTGCCTTCGAAGTTGAGGAAGTCGGCGCGCTCGTCGTCGCTCATGTCGTCCAGCCAGCCACGCCCGGCGGCCTGCTGGAACCAGTGGCGGATGGCGTCTTCGCCAGAGTGGCCGAACGGTGGGTTGCCGATGTCATGGGCCAGGCAGGCCGACTGCACGATCATCCCCAGGTCGCTGGGGGCGCACCAGTCCGGCAGGCTGTCGCGCAGGGTTTCGCCGACGCGCATGCCCAGCGAGCGGCCGACGCAGCTGACTTCCAGCGAGTGGGTCAGGCGTGTGTGGATATGGTCGTTGCTGGAAACCGGGTGCACCTGGGTCTTGCGCCCTAGGCGGCGGAAGGCACCGGAGAAGATGATGCGGTCGTGGTCCTTGTGGAAGGGGCTGCGCCCGAGTTCATCGGCGCTGTACAGGGCTTTGCCCAGGCGTTCGCGGGTGAGCAGGGTGTGCCAGTCCAAGGCGCGGTCTCCTGTAGGTCGAAGGCAGCAGCATATCCTGTAGGAGCGGCCTTGTGTCGCGAAAGGGCCGCAACGCGGCCCCAGGATTTCAGCAATAGTGCACAAATTGTCGGGGCTGCTATGCAGCCCTGTCGCGACACAAGGCCGCTCCTACAGGGACCGCGATGGTTAGGGGCGGCGGCTGCCTTGCAGGTACAGGCGCAGCAGCGGCAGCAGGCTGGTGCCCAGGCGCAACAGCCGCGCCAGGTTGCCGCTGCGCACGCCCTTGCCGGTGAGGAAACCCAGCGCCACCACGGCGCCAATCCCCCACAGCGGCGCATGCTTGATGCCCAGCCCGTCGTGCAGCGAGCTGCCCATGCCGCGCACGCGGCGCAGCGGCTCAAGCAACTGTGCGGACTCGTGGCGGATTTCCTGGCGGTGCATTTCCATGCGCAGGCGCAGCAGCGCCTTGCGCAGTTCCCGCGGGTTTCGGGTGTTTGGCAGTTCTGGCAGGCTCATGGCAACAGGCGCTCCCGGTCCTTGGCAAGTTCCTCGAGGGTGGCGCCGAAGGGCGACGACTCGTCGAACACCGCTGCCTTCAGGCGCAGGCCGCAATACAGCGCGGCGATGCCGTAGAACACGCACAGGCCGATGATGCCGGCCAGGCGATAGCTGTCCCACAGCAATACCAGCAACAGCCCGGACAGCGCCGTCAGCAGCAGCAGGGCGAATACCAGGGCCAGGCCGGCGAACAGCAGCAGGCTCAAGGTGCGGCCCTTCTGCTCCTGCAACTCGATGCCAAACAGTTCGATATGGCTGTGCAGCAGCCCCAGGGCAGCCGCGCCCAGGCGCCTGCCCGAGGCGCTGGCGCCGTTGGCGTCGTTCTCCATGGGAACCCCTTAGCGCCGGTTGGCCAGCAGGCCGATCAACAGGCCGACGCCAGCGGCAATGCCGATCGCCTGCCATGGTTTTTCCTGCACGTACTGTTCGGCACTGCCCAGTGCTGCCTGGCCGCGCTCGCGCACCGAGTCCTGGGTCAGCTGCAGGCTTTCGCGGGCCTGGGCCAGGCGGTCGTGGATCTGTTCACGCAACTCGTCAGCCTGGTCGCCGGCCAGGTTGGCGGTGTCGGCCAGCAGCTTCTCGGTGTCACGGACCAATGCCTGGAAGTCAGCCATCAATATCTCTTGTGCAGTCTTTGCCGATTTGCTGGCCATGGGTGTCTCCCTGTCGATGAGTGTTGGTAGTTCGAGTGATAGCACGCGCGGAAGGTTCAAGTGCCGGCGCTGGTATGGGCCTTGCTAAGGCTTTGCCACGTTGCGGGGCGCCCCAGGCAGGTATTGCGCCGATTAGGGGCGCCAGCGCAGCGGATACCGATAAACCTTAACCCAATCCACGACAAACCCAAGAAAAAACCACGCAGGCTCCGCCCGGCTCACCGAAACAGGGCAGGGGGCTGGCACCGATTCGGTGCAGGGATGCAGGTTCTTGAACTGTCCTGGTGCCTTTTTCAGCAGGTCTGCCTATTTCATGGAAAACATGCACAGCGCGATGGACTCCCTGGTCCATGGTTCCAACACCCTGTTCATTCTCATGGGCGCCATTCTGGTGCTGGCCATGCACGCCGGCTTCGCGTTTCTCGAAGTGGGCACGGTGCGCCACAAGAACCAGGTCAACGCCTTGTCGAAAATTCTCAGCGACTTCGCTATCTCGGCATTGGTGTACTTCTTCATCGGCTACTGGATCGCCTACGGGGTCAACTTCTTCCAGCCAGCGGCGGCGCTGGCGGCCGACCATGGCTATGCGCTGGTCAAGTGCTTCTTCCTGCTGACCTTTGCAGCGGCGATCCCGGCGATCATCTCCGGGGGCATCGCCGAGCGGGCGCGCTTCGTGCCGCAACTGTGTGCCACGGCGTTGATCGTGGCGTTCATCTACCCGTTCTTCGAGGGCGTGGTGTGGAACGGCAACCTGGGCGTTCAGGCCTGGTTGCAGGCACGCTTCGGCGCGCCGTTCCATGACTTTGCCGGCTCGGTGGTGGTGCATGCCATGGGTGGTTGGCTGGCGCTGGCGGCGGTGCTGCTGCTGGGCGCACGCCGCGGGCGCTACCGCGATGGCCGGCTAGTGGCGTTTGCGCCGTCGAGCATTCCCTTCCTGGCATTGGGGTCGTGGATCCTGATCATCGGCTGGTTCGGCTTCAACGTCATGAGTGCCCAGACCTTGCAGGGTGTCAGCGGCCTGGTGGCGATCAACTCGCTGATGGCCATGGTCGGTGGCACCCTGTCGGCCTTGCTGGCCGGGCGTAACGACCCGGGCTTCCTGCATAACGGGCCGCTGGCCGGGCTGGTAGCGGTTTGTGCCGGTTCCGACCTGATGCACCCGATTGGTGCGCTGGCCACCGGCCTGGTGGCGGGTGCGCTGTTCGTCTGGACCTTCACCGCGGCGCAGAACCGCTGGAAGATCGATGATGTGCTGGGTGTGTGGCCGTTGCATGGCCTGTGCGGTGTCTGGGGTGGCATGGCCTGCGGCATCTTCGGCCAGGAGGTGCTGGGTGGCATGGGCGCTGTCAGCCTGGTCAGCCAGTTGCTGGGCAGCCTGATGGGCGTGGTGGTGGCATTGGCCGGCGGATTTGCCGTGTATGGTGCAATCCGCGCGCTGCATGGGCTGCGCTTGAGCCATGAGCAGGAGTTCCAGGGCGCGGACCTGTCGCTGCACCGTATCGGCGCCACCAGCCAGGATTGAGCCAGGTCAGGTGCACGGACGGCAGGACAGACCTAGAATAGGTTTCTCCCTGCCAAAGCGGACTTGCCCCCATGCTGCCTGAATGCCAACTGTTCGGCACCCTCGGCTGCCACCTGTGTGAAGTGGCCGAGGCCGTGCTGATGCCCTTCGTCGACCATGGCCTGCTGGTAGAACTGGTCGACATTGCCGAGAACGAAGCCCTGTTCGAACGCTATGGCCTGATCATTCCGGTGCTGCGCCGCTGTGACAATGGCGGCGAGCTGCACTGGCCGTTCGATGCCGAACAGGTGGTGGCGTTTCTCGCGCAGTAATCGCGCAAGGGGAGGTCTGTCCCTGCTCCATGCGGCGTGCTGCGTTGTGATGATCCGCTGCCGGCACGTTGAGGCCGGCATCCTTCAGCTGTCATCAGGAACCCAGCCATGCTCATTTCCCCCCATTTCACCCTCGATGAAATGACCGTTTCGCAGCTCGCCGCCAGGGAAGGGCTCGACAACAATCCTCCAGCCGAAGCGCGTGCCAACCTGCAGTTGCTGTGCAATGCATTGGAGCAGGTGCGCGCGCTGTTCGGTGCACCGGTCATCGTCAGCAGCGGCTATCGCAGCCCCGCAGTCAACCAGCGCATTGGCGGGGCGCTGGCGAGCAAGCATCTGCAGGGGCTGGCGGCTGACTTCACGGTGATTGAAGTCAGCCCGCGCGAGGTGGTGCGCCGGATCAGCGAAAGCGCCATCCCCTTCGACCAGCTGATCCTCGAATTCGATAACTGGGTGCACCTGGCCGTGTCGCGTAGCGACCCCCGGCGCCAGGTGCTGACCATCCGCAAAGGCACCGGCTATCTGCCGGGGCTGCAATGAAGCGCATTGACGGCGCCAAGGGGATGTTCGTATGCTGTATATAAATACAGTGTCGAGGTGAAGCCATGCTCAATGTCGAGCAACTCAAGTACAGCGTCAACCGCATGCCCGTCGAGCGGGTGGCCGACGCTGTTCTGGAACTGCGCCTCGAAGGCCTGGTGACCGACGACCGTACGCCGTTCGGCAAGGTCCACTTCAATACCTGCTTCGCCGAGATCGAGGCCCTGTTCCAGCGTGCCGGCTACCACCGTGGGCTGGACGTGGTGGGGTACCAGGGGTTGCTGTATGCCCTCTACGACCCTGGGCGCTGGGAGCCGGTGCAGGTGTTGCGCTGGCTGAAGGAGCGCTGCGAGGCCATTGCCCAGGCTGGTTGAGGGCACGGGCTTGGGGGATAATGCGCGGCCGTGAACGTTTCGAGCCCTGCCATGACAACGCCTTTCGACCCCGCCCGCCAGCAAGCCAGCACGGTGTGCCTGCCCCCCGGTAACTGGGCGACGGTGCTCGACTGCCTGTGTGACCATTTCAAGGCCATCGACCGCGCCCAGTGGCTCGACCGCTTTGCCCGGGGCCGGGTGCTGGATGCCGAGGGGCGGGCGGTTTCTGCCGAACTGCCTTACAAGCGCGGTATGCGTTTGCACTACTTCCGTGAGGTGCCGAACGAGCGGCCGATCCCGGTGCAGGAGACCGTACTGCATGTGGATGAGCACCTGGTGGTAGCCGACAAGCCGCATTTCCTGCCAGTGACGCCGACTGGCGAATACGTCGAACAGACCTTGCTGCGCCGCCTGATCCGCCGCCTGGGCAACCCGCATCTGGTGCCGTTGCACCGTATCGACCGGCATACCGCCGGGCTTGTACTGTTTTCCGCCAACCCGCAGAGCCGCAGTGCCTACCAACGGCTGTTCCCCGAACGACGTATCGACAAGCGCTACCAGGCCATTGCCGCGGCCATGCCGCAGCACGATTTCCCGCTGGTGCACAAAAGCCGCCTGGTACATGGCGAGCCGTTTTTCCGCATGCATGAGGTAGAGGGGGAGGCCAACAGCGAAACCCTGGCCGAAGTGCTGGAGAAGAATGGCGAGCTGTGGCGTTACGGGCTGTCGCCGGTGACTGGCAAGACCCATCAGTTGCGTGTGCACATGGCGGCATTGGGGGCGGGGATCTGCAATGACCCGTTCTATCCGCAGTTGGTCAACGAAGAGGATGACTACCAGCGGCCACTGAAGTTGCTGGCGCAGAGCCTGCGCTTTGCAGACCCGCTGAGCGGGGAAGAGCGCTACTTCGAGAGCTGCTTGCAGCTGGATTGGTAGTCTGGACGGGGTCGTTGTAGGAGCGGCCTTGTGTCGCGATGGGCCGCGAAGCGGCCCCGGCATTTTTTTGCATCACCGCTGAACTCCTGGGGCCGCTTCGCGGCCCATCGCGACACAAGGCCGCTCCTACAGGGCCCTAGCGGTTGAACCGCTCCACCAGCGAGTACTGGGTGCCCGCCGTGCTGGTCAGCTCTTCGCTGAGCAGCGCCGAGTGCTGGGCCTGTTCGGCAGTCTGGTCGGCCAGGTCGGCGATGGTGCTGATGTTGCGGCTGATCTCGTCAGCCACTGCAGTCTGCTCCTCGGTCGCCGCAGCAATCTGGGTGGCCATGTCGGTAATGTTGGCTACCGCGTCACTGATGCCCACCAGTGCCTCGTCGGCCTGCATCACACGGTCGACGCCTTCCTGCGCCTGGCGATGGCCGGTTTCCATGGTCAGCACGGCATTGCTGGCGGTTTGTTGCAGCTTGGCGATCAGGCCGTGGATCTGCCCGGTGGATTCGGCAGTGCGCTGGGCCAGCTGGCGTACTTCGTCGGCCACCACGGCAAAGCCTCGGCCCATTTCACCGGCACGTGCCGCTTCGATGGCCGCGTTCAGCGCCAGCAGGTTGGTCTGGTCGGCGATGCCCTTGATCACATCGACCACGCCACCAATCTCGTCGCTGTCCTTGGCCAGTTGCGTCACCGTCTGGCCGGTCTCGCCCACCGCCGCCGACAGGCGCTCGATGGCCTCGCGGGTTTCACCGGCAATCTGCCGGCCCTGGCTGGTCAGGCGGTTGGCTTCCTGGGTGGCATCGGCGGTGCGCTGCACGTGGTTGGCCACTTCCTGGGTGGTGGCGGCCATCTGGTTGACCGCAGCGGCAACCTGCTCGGTCTCCACCCGCTGGCGTTCCAGGCCCGAAGAACTCTTGTGCGCCAGCTCGTCGGACTGGCGCGCCTGTTCGCTGAGGTGTTCGGCGCTGTCCTGCAGGCGGGTCAGGCAGGTTTTCATGCGCGCGTCCTGGCTGAGCATGGCCATTTCCAGGCGCGCCTGCACGCCACGGCTGTCGGTGTACATCTGCGCGATCAGCGGGTCGGAAGTGGTCTGTTCGGCCAGGCGCAGCAGGCGCTTGAGGCCGCGCTGCTGCCAGCTCAGGCCCAGCAGGCCCAGCGGTACGGAAAGCCCGGCAGCCAGGGCGAAGCCCCAGGAATGGCCCAGCCAGTTGCCGATCAGGAAGCCCACCTGGCTGATCAGGATGAACGGCAACCAGTCCTGCAGCACCGGCAGCCACTTGTCCCGGCGTGGTACCGGCGGCTTGCCCTGGTTGATGCGCTGGTACAGCGCCTCGGCGCGGCGGACCTGCTCGGCGGTAGGCTTGACCCGTACCGACTCGAAGCCGACCACCTGGTTGTTGTCGAAGATCGGCGTGACATAGGCGTTGACCCAGTAGTGGTCACCGGACTTGCAGCGGTTCTTGACGATACCCATCCACGGCTGGCCCTGCTTGAGGGTTTGCCACATGTGGGCAAACACCGCTGGCGGCACGTCGGGGTGGCGCACCAGGTTGTGCGGCGCACCGGTCAGCTCTTCGCGGGTGAAACCACTGATCTCGATGAAGGCATCGTTGCAGTAAGTGATCACACCTTTGGCATTGGTGGTGGAGATCAACCGCTGCTGGGCAGGGAAAGTCCGTTCTCTCTGGGTAATCGGCTGGTTGTTACGCATGGGTTGATAGTCCGCAGGGCTTTCGACAGGTATCGGCAAGCCGCTGGTTTTATTGAATGAATAATTAATGTGCTTGATCTGTGGCAATAAGCCATCACTTGATCTGGGTTAGCCAGCGAGCACGTTCAAGCAAGTTGGCGTCATTATTGCGTTTTTACTGCTGTTTCATGACGTATAAGTCGAATGATGACCGATTAGCTAGCCAAGAGCCAGCATCGGATAGCTGAACAGGGTGAAGTGCACCAGGTTCAGGCCGAAATGGCAGAGCACCGCCGCCGCCACGCCGCCCCAGCGGTACGCCAGGCCGTAGCCGATACCGGCAAGGGTGGCCAGGTACACCCATTGCCAGCCGGCCCCCAGGTGGGCCAGGCCGAACAGCAAGGCGGCGGCGAACAATGCCAACCCTTGGTGGCGCAGTAGCCGTTGCAGGCCGGCCTGGATGTAACCGCGGAACAACAGTTCTTCGGTCAGGCTTACCAGCAGCAGGTTGTTCAGCAGCCAGAGCCAGGCCTGGTCGGGCCATTTCGGGGCCCAGGCCAGCATGCCCAGTGCCCAGGCGCCGCCCAGGCAGGCGAGCAGGGTCAGGGGCAGGGCGTACAGCAGGCTGGTCGCCAGGCCCTGGCTGCGCCACAGGAACAGCCAAGGGCAGGCCAGCAGCAGCCAGGCGCCGATCAGCGGTTTGTCCAGGTTCAGGTACATCGTGAAGGGCAGGGCGCCGGGGCTGAGGACAACGCCGTCGATGACCTTGGCAGCGTTGAAGCCGGGCAGCCAGTGCAATGCCAGGGCGATGGCCAGGAGGATGAACAACGTGTGGCCGAGGGCTTGTTGCCAGCGCTGGGGGCGGCGAGCGAGCAGGGCGCTGGCAAGCAGGGCGAGAAAGGTGGGCAGGGTGGTGATGCCGAGGTTGCCCTGGCTCAGGGCGAGGGTGTAGCCGAGTGCCAGGAGTGAAAGTGCGATCAGGTGGAAGCGAGGCACGAGTGGTCCTTTTCGGGTAAACGGAAACGGGCCGCTCCTACAGGCGATCGGCGTGTACAGCAGCCCCAAGCATACGCGCCTCAACCAGCAATCAGCTGGCGCAACACATAATGCAGAATTCCCCCGGCCTTGAAGTACTCCACCTCATTCACGGTATCGATCCGGCACAGCACCTCGATCTGCTCCTGCTGCCCGTCCTCGCGGGTGATGCGCAAGGGCAGGCTCATGCCCGGGCGGATCTGTGCGCCGTTCAAGCCAAGCACATCGATCTTTTCCTTGCCGGTCAGCCCCAGTTGCTTGCGGTTGTGCCCGGCCTTGAACTGCAGCGGCAGTACGCCCATGCCTACCAGGTTGGAGCGGTGAATGCGTTCGAAGCTTTCCGCCAGTACCGCCTTGACCCCCAGCAGGTTGGTGCCCTTGGCCGCCCAGTCGCGGCTCGAGCCGGTGCCGTATTCCTGGCCGGCGATCACCACCAGCGGAGTGCCTTCCTGCTGGTAGCGCATGGCCGCGTCGTAGATCGACAGCTTCTCGCCACTGGGCACGTGCAGGGTGTTGCCACCTTCTTCGCCCGCCAGCATTTCGTTGCGGATGCGGATGTTGGCGAAGGTGCCGCGCATCATCACTTCATGGTTGCCACGCCGCGAGCCGTAGGAGTTGAAGTCGCGGGGCTCCACGCCCTGCTCACGCAGGTAGCGCCCGGCCGGGCTGTCGGCCTTGATGTTGCCGGCCGGGGAAATGTGGTCGGTGGTCACCGAGTCACCCAGCAGCGCCAGGATCCGCGCACCCTGGATGTCGGTGATCTGCGGGGGTGGCCCGCCGATGTCGTCGAAGAACGGCGGATGCTGGATATAGGTGGAGTCGGCCTGCCACACGTAGGTGGCCGCCTGCGGTACCTCGATGGCCTGCCACTGTGCATCGCCGGCGAACACCTCGGCGTACTCCTTGTGGAACATCGCCGTGTCGACCTTGGCCACGGCAGCGGCGATTTCCTGCTGGCTGGGCCAGATATCGCGCAGGTACACCGGCTGGCCATCCTTGCCGGTGCCCAGCGGGTCGCAGGTCAGGTCCAGGCGCACGCTGCCGGCCAGGGCATAGGCCACCACCAGCGGCGGCGAGGCCAGCCAGTTGGTCTTGACCAGCGGGTGCACGCGGCCTTCGAAGTTGCGGTTGCCCGACAACACCGAAGCCACCGTGAGGTCGGCGCTGCCGATGGCTTTTTCGATCGCTTCATCCAGCGGGCCGGAGTTGCCGATGCAGGTGGTGCAGCCATAGCCGACCAGATCGAACCCCAATTGGTCCAGATAGGTGGTGAGCCCGGCTGCCTTGAAGTAGTCGGTGACCACCTTGGAGCCCGGCGCCAGCGAGCTCTTGACCCAGGGTTTGCGTTGCAGGCCTTTTTCCAGGGCCTTTTTCGCCACCAGCCCGGCGGCCATCATCACGCTGGGGTTGGAGGTGTTGGTACACGAGGTGATCGCGGCAATCACCACGGCGCCATCGCGCAGTGTGTGGGTCTGGCCTTGATGGCTGTAGTCGATCTCCCCCGCCTGGTCGGCGTTGCCCACCGCCACGCCGCCGCCACCTTCGCTTTCCAGGCGGCTGACCTCTTTGGCCAGCGGCTTGGGTTGCAGTTCGATGAAGTGGTCGAAGGCCTGGCTGACCTGGCCCAGGGCTACCCGGTCCTGCGGCCGCTTGGGCCCTGCCAGGCTGGCCTCGACCTCGTGCATGTCCAGCGCCAGGCTGTCGCTGAACAGTGGCTCCTGGCCGGGCTGCCGCCACAGGCCCTGGGCTTTGCAGTACTGCTCGACCAGTTGCACGGTCGCCTCGGGGCGGCCGGACAGGCGCAGGTAGTCCAGGGTCACCTGGTCGACCGGGAAGAAGCCGCAGGTGGCGCCGTATTCCGGGGCCATGTTGGCGATGGTCGCACGGTCGGCCAAGGGCAGCTCGGCCAGGCCATCACCATAAAACTCGACGAACTTGCCCACCACGCCCTTCTTGCGCAGCATCTGCGTCACCGTCAGCACCAGGTCGGTGGCGGTGATGCCTTCGCGCAGTTTGCCGGTCAGCTTGAAGCCGATCACTTCGGGGATCAGCATCGACACCGGCTGGCCGAGCATCGCCGCCTCCGCTTCGATGCCGCCCACGCCCCAGCCGAGCACGCCCAGGCCGTTGATCATGGTGGTATGCGAATCGGTACCGACCAGGGTGTCGGGGAAGGCGTAGGTGCGGCCATCGGCCTCACGGGTCCAGACGGTGCGGCCGAGGTATTCGAGGTTGACCTGGTGGCAGATGCCGGTGCCCGGCGGTACCACGCGGAAGTTGTCGAAGGCGCTCTGGCCCCAGCGCAGGAAGGCGTAGCGCTCGCCGTTGCGCTGCATTTCGATGTCGACGTTCTCGCTGAAGGCCTGCGACGTGCCGTAGCGGTCGACCATCACCGAATGGTCGATCACCAGGTCCACGGGAGACAGCGGGTTGATCCGCTGCGGGTCGCCGCCGGCCTTGGCCATGGCTGCGCGCATGGCGGCCAGGTCGACCACGGCCGGCACACCGGTGAAGTCCTGCATCAGCACCCGCGCCGGGCGGTACTGGATCTCGCGGTCGGAGCGTCGCTCGCCCAGCCATTGGGCGAGGGCGCGCAGGTCGTCGCCGGTGACGGTCTTGCCGTCTTCCCAGCGCAGCAGGTTTTCCAGCAGCACCTTCAGCGACATGGGCAGGCGCTGCAGGTCGCCCAGTTGGCGGGCGGCTTCGGTGAGGCTGAAGTAGTGGTAGGTCTTGTCGCCGACCTGTAGGGATTTGAGGGTATTCAGGCTATCGAGCGAGGGCATTGCCAACTCCTTCTGCGCCGGTGCCTGGCAAGATCTGCCGATGGCACCGCTCTGTATCGATCCGCACGGCACGGACCTGGCTGAAAGGTCAGGTTAGACCGCTTTGCGCCACCTGACCCTTTTCTGGACCGGCGGGGCGTGTCGCAGGTTCCGATCTTCCTTTATCATCGCCGCCCTGCCGGCGCCTGTGGCGCGCCAGCCGTAGTGGAGTGAGAGATGAATACCCTGTTCATGCATTGCCGGCCCGGTTTCGAGGGTGAGGTGTGCGCCGAAATCAGCGAACATGCTGCCCGCCTGGGTGTTGCCGGCTATGCCAAAGGCAAGCCGCAAAGCGCCAGTGCCGAGTTTGTCTGTAGCGAGGAGGGCGGTGCCGAGCGCTTGATGGGGGAACTGCGCTTCAACCAGCTGATTTTCCCGCGGCAGTGGGCCCGTGGCGGTTATGTCGAACTGCCGGAAAGCGACCGCATCAGTGTGCTGCTGGCGCACCTGGCTGGGTTCCCGGTATTCGGTAGCCTGTGGCTGGAGGTGCTGGACAGCAACGAAGGCAAGGAACTGTCCACCTTCTGCCGCAAGTTCGAGGTGCCGCTGCGCAAGGCTTTGGAAAAGGCCGGGCGCCTGGTCGACGACCCCAGCCGCCCACGCCTGCTGCTCACCTTCATCAGCGGCCGCCGGGTATTTGCCGGTGTTGCCCCGGCCAACAACAGTGCGCTGTGGCCCATGGGCATCCCGCGCCTGAAATTCCCCCGCGAGGCACCCAGCCGCTCGACGCTCAAGCTGGAAGAGGCCTGGCACCAGTTCATCCCGCGCGAGCAGTGGGAGCAGCGCCTGGGCGATGACATGACCGGTGTCGACCTGGGGGCCTCGCCGGGTGGCTGGACCTACCAGCTGGTGCGCCGGGGCATGCTGGTGACCGCCATCGACAACGGGCCGATGGCCGAAAGCCTGATGGACACCGGGTTGGTTCAGCACCTGATGGCCGATGGTTTCACCTGGCAACCGAAGCAGCCGGTGGACTGGATGGTGTGCGACATTGTCGAGAAACCGGCGCGTACCACCTCGCTGATCGAGACCTGGCTGGGCGAGGGGTTGTGTCGTGAAGCTGTGGTCAACCTGAAGCTGCCGATGAAACAGCGCTATGCCGAAGTACGCCGGCTGCTCGACCGCATGGAGGCGACCTTCAAGGCGCGCAAGATCAAGGTGTCGATTGCTTGCAAGCAGCTGTATCACGACCGCGAGGAAGTGACCTGCCATCTGCGCCGGTTGGACTTGAAGCCGCGCTAGCACAGCGAACCGCTTTGCTCCTGCTCTTGCTCTTGCTCTTGCTTCGGCTTTTGCTTCTAAGCGCGCGATAGTTCAGGCGCCGCCGATTGCGACTTCAGGAGGCCGAGCGAAGGGACTGCGGAG
>NZ_JBIGLU010000085.1:0-1641 GCF_043658375.1 Pseudomonas sp. PsB | reverse complement strand
CCCAATGTCATCAACTTTGGAAATTATCCATAAATATCATATAATTAGCGCTCAAATCAGTGCATGGGAGAAGCCCTTTTGACTACCTATACCGCATCGCTTGACACCGCCAGCCAAGCCCTGGTTTGAAAATTGTACAAAAAATAACCAGTCCGCTCGATTGTCCCGCCTTCATCGCCGCCCACCGCCAGAATCCTCAAGACTTTACCCGCCGACGCCAGCTCACCTTCAAGAACCTCGTCCTGTTCCTGCTCAATCAGCCGCGCACGGCCCTGCAAACCGAACTCGATCAGTTCTATCGCGTACTCAATCAGGCGTCGACTGAGACGCAAATGGTCACTGCGCAGGCCTTCTGCAAAGCGCGCAAAAAGCTCAACCCCGAGGTATTTGAAAGTCTCAATCACCTCCTGCAGCAACAAATTGACTGCTTCGGGCTGCGTCAGAAGTGGCGTGGGCTGAGGGTGCTCGCGGTGGATGGCTCGACCGTGCATTTACCCCTGGAGTCGACCATGGCGACCTTCTTTGGCAGTCACTCTGGCTTTCCCATGGCTCGCTTGTCCACACTCTACGAAGTCGCTGACGGTCAAACCCTGCATAGCCTGATCGTGCCCCTGACCGTCGGCGAGCGCGACTGTGCCCATCTGCACCTTGAGCACCTGCCGGCTGACAGCCTGACGCTGTTTGACCGTGGTTACCCTGGGCACTGGTTATTCGCGCTGTTCGCGCAGCAACAGCGGCACTTTCTGATGCGCCTGCCCTGTGGCTATAACGCCCAGGTCAAAGCGTTTCTATACTCTGGCCAAGTTGAAGACACACAGCTTTTCGTGGCCAACCATCCTGAAGCACGTCTGTTCTGCTCCGAGGCTGGCGTTGATCCTGCCAGCCAGATCGAGCTGAGACTGATCCGGGTCGAGTTGGCCAACGGCGAAAGCGAGGTATTGCTGACCTCGTTGCTGGATCGAGAAGCCTTTCCCGCTGAGGTGTTTGCCGAGCTTTACCACCGCCGCTGGGGCATCGAAACCGACTTCCGTCGCCTCAAACAAACCCTGACGCTGGACAACTTCAGCGGCCGCAGCGTGACTGCTGTAAAGCAGGACTTTCATGCCGCTCAACTGTTGAAGAACCTGGCGCTGTTGATGCAGCACCTGCTACAGCCGGTCATCGAACAGCGCCACAAAGGTCGCAAGCTGCGATGGAAAGTCAACTTCACCCAAGGCGTGTCACGGCTCAAAAATACCCTGGTCGAGCTGCTGGTGCGGCACTGTGCTCAGGGGCTGAGCAATGTGCTGGCCTTGATGGCTAAAAGCCTCAGTGCCGTACGCTCAGGCCGTAGCTTTGCGCGCCAACGCAAACGCGCAGCCAGCCGAGGTTGTGAGGGCTACAAACCGACGCGCTGAAGAAACACCACCGCCCAACCTCCGTGCAAAAAAAAGCTGGCCACAAGCGGTCGGCATAGGCTCGTCCGGAGAACGAGAAATCTCGCCTAGACAGCCGGAACAGACGATGATCACATCACCGCCAGCCCAGTTAGACCGCCTGATTGAGCGGCAGAGGCCTGGTCATCGCCCGACGGCCATGGCGGCTGGCTGCTTCGGGGGGCTTGCCTTGGGCAGGGCTGCAGCTTAGGTTGATGACATTGGT
>NZ_JBIGLU010000020.1:0-97377 GCF_043658375.1 Pseudomonas sp. PsB | reverse complement strand
GCCCGAAACAGATGTAGGAGCAGCCTTGTGCTGCGAAGCGCCGCGCGGGCGGCGCTCGATCTCACAGGCGCTGCAAAACCCAAGGCATACACCTGTCAGCCCAACCCCTCGCTATACCCCTGCGCCATCGCCACCACCACCTTGCGCTTGCCGGTAAACGGCGACCGCGCATGCGCCGCGAGCATGTTGTCCAGCATCAGCACATCGTTTGCCTGCCACGGAAAGCTGATGGTGCATTCGTCCAGCACCCCGCGCACTTCATCGAGCAGCGAATCCTCGATGGTCGTACCGTCGCCGTAGTACACGTTACGCGGCAGGTCCTCTTCCTCGACGATGTCCATCAACGACTCGCGCACTTCTGGCTGCAGGTTCGACACATGGAACAGGTGCGCCTGGTTGAACCACACATCCTCCCCGGTCACCGGGTGGCGCGCCACCACCTGGCAGCGCTGGCGGGTGCGCAATTCGCCGTCATCCTTCCAGATGCACTCGATGGCATGCTCCCGGCAATAGGCCTCGACCTGGCGCGGGTCTTCAGTGTTGAACACCTGCGACCATTCCACATCAAGGCCGTTGCCGTAGTTGCGCACGTACATCAGCCCCTTATCCACCAGCCGCTCACGAATGCGCGCCGGCATGCGCCGGTACACCTCGCGGCTGTCGGCAATCGGCGTCTCGCCACCGGTCTCGGCGGGGATCACGCTGTAGAACCAGATCTTCATCGGCCATTCCAGGGTGTAGGCCTGCTCGTTGTGCAGGGGGATGCTCTGGTGCGCCGGGTACTCGGTGGAGGTGTACACGCCCTTGGTCACGTTGCTGCGCGGGGTGGAGCCAAACTCGTAGTTGAGCAGCGGGTGACCGAAGGAAGCGGCGAACTGGCGGAAAGCTTCGGCACCACCCACCTCGAAGCCGCGAAACAGGATGCCGCCAGCCTGCAGCAGGTGCCGGTCCACCAGCGGCTGCAACTCGGCAAAGGCTTCCAGCAGGTCGATACCCGGCTCCGGCGCGCGCACCAGCAGTGGCAGGTTGCCGCGTGCGGCGTCCAGGGGTTCGATCGCAAAGCTCAGCAGTTCACTCATGTCCGGTCACCTCAGGCCAGGGCCGCATAGGCGGCGAAATCGGGATGTGCGCCATGTCGGCGCCTGACTGAATGAACGAGCGGGCGATGGGGAAATTCACCTGGGCCGCACACACAGGTAAAGCCGGCGCGCGCCGGTTCGTCTGAACGATGTGCACCCTTCTATCGCCCAGGAACCGTACATGACTCGCCAGCTTCTGCTCCTTGCCCTGCTCGCCGTGGCCCCTGCCGCGTGGTCGGCAGAGCCATGCGCCGTGGAAATCCATGGCACCGACCAGATGACCTTCGACAAGGCCGCCATCACCGTGCCCAAGGCCTGCGCCGTGTTCACCGTCACGCTCACCCACCCTGGCGACATGCCGAAGAACGTGATGGGCCACAACTGGGTGCTGAGTACCCAGGCCGACATGCAAGGCGTGCTCGACGACGGCCAGAAAGCCGGCGAGGCACTGGACTACGTGAAGCCCGGCGACACCCGGGTGATCGCCCACACCCGCCTGATCGGCGGCGGTGAAACAGACAGCATCAGCCTCGACGTCCGGTCGCTGAAGGCAGGTACCGCGTACAGCTTCTACTGCTCGTTCCCATTCCACGGCACCTTGATGAAAGGCTCCCTGACCCTAGGCAGCTGACCCCGCCCCCACCTCACCAGCGAGATCACGCTTCATGAAAACCTCCTCCCCCGGGGCCATCCGCGAACTGCTGGGCCTGCTGAAACCCTACCGCCCGGCGGTAATCGTCTCGGTGCTGCTGGGCATGCTCGGCGGCCTGGCCGTGACCGCCCTGCTGGCCACCGTCAACCAGGGCCTGCATGCCGCTGGCGGCATGAGCCAGGGCGTGATCCTGGCCTTCGCCGGCCTGTGCGTGCTGGCCCTGGTCAGCAGCGTGGCGGCCGACAGCGGCACCAACTACGTTGGGCAGAAAGTCATCGCCAGGCTGCGCAAGGACCTCGGCGCCAAGGTGCTGTCAGCGCCGATCGAGCAGATCGAGCGCTACCGCACCCATCGCCTGATCCCGGTGCTGACCCGCGACGTCGACACCATCAGCGACTTTGCCTTCGCCTTCGCCCCGCTGGCCATCTCGCTCACCACCGTGACTGGCTGCATGGCCTACCTGGCCTGGCTGTCGTGGCCGATCTTCCTCATCACCCTGGCGGCCATCGGCATTGGCAGTGGCATTCAATACGTGGCCAGGCAGAAAGGCGTGGCCGGCTTCAACGCCGCCCGCGATGCCGAAGACAACCTGCAGAAGCACTACTCGGCCATCGCCGAGGGCGCCAAGGAGCTGCGCATCGACCGCCGCCGCCGCCACGCCATGCTGACCCGTAACATCCAGGGCACCGCCGACTTCATCGCCAACACCCATATCCGCGCCATCAACATCTTCGTCGCGGCCAAGAGCCTGGGGTCGATGCTGTTCTTCGTGGTCATCGGCCTGACCCTGGCCCTGCAATCGCTATGGCCGAGCAACGACCCGGCGGTGATGAGCGGCTTCGTGCTGGTGCTGCTGTACATGAAAGGCCCGCTGGAAACCTTGATCGGCAACCTGCCTATCCTCGGCCGCGCCCAGGTGGCGTTCCGCCGCATTGCCGACCTGTCCGAGCGCTTCTCCTCGCCCGAGCCGCACCTGCTGCTGGAGCCGCCGGTCAAGCGCGCCGCCCCGGCCAGCGCGCACTTGGAGCTGCACAACGTCGAGTACGCCTACCCGCCGGTGGACGGCAACGAGCCGTTTCGCGTGGGGCCGGTGAACCTGAGCATCGAACCGGGCGAGATCCTGTTCATCGTCGGCGAGAACGGCTGCGGCAAGACTTCGCTGATCAAGCTGCTGCTGGGCCTGTACACCCCGCAACGCGGCGAAGTGCGCCTGAACGGCAAGGCCGTCGGCCCGGAGGGGCTGGATGACTATCGCCAGCTGTTCACCACGGTATTCGCCGACTACTACCTGTTCGACGACCTGCCCGAGCATGAACACAGCCTGCCCAGCGATGCCACACGCTACCTGGAGCGGCTGGAGATCGCCCACAAGGTGAGCGTGCGCGATGGTGCCTTTACCACCACCGACCTGTCGACCGGCCAGCGCAAGCGCCTGGCACTGGTCAATGCCTGGCTGGACGGGCGGCCGGTGCTGGTGTTCGACGAATGGGCAGCGGACCAGGACCCGACCTTCCGCCGGGTGTTCTACACCGAGCTGCTGCCGGACCTGAAGCGTTTGGGCAAGACCATCATCGTGATTTCGCATGATGACCGGTACTTCGATACGGCTGACAAGGTGGTGCACCTTAGCCGGGGGAAAGTGGTGGAGGCGTTGGAGCCGGCTTGAGGCAGCAAAGGGGGGCTGCGCGCCCCCTCATCAACCACAATCTATAATCGCTCTATAGTCTGTCTATAATTCCCTATAAACACCGCCCCTGTCAGATCTATAATGCCTCTATAATCAATCTATAATCGACTATAAATTGAAACGGAGGGGCCGAGATGCCTGAAACTGTCTATCACCGCCCGGCGCTTGCGTCCCGCCTGTCGAAATTGATCCTGCAAGTCGCCGTGGGCAGCGCAGCAAGCTCTGGTGTGTTTCTCGCTGCGCCACGACGTACCGGGAAATCCACCTTTGCCCGCGAAGACCTGCGCCCTGCCCTCGAAACAGCCGGGGCCATTGTGCTGTATGCCGATCTGTGGAAAGACCTGACCAAAGATCCCGGGCAAGTCATCGTAGAAGCGGTGCGTGAGGCGGTCGGGCGTAACGAAGGCTTCATCACGCGGCTGGCAAAGTCATCTGGCATGGAGAAGGTCACTGTCGGCGGCCTGAATTTCAGCGTGGACAAGATCGGGCTGGGGCAAGATGTCGACCTGACCACCGCCCTTGCGGCGCTCTCCGATGAGTCCCGCAAGATCATCGTGCTGATCATCGACGAAGCACAGCATGCAATCACGACCGAGCAAGGAATAGCGGCGCTGTTCGCCCTCAAGGCAGCCAGAGACGAACTCAACAGTTCGAAGCACCATGGCTTGCGCATCGTTTGCACCGGTTCAAACCGGGACAAGCTGGCCATGCTGCGCAACAGCAAGGACCAGGCGTTCTTCGGCGCCTCCATGGTGCAGTTCCCGACCCTGGACCAGGACTTCATCGACTGGCTGTGCGCCAATATCGACCTGCCATGCGCACTCGATACAACGGAGGTGTTTCAGCTCTTCAAGGAAAGCGGCTATCGCCCAGAGCTATTGGGTGCGGCCGCGGATGAAATCCGCTTCGACTTCGGCATTGAACCCGAGGCCATTCCGGCACGCTTCAGAGAGCTTGTTCAGGCACAAGCCAATGACTTGAACGCAAACCTGAAAAAGGTGATCCACAGCCTCACGCCTATCCAGGCTGCGGTTCTACGTGTCATGTGCGCAAAGGGGAACGACTACGCGCCGTTCGAGGCCCCGACCCTGGCACTGTACGCCAAAGCGATGGAACAGGCTGGCGTGGATGCGAGCGAAGTGAAGGCCGAGGTACCGGGGGTGCAGCAAGCGCTTATCGCCTTGCAGGACAAGAATCTGGTCTGGAAAGCATCGCGGGGGGTGTACGCGGTAGATGAACAGGTGATAGTCGATATCGTGCGAGCGGACGGTTTGCTGGAGGGTCTTGCCTGAGTGGTTTGCTGAGAGGGCGCCGGGGGCGCTTTGCGCCCCTATCGCGACACAAGGCCGCTCCTACAGGAGTACGCAATCACCTGTAGGATCGGCCTTGTGTCGCGATGGGCTGCAAGGCAGCCCCAACAGGCAGAAATCAGAACAACCAGTGATACAACAGGTACACCACCACCGCCGCCAGCACCGGCCGCAGCACGCGGTAGGCCTTGGGGTTGGCGCGCTTGAACTGCTTGACCTGGCTACTGATCCGGTTGCTGAAGCGCTTGCTCCAGGCGTAGGCCTGGTTGATCCCGCCCACACGCTCGTCGTCGGTGTTCTGCGGCGCGGTGGCACGGCCGAGGAAGGCGCTGACCTGGCGGTTGATGCGGGTCATCAGTGGGCTGCTCAGCGGGCGTTCGATGTCGCAGAACAGGATCACCCGGGTAACGTCGGTCTCGTTCTTGACCCAGTGCACGTAGGTTTCATCGAACATCACGTCCTCACCGTCACGCCAGGCATATTCCTCGCCATCGACGTAGATGCGGCAAGCATCGGAGTTGGGGGTGGACAGGCCCAGGTGGTAGCGCAGGGAACCGGCGAACGGGTCGCGGTGCGGGTTCAGGTGGCTGCCGCCGGGCAGCAGGGCGAACATCGCGCCCTTGACGTTGGGTATGCTGCTGACCAGCTCGACGGTACGCGGGCAAAGGGTTTCGGCAGAAGGCAACGGTTTGTCGTACCACTTCAGGTAAAAGCGCTTCCAGCCTTTCTTGAAGAACGAACCGAAGCCTGCGTCGTTATCCTTCTCGGCGGCGCGGATGTAGCCCTCGTCGAACAGGCGCATGGCCTCTTCGCGGATTTCCTGCCAGTTGTCCTTCAGCACGTCCAGCTCGGGGAAGCGCTGGCGGTCCAGGTAGGGCTTGGACGGTACGCCGGAAAACAGGTACATCAGGCTGTTATAAGGGGCGAACAGCGCCGAATGGTTGACGAACTGGCGCAACACCGGCAAGCGAGCCTTGCCGCGCAGGTGCACGAACAGCACGCTGCCAAAAAACACCAGCAAGACACCCGCCTTGGCTGCAAAGGAAAAGGTCATGCTTTCACTCCTTGAGGAAGAAACAGGGCTGCGCGCCCTGCACTCCGATAAATCATCCTGCCATCATAAACTGATGCCGCCAGGGTAAAAACAGCCCTGGCAGCAACTCAATCATGAAGATTTTGCAATAAACCAAGCCGCCGAACGTTGCGCGGGATCAGCGGCAAGGCCATTACTGCTGGTTTTCCTGCTCGCTGAACATGTCGCTGAACAGCATGCTCGACAGGTAGCGCTCACCGGAGTCCGGCAGAATCACGACGATGGTCTTGCCCTGCATTTCCGGCTTTTCGGCCAGGCGCACGGCCGCTGCCATCGCCGCACCACAGGAAATGCCACAGAGGATGCCCTCTTCCTGCATCAGGCGGATGGCCATGGCCTTGGACTCTTCGTCGGTCACCGTTTCCACCTGGTCGACGATCGACAGGTCGAGGTTCTTCGGCACAAAGCCTGCGCCGATGCCCTGGATCTTGTGCGGGCTGGGCTTGAGCTCTTCGCCGGCCAGGGTCTGGCTGATCAGCGGCGATGCCACTGGTTCCACCGCCACCGACAGGATCGCCTTGCCCTGCGTATGCTTGATGTAGCGCGAAACACCGGTGATGGTGCCGCCGGTGCCGACGCCCGCCACCAGCACATCGACCGCGCCGTCAGTGTCGTTCCAGATTTCCGGGCCGGTGGTTTTTTCGTGGATCGCCGGGTTGGCCGGGTTTTCGAACTGGCCCGGCAGGAAGTACTGGGCCGGGTCGGAGGCGACGATTTCGTTGGCCTTCTCGATGGCGCCCTTCATGCCCTTGGCCGGGTCGGTCAGCACCAGCTCGGCCCCCAGCGCCTTCAGCACCTTGCGGCGCTCCAGGCTCATGGAGGCGGGCATGGTCAGCATCAGCTTGTAGCCACGGGCGGCGGCGACGAAGGCCAGGCCGATGCCGGTGTTGCCCGAGGTGGGTTCGACGATGGTCATGCCCGGCTTGAGCTTGCCGCTGCTTTCGGCGTCCCAGACCATGTTCGCGCCGATGCGGCATTTGACCGAATAGCCCGGGTTACGCCCTTCGATCTTGGCCAGGATGGTCACGCCGCGCGGGGCAATGCGGTTGATCTGCACCAGCGGCGTGTTACCGATGGAGTGGGCGTTGTCTGCAAAGATACGGCTCATGGCAGGGGTCCTTGGCATGAAAAAAAGCAGGGAAAGACCTCAAGGGTAAGCCCGGGCCGGTGGCCCGTAAAGCCTGTTCGAACTGACGCGGACTCGTTGCGGTCAACCGCATATCCTGCGTTGGAGACACTTCGATGAGAGCCCGTTATCGCTGGCCGCTGATCGGCCTGGCCAGCCTGATCGTGCTGTTGGTGGCGCTGCATCTGGCCCTGCCCTACCTGGTGCGCGACTACCTCAACGACAAACTGGCCGACATGGGCGACTACCGTGGCCAGGTGGCCGATGTGGACCTGGCCTGGTGGCGCGGCGCGTACCAGATCAATGGGCTGAAGATCGTCAAGACCACCGGCAAGGTACCGGTGCCGTTTCTCGACGCGCCGCTGATCGACCTGTCGGTGAGCTGGCACGCCTTGTGGTACGACCGCGCAGTAGTTGCCGAAGTGGTGTTCGACCGGCCGGAGCTCAACTTCGTCGATGGCGGCAACAAACAGAACTCGCAGACCGGTCAGGGCACCGACTGGCGCCAGCAACTGGAAAAACTGCTGCCGATCACCCTTAACGAGGTTCGCATCGACAAAGGCGTGCTGACTTTCCGCAACTTCAACTCCAAGCCACCCGTCAACCTGAAGGCCACTCAGCTCGATGCCAGTATTCGCAACCTCACCAACATCCGTGACGAAAAGGGCCGACGTGATGCCAGCTTTGATGGCACGGCGCTGATCGTAGGCGATGCCAAGGTGGAAAGTCGCGCCACCTTCGACCCGTTCAGCGATTTCGACGACTTCGAGTTCCGCCTGCGCGCCACGGGTATCGAGTTGCGCAAGCTCAACGACTTCGCCAGCGCATACGGCAAGTTCGACTTCAATGCCGGGCACGGCGATGTGGTGATAGAGGCCGAGGCGACCAACGGCCGATTGAATGGGTACATCAAGCCACTGTTGCGGGATGTGGATGTGTTCGACTGGCAGCAGGATGTGCAGGAAAAGGACAAAGGCTTCTTCCGCTCAGTCTGGGAAGCGATGGTGGGCGCGACCGAGACGGTATTGAAGAACCAGCCGAAGAACCAGTTCGCGACCCGGGTAGAGCTCAGCGGTAGCGTGCACAAGCAGGATATCAGCGCCTTCGAGGCGTTTCTGCAGATCCTGCGCAACGGGTTCATTCAGGCGTTCAATGCGCGGTATGAGCGTGACGCGCCGGATTCCGACTAGGATCGAGTGACGGGGCATTCAGGGACTGAATACCTGGTCTGCGTTTCCAGTCGGCGAACCCCGCGTTATAGTCGGTGACAAATCGAAAACAGGTGTTGGGCCTCTTCGCGGGCACGCCCGCTCCCACAGGTACCCCACAGATCCGGAAGTTTGTGCAATTCCTGTGGGAGCGGGCGTGCCCGCGAAGAGGCCCTGACAGGCATACGGCAGAGGACAGACCCATGAAGTTCGAAGGCACCCGCGACTACGTCGCCACAGACGATCTGAAACTGGCGGTAAACGCGGCCATCACCCTCGAACGCCCCTTGCTGGTCAAGGGCGAACCCGGCACCGGCAAGACCATGCTCGCCGAGCAGCTGGCAGCCTCGTTCGGTGCGCGCCTGATCACCTGGCACATCAAGTCCACCACCAAGGCCCACCAGGGCCTCTACGAGTACGACGCGGTCAGCCGCCTGCGTGACTCGCAGCTGGGCGTGGACAAAGTCCACGATGTGCGCAATTACCTGAAAAAGGGCAAGTTGTGGGAGGCCTTCGAGGCCGAGGAACGGGTCATCCTGCTGATCGACGAAATCGACAAGGCTGACATCGAGTTCCCCAACGACCTGCTGCAAGAACTCGACAAGATGGAGTTCTACGTCTACGAAATCGACGAGACCATCAAGGCCAGACAGCGCCCGATCATCATCATCACCTCCAACAACGAAAAGGAGCTGCCGGACGCTTTCCTGCGCCGCTGCTTCTTCCACTACATCGCCTTCCCCGACCGCACCACCCTGCAGCAGATCGTCGACGTGCACTACCCGAACATCAGCCAGTCGCTGGTCAGCGAGGCGCTGGACGTGTTCTTCGACGTGCGCAAGGTACCAGGCCTGAAGAAAAAGCCGTCCACCTCCGAACTGGTCGATTGGCTCAAGCTGCTGATGGCAGACAACATCGGTGAAGCGGTGCTGCGCGAACGCGACCCGACCAAGGCCATTCCACCGCTGGCCGGCGCGCTGGTGAAGAACGAGCAGGACGTACAACTGCTCGAGCGCCTGGCCTTCATGAGCCGGCGCGGCAACCGCTGACAGGAGCCGGGCCATGCTGCTCAACCTGTTCAATGAAATGCGCGCGGCCAAGGTGCCGGTGTCGGTACGCGAACTGCTCGACCTGCACCAGGCCCTGCAAAAGCGCGTGGTGTTCGCCGACATGGACGAGTTCTACTACCTCGCCCGCGCCATCCTGGTGAAGGACGAGCGCCACTTCGACAAGTTCGACCGCGCCTTCGCCGCCTACTTCAAGGGCCTGGAAAACCTCGATCGGCATATCGAGGCGTTGATTCCCGAAGACTGGCTGCGCAAGGAGTTCGAGCGTTCGCTGACCGATGAGGAGCGCGCGCAGATCCAGTCGCTGGGCGGCCTGGACAAGCTGATCGAAGAGTTCAAGAAGCGCCTCGAGGAGCAGAAGGAGCGTCACGCAGGCGGCAACAAGTGGATCGGCACCGGCGGCACCAGCCCGTTCGGCTCGGGCGGCTTCAACCCCGAGGGCATCCGCGTGGGCGAGGCCGGCAAGCGCCAGGGCAAGGCGGTGAAGGTGTGGGACCAGCGCGAATACAAGAACCTGGACGACCAGGTGGAGCTGGGCACGCGCAACATCAAGCTGGCCTTGCGCCGGCTGCGCAAGTTCGCCCGTGAAGGCGCCGCCGAAGAGCTGGACATCGACGGCACCATCGACCACACCGCGCGGGATGCCGGGCTGCTGAACATCCAGATGCGCCCCGAGCGGCGCAACACGGTGAAGCTGCTGTTGCTGTTCGACATCGGTGGCTCGATGGACGCCCACGTCAAGGTCTGCGAAGAACTGTTCTCGGCGTGCAAGACCGAGTTCAAGCACCTGGAGTACTACTACTTCCACAACTTCGTGTACGAGTCGGTGTGGAAGAACAACCTGCGCCGCACCTCGGAGCGCTATTCCACCTTCGACCTGCTGCACAAGTACGGCGATGACTACAAGGTTGTGTTCGTCGGCGACGCGGCCATGGCGCCCTACGAGATTACCCAGCCGGGTGGCAGCGTGGAGCACTGGAACGAAGAGGCCGGGTATGTGTGGATGCAGCGTTTCATGGAAAAATTCAGGAAGATCATCTGGATCAACCCGTACCCGAAGCAGGCCTGGGACTACACCGCATCGACCCACCTGGTGCGGGACTTGATCGAGGACAAGATGTACCCGCTGACCTTGCAGGGGTTGGAGGAAGGGATGCGCTATCTATCCAAGTAAGTATGGGGCCGCTTTGCGGCCCTATCGCGACACAAGGCCGCTCCTACAGGAGATCGCGTAACCTTGTAGGAGCGGCCTTGTGTCGCGATAGGGCTGCAAGGCAGCCCCAAAAATCTCAATGCCAACGCGCACCGTAAGCCTGCTGCTCCCGCCACGCCTCATCCTGCACCACCGCCCGGAACCGCACCACCGCCCCCGGCATGCACTGCGCCAGTTGCGCCAGCGCCAACGGCGTCAATGCCCCCAGCCGCGGATAGCCGCCAATGGTCTGCCGGTCATTGAGCAACACGATCGGCTGCCCATCCGGCGGCACCTGCACCGCCCCCAGCGGAATCCCCTCGGAAATCATCGGTGCGCCCTGGTAGACCAACTGCGGCCCCAGCAGGCGGATGCCCATGCGGTCGGCACGGCTGTCCAGCGTCCACTCGCGGTTGAACGCCTCGAACAGGCTGGTACCGCTGAAGTCACCGATCTGTGCGCCGATCACCAGGTCAAGCACAGGCTTTTGTGCGTACTGTGGCCGCAGCGCTGCCGGTACCTCACGCAAGGCCGCTGAAGCGCTGGAAAATGCCAGCAGCTGGCCTTTGCCGAGCGCAGAGCCCTGGCCATCGATACCGCCCAGTTCCTCCCGCACGACCGTGGCACGGCTGCCCAGCACATCCTCGCCCAGGAAGCCGCCAGGTGCTGCCAGGTAGGCCCGCACGCCCTGCTTCGGCTGCTTCAGGGTCAACCGCTGCCCCTTGACCAACGCAAAGCTGCGCCAGGGCGCCAGCGGCTGATCATCGACCCGCGCATCCAGGTCGGCACCGGCCAGGGCCAGCACACAATCCTGCTCTGCGACCACACAGAAACCACCTAGCGCCACCTCGACCACCGGCGCCGCCAACGGGTTGCCCAGCAGCCAGTTGGCCCAGTGCATCGCCACCCAGTCCAGCGCCCCGCCCTGGGTCACGCCCAGGTGGCGTACGCCGAAGCGCCCGGCATCCTGCAACTGGCACAGCGGCGTACTGGCCTCGATCTTCAACTGCTTCATGCTTGTGCCTCCACATCACCGCCCAACACCACGAACTCGCTGCGCGAAACCGGCACGAAGCGCACCCGGTCACCGGGTTGCAACAGGCTGTAGCCCTCGCGTTCACGGTCGAACAGGCGCACCGGGGTACGCCCGATCAGGTTCCAACCCCCCGGCGATACCGCCGGATAGGCCGCCGTCTGGCGCTCGGCAATGCCGACGCTGCCGGCCGCCACGCGCTTGCGCGGGGTGCTAAGGCGCGGGCTGGCCAGGCGTTCGTCCACCAGGCCCATGAAGCCGAAACCGGGGGCGAAACCCAGGGCGAACACCGGGTACTCGCGCTCGCTGTGCAAACGGATCACCTCTGCTTCACTCAAGCCACTGCGGGCCGCCAACACCGGCAGCTCCGGGCCGACGCTGGCGTCGTACCACACCGGGATCTCATGGCGGCGGCCACCGCTGCCCGTGTCTGGCTGCAAGCCCTCCAGCGCACGGATGATCAGTGCCCTCGCCTCACCCGGTGGCAGGTCGAACTGCACCATCAGCGTGGTGTAGGACGGCACCAGGTCCAGCAAGTGCTCGCCGAACGCTGCACGCAGGCGCTGGCTGGCGGCAAGCATCCACGGCATGTTGCCCTCGTCGATCGAATCAAACAGGCGCACCATCAGGCTGTCGATGGCCACAACTTCAATACGCGGCTTCATCGCGACTCCAGGGCATCGAGGGCCTGGCGAATCTGCCGCACTGCCGCAACCGAACTGTCGTTGTCGCCGTGTACGCACAGGGTGCTGGCCGCCAGCCTCAACGCACTGCCATCGTCCGCCACCAGCGTGTCGCCACGGGCCAGGCGCACGGCCTGCTCCACCACCAGCGCCGGGTCGTGGTGCACCGCGCCGGGCAGGCGCCGCGACACCAGGTGCCCACTGGCGGTGTAGGCGCGGTCGGCGAATGCTTCGAACCACAGCGGCACGCCAATCTCATCACCCAGGGCCTGGGCGGCGCGGTTGTCGGCGGTGGCCATCAGCATCAGCGGCAGGCCGCCGCCATAGGCCGCCACTGCCTCCAGTACGGTACGCAGCTTGAGCGGGTCGGCCATCATGTCGTTGTACAGCGCGCCATGGGGTTTCACGTAGGCCACGCGGCCGCCCAACACTTTGCAGATGCCGTCCAGCGCACCGATCTGGTAATGCAGCAGGTCGCGGATTTCCTCCGGGCTGCAGGCCATGGAGCGGCGGCCGAAGCCGACCAGGTCCGGGTAGGCCGGGTGCGCGCCGATGGTCACGCCGTGCTCCAGCGCCAGGGCCACGGTGCGGCGCATGATGCTGGGGTCGCCGGCGTGGTAGCCGCAGGCGATGTTGGCGCAATCGATGTAGGGCATGACTTCGGCATCCAGGCCCATGCGCCAGCTGCCGAAACTCTCGCCCATGTCGCAATTGAGTAGCAGGCGTTCCACCGCACGGCCTCCGTTGTCGTTGTTCATATGCCTACCTTAACGCGCCTGCAGCTGTTTGCCGCGGGTTTCCGGCAGGCTCAGCGCCGCCACGATCACCACCCCGTAGGACACGGCGGAGAACACGCCGATACCCAGGCCCAGCGGTACCTTCTGGCCGAGCACGCCGATCAGCAGCGGGAACAGTGCCGCGATAACCTTGCCGATGTTGTAGCAGAAGCCCTGCCCCGAACCGCGGATACGCGTGGGGAACAGTTCGGTGAGGAACGCGCCCATGCCGCTGAAGATGCCCGAGGCGAAGAAGCCCAGCGGGAAGCCCAGCCACAGCATCACGCCGTCGCTGACCTGCATTTGCGTGTACAGCAGCACGATGACGAACGAGCCCACGGCGAACAGGATGAAGTTCTTCTTGCGCCCCAGCAGGTCGGACAGGTACGCACTGACCACATAGCCGACGTAGGAGCCGACGATCACCATGGCCAGGTAGCCACCGGTGCCCAGCACGCTCAGGCCGCGCTCGTTCTTGAGGAAGGTCGGCAGCCACGAGGTAATGGCGTAGTAGCCGCCCAGCGCGCCGGTGGTCAGCAGGGACGCACGCACGGTGGTCCAGAGCATGCCCGGGGCGAAGATCTCGTAGAACTGCGCAGGTGCCTCGGCGTTTTCCACCGCCTTGGCCTCGCGGTATACCTCGGGGTCCTTGACCAGGCGGCGGACGAAGATCACGAAGATCGCCGGTACCAGGCCCAGCAGGAACAGCGCGCGCCAGGCCTGCTCTGTCGGCAGCCAGGAGAACAGCAGCGCGTAGAGGATGGCGGTGAGGCCCCAGCCAAGCGCCCAGCCGGACTGCACCATGCCCACCGCCTTGCCACGGTCCTGGGCGCGGATCACCTCGCCAATCAGCACCGCGCCGGCGGTCCACTCACCGCCAAAGCCGAAGCCCATCAGGGTACGGGCGATCAGCAGCTGTTCGTAGTTCTGGGCGAAGCCGCAGAGGAAGGTGAAGAAGGCAAACCACACCACCGTCAGTTGCAGGGTGCGCACGCGGCCAATGCGGTCGGAGAGAATGCCGGCCACCCAGCCACCCACGGCCGAGGCGATCAAGGTGCTGGTGTGGATCAACCCGGCTTCGGTGGTGGTGATGCCCCACAGCATGATCAGCGTCGGAATGACGAAGCTGAGCATCTGTGTGTCCATGCCATCCAGGCCGTAGCCGATCTTGCAGCTCCAGAACGTCCGGCGCTGCTGTGAGTCGATGTCGCGATACCAGGCGAAAGGCCCGGACGAAGATGGGGAACTGACCTGCTGCTGCACGCCGGTGGGGTTCATGCTTGCCTCGGCTTGTTGGTATTGTTTTATGGGCGACAATGAGTCGCGGCCTGGCTGCCATTGTTCAGAGGCCGCGCCATTTGCGTCCAACGAGAAAAACCGCCGGTCTGGAACAAGAAAAACTGATCATGAACCTTCGCTTCCTCGAAACCTTCGTCTGGGTCGCCCGGCTCAAGAGCTTTCGCCTGACCGCGGAAAAGCTGTTCACCACCCAGGCCTCGGTGTCCAGCCGCATTGCCGCGCTGGAGGCTGACCTGGGCGTTAAGCTGCTGCTGCGCGACTCACGCGGCGTCAGCCTGACCCCGGAGGGCGGCAAGGTACTGGAATATGCCGAGCGCATGCTGGAAACCGCCAAGGCCATGAAACAGTCGCTGGACAGCGACCGGGCCAAGGTCGGGCGCATCCGTATCGGGGTGATGGACACGGTGATCCACACCTGGATGAGCGCGCTGGTGGCGGAGCTGACCGAGCGTTACCCGCAGGTGGAAATCGAACTGGTGGCCGACACTGCACTGAACCTTCGCGAGCAATTGCAGAAGGGCTTTCTCGACGTGATCCTGCAGACCGACCTGCTGCGCGAGCAGTCGATCCGCAGCCTGGACCTGGCGCGCTACCCGATGGGTTGGGTGGTGGCCGCCGGCTCGCACCAGCACCGCGACTACGCCTCACTGGCCGAGCTTGGGCGTGAGCGCATCATCACCTTCTCGAAGAACTCGCGGCCGCACCAGGAAGTGCTGAGCCTGCTGCTGAGTACCGGGGCCGAAACGCCGCGGCTGAACTGCGTGAACTCGGTGGCGGCGATTACCCGGCTGTTGCGCGACGGGTTTGGCATTGGTGCGTTGCCGCCGGCGCTGGTGGATGCCGAGTTGAGCCGGGGTGAACTGGTATTACTGCAGGGGCTGCAACCGCCGCCGAGCCTGGAGCTGGTGGTGGCCTGGCAGACCGGGGTGGCGTTGGTGGATGAAGTGGTCGGGGTTTGCCGGCAGGTGCTGGAGAGGTATGCGCGGGATGTGGGTGGGCAGCGGATCGTGTTGGTCTGACTGAATACCTTTTCACCTGCTGACTCACTTTTGAACGACTGGCGCAGCCCCTGTAGGAGCGGCCTTGTGTCGCGAAAGGGCTGCAGAGCAGCCCCAGCAATTAGTGCAGCGCTGCAGAACCCTGTGGCCGCTTTGCGGCCATTTCGCGACACAAGGCCGCTCCTACAAGGACCGCGTCGCTCGGGCAAATCGAATCAGCTCAGCGCCAGCTCTCTTTCACCGCCCCACGCCGCCCGCCCAGGATCACCCAGCCAATCGCCAGCAACAGGCTCTCGACCACGAAGGCCAGCACAAACCCTGCACCAAGCCCCCAGCCAATCGCCTCGGGCACCAGCAGGATCTGGTAGCTGTAGCCATTGAGGGTTTCTTCGCGCAACTGCGGGTCGGCCTGTACCAGCACGTGCCAGGTACGCTGCGCCCATGGCGCTTGCAGCGCCTGCCATTCGTTTTCCAGCAGTTCGTTGCGGATCATCAGGCTTTCGATGCTGTTGGCATCACTGTTGAACACCGGGTCGTCGCTGCTGCGGTAATGCCGCAGCAGCGCCTGCAGGTCACCATTGAAGAAGCGTTCGGCGGTCTGCCGGAAGCCGTCGAGCGCCTCGCGTGATTCGAACAGGTGCGCCTCGACCCGTTGGCTGTAGTCCTTCACCAGCCCCGGGACCTGGATACCGGCCAGCAGGCCGAAGGTAAACAACAGCAACCGCAGGTAACTTCTGAACATGCCGCGTCCTTAGCTTTGGCCGTGCGCCACGCACTCGCCGTGCCGCCACAGGGCCCACTGACCCGGCTCATAGCGCTGCCAGGTCTCGTTCTCGGTCAAGGCCTCGGTGGCGATCACCGTGACCACGTCGTTAGGGGTGGTTTCGGTGTGAAAATCGACGATCAGGTCGACATCCTTCAACCGCGCCGCACCAAAAGGTGCCCGGCGGGTAATGTGCACCAGCTTGGTCGAACAGAAGCAGAACAGCCAGTCGCCGTCGCTAAGCATGCAGTTGAACACGCCCTGGCCGCGGTAGCCGGCACAGGCTTCGACCAGCACCGGCAGCAGCTGTTCCACCGGCACGGGCTCGGGGAAGGCGCTGCGGATGCGGTTGAGCAGGTCGCAGAAGGCCGCCTCGCTGTCGGTATCGCCCACCGGCCGGTAGAAACTGGCCTGGCCCTTGAAGTCGCCCAGCTGGCCATTGTGCGCGAAGCACCAGTTGCGGCCCCACATCTCCCGCACGAACGGGTGGGTGTTGGACAGGCACACCTTGCCCACGTTGGCCTGGCGGATGTGGCCGATGACCACTTCGCTCTTGATCGGGTAACGCTGCACCAGGTTGGCCACTTCCGACTCGCTGCTCGCGGCCGGGTCCTGGAACAGGCGCAGGCCACGGCCTTCGTAGAAGCCGATGCCCCAGCCGTCACGGTGCGGGCCGGTACGGCCGCCGCGCTGCATCAGGCCGGTGAAGCTGAAGACGATGTCGGTGGGGACGTTGGCACTCATGCCCAGCAGTTCGCACATAGGCGTGTCTCCGCTTACAGACGGGGCTCGACCCGGCCGCCGCCTCGGGAGACGGCTGGGGCGGCAGGGGGTGGCGCATCACGGTAACGGTCGCGGCGCTCTGCGGCCAGCGGGCCCTGGGCGCCAAGCTGGTCATCTTCGGCAGCCTGGCGCTGGGCAGCGGCCTCGGCCTGCGCGCGGCGCTCGCGGGCGCGCTTTTCCAGCGGCAAGCGCAGCAGTACGAAAAGGAAATACAGGGAAAACGCGCCCATGCCGTACATGGCGAAGTCGGATACCGCGCGCCAGGCGTTGTTGCCGACCTTGAAGGCGACATCCAGGGCGGTGATGGCAATGGCCGGGGCAAAACTGTCCTTGACCGGGTCGACGATGGTCGGGGTCAGCAGCAGCACCGCCAGCACCACCCGTAGCGGTTCGCGCAGCCAGCGCCACATCCAGCCGGTGAGCTTGAAGCCCACCATCAGGCAGCCCAGGGCGGCAACGGCGTAAAGGCCCCAGGCGAGGGTGTAGTCGTTCTCGGTCATGGTGTTCGTGCAAGCCAGGCAAAGAGATGCCTATGATAAACACTTTTCCGGGCGCAGACAGCGTTTGCCTGTACCGGCCTCTTCGCGGGTAAACCCGCTCCCACAGGATCACCACAGATCTTGAAACTGTGCAGTGCCTGTGGCTCTCACAGGAACACCACAGTTCTTGAAAGCTGTGCGGTCCCTGTGGGAGCGGGCAAGCCCGCGAAGAGGCCGGCACAGGCAACCCCAATCAAGAGATCCTCAATGCCAACCAAGCCCCAACCCCCGATTGCCCACCAGGCCCAGGCCAGCGACCCGTACGCCTGGCTGCAACAGCGTGACACCCCCGAGGTGCTTGCCTACCTGCAGGCCGAGAACGCCTACCAGGAAGCCTGCCTGGCCGACCAGGCGCCGCTGCGCGAACAACTGTTCGAAGAGATCAAGGGCCGCATCCTGGAAACCGACCTGTCGCTGCCGGCGCCCTGGGGCCCCTACCTGTACTACACCCGTACCACCGCGGGCGACGAGTACCCGCGCCACTACCGCTGCCCGCGTCCGGCCGACGACTCCAACACGGTCGATGAAAGCCAGGAGCAACTACTGCTCGACCCCAACGCCCTGGCCAATGGCGGCTTCCTGTCCCTCGGCGCGTTCAACGTCAGCCCCGACCACCGCCTGCTGGCCTACAGCCTGGACACCAGCGGCGACGAAATCTTCACCCTGTACGTGAAGGACCTGGCCAGTGGCAGCGTCACTACCCTGCCCTTCGACGACTGCGACGGCAGCCTGACCTGGGCCAACGACAGCCAGACGCTGTTCTTCGCCGAACTGGACGACACCCACCGCCCGTGGCGCCTGCGTCGCCACACCCTGGGCAACGAAGGCGCGCAGACCGTGTTCGAGGAGCCCGACGGGCGCTTCTTCCTGCACTGCTACCGCACCAGCTCCGAACGCCAGCTGGTGCTGCTGCTCAACAGCAAGACCACCAGCGAAGCCTGGGTACTGGACGCGGAAACCCCGCAGGCACCGTTCACCTGCCTGGCGCCACGGGTCGAAGGCCACGAGTACTTCCCCGACCACGGCCAGCTCGACGGCCAGTGGCGCTGGTTCATCCGCACCAACCAGGACGGCATCAACTTCGCCTTGTACCACGCCCCGGTCGCACCGGTGCCCAGCCGTGAGCAATGGCAGGTGCTGGTAGCGCACCGCGACGCGATCATGCTCGAAGGCCTCAGCCTGAATGCCGGCGCGCTGACCCTGAGCCTGCGCGAAGGCGGCCTGCCGATCATCGAGGTACGCCCGCAGGGCCTGGCGGCCTACCGCGTCGAACTGCCCGACGCGGCCTACAGCCTGTACGTGCAGGACAGCCTGGAGTTCGCCAGCCCACGCCTGCGCCTGCGCCTGCGCTACGAAGCACTCAACCGCCCGGCCCAGGTACGCCAGCTGGAGCTGGCCAGCGGTGCCCAGGCGGTGCTCAAGCAAACCCCGGTGCTGGGGCCGTTCGATGCCGACGACTATGTCAGCGAGCGCCTGTGGGCTACCGCAGCGGACGGCACCCGGGTGCCGATCAGCCTGGTGCGCCGCCGCCAGGACCTGGGCCAGACCGTGCCGCTGTACCTGTATGGCTACGGCGCCTATGGCGAAAGCCTCGACCCGTGGTTCTCGCACGCGCGCCTGAGCCTGCTGGAGCGCGGCGTGGCCTTTGCCATCGCCCATGTGCGTGGCGGCGGCGAACTGGGCGAAGCCTGGTACCGCGCCGGCAAGCAGGAGCACAAGCACAACACCTTCAGCGACTTCATCGCCTGTGCCGAGCACCTGATCGCCGAGGGTGTCACGGCTGCCGACCGCCTGGCCATCAGTGGCGGCAGCGCCGGTGGCCTGCTGATGGGCGCGGTGCTCAACCTGCGCCCCGAGCTGTTCCGCTGTGCGATTGCCGAAGTGCCGTTCGTCGACGTGCTCAACACCATGCTCGACCCCGAGCTGCCGCTGACCGTGACCGAGTACGACGAATGGGGCAACCCTGAGGAACCGGAGGTGTATGAGCGGATCAAGGCCTACGCACCATACGAGAACGTGAAGCCACAGGCCTACCCGGCGATGCTGGTAGTGGCGGGCTACAACGACAGCCGCGTGCAGTACTGGGAAGCGGCCAAGTGGGTGGCGCGGCTGCGTACGCACAAGACCGACGACAACCTGCTGCTGCTCAAGACCGAGATGGGGGCTGGGCATGGCGGGATGAGCGGGCGGTATCAGGGGCTCAAGGATGTGGCCTTGGAATATGCGTTCGTGTTTGGTGAGCTAGGTATCGTTTGAGAAAGCTGGGGGCGCTTTGCGCCCCTTTCGCGACACAAGGCCGCTCCTACAGGGATAGCGCATGTCCTGAATCCTGCGCGATCCCTGTAGGAGCGGCCTTGTGTCGCGATGGGCTGCAAAGCAGCCCCAAAATCCCAAAGCCAACACGGCCCTCTAAGTCAATCATCCTGCACCGCCGGCTTCGGCGGGTCCTGGCGCAACCCCGGCAATGGCTGGTCCTTCGGCGGCCCGGGCACCGGCATCGGCGGCAACAGTGGCGCCCCCGGCTGGCTGTCATAGGCCTTGGGCGGCGTACTCGGGGTAATCTGCGGATATGGCGTAGGCGTAGGGGTACCCGGTGCACCGGGCACCGGCGTGCTCAACCGGGGTGGCGTGCTGGCAGCTTCGGCCATGGGCAGGCCGGCGAACAACAGCACAACGAGGATCGCGCGAAACATCAGCAACCTCCTGTCGGGAACCTTCCTACAGGCTACGCCTAAATCACGGCTTTCGCCTGTCCGCCTGCCCCGCAAGCGCGCTAGACTCAATGCATAACCGTCATTTGCCTGATCAGAACAAAGGAAACACCATGAGCTCCACCTCTTCCGCCGCCGCCACCGCGCGCCTGGACCGCATCCTGGCCGATGCCAAGCGCGACAAGGAAATGGGTTACCGCGACAAGGCCCTGAAAATGTACCCGCACGTCTGCGGCCGCTGCGCCCGCGAGTTCTCCGGCAAGCGCCTGAGCGAGCTGACCGTGCACCACCGCGACCACAACCACGACAACAACCCGCAGGACGGCTCCAACTGGGAGCTGCTGTGCCTGTACTGCCACGACAACGAGCACTCGCGCTACACCGACCAGCAGTACTTCAGCGAAGGCTCCACCAGCACCCCGAGCATCGCCAAGGCCACCCACAACCCGTTCGCCGGGCTGGCGGGCATGCTGAAGAAAGACTGACCATCGATTCGCCCCCCGCTGCTACCGGGCAGCCCGTATAATCGCGCTTTTTTTCGCGAAGGGCCCCGGTACGTGGCAAACAAACGATACAGCTGCATCGGCCTGTTCAACCCCAAGTCGGCAGAAAACGTCGGCTCGGTGATGCGCGCCGCGGGTTGCTACGGCGTCAATTCGGTGTTCTACACCGGCAAACGCTACGAGCGTGCCCGTGACTTCGTCACCGACACCAAGCGCGTGCACTACGACATCCCGCTGATCGGCATCGACGACCTGCAGCGCATCATCCCGCTGGGCTGCACGCCGGTGGCTGTGGAATTGGTGGAAGGCGCGCGGCCATTGCCGGAATACACCCACCCGGACCGGGCCATCTACATCTTCGGGCCGGAAGACGGCAGCCTCAGTGCCGATGTGCGGGCGTGGTGCGAAGAGACCATCTACATTCCGACCGAGGGCTGCATGAACCTGGCAGCGACGGTGAATGTGGTGCTGTATGACCGCATGGCCAAGGGGCTGAATACCCGTTCGGGGCCCAAGTTCAAGTAATAAAAAAGCCGCCACTGCGGCAGCAGGACCGGCCCTTTCGCGGGTAAACCCGCTCCCACAGACTGTGCATTCGCTGTGGGAGCGGGTTTACCCGCGAAGAGGCCGGCACTGACAACACAGGGCGGCCAGGTGCCGAACTCCGTCAGAACAGCACCGGTCTTGCTCAGGTCACGAAGCGTTGATCCAGATGGTCTTCAGCTCCGTATACTGGTCATGGGCCCAGATGGACTTGTCGCGCCCACCGAAGCCGGACTCCTTGTAGCCACCGAACGGCGTGGTGACATCCCCTTCGCCGAAGCAGTTGACCGTAACCACGCCCGCGCGGATTTCACGCGACAGGCGCAGCGCATTGCGCAGGCTGCCGGTGTAGGCCGAGGCCGCCAGGCCGTAGACGGTGTCGTTGGCCAGCTCGATCGCCTCGTCGATGGTCTCGAAGCTGGTCACGCTCAGCACCGGGCCGAAGATTTCCTCGACGAACAGCTTGTTGTCGCGGCCAACGTTGTCGACGATGGTCGGCTGCACGAACACGCCGTCCTCGGTCTCGCCACCCTGGACGATACTGAGCTTGTGCTCGGCGGCGTATTCCAGGTACGACTTGACCTTCTCGAAGTGCGACTTGCTGACCATGGCGCCCAGGCGGTTGTCCGGGTCCAGCGGGTCGCCCAGCTTCCAGTCCTTCAGGTGCTTGGCGATCAGGCCCAGCAGCTGGTCCTTCACGTCCTTGTGCACGATCAGGCGCGAAGAAGCGGAGCAGTTTTCGCCCATGTTCCAGAACGCACCGGCGGTGACGAACTGGGCCACTTCGTCCAGGTCCTCGCAGTCGTTCATGACCACGGCCGGGTTCTTGCCACCCAGCTCCAGGACGATGCGCTTGAGGTTGGACTCGGCGGCGTACTTCAGGAACAGGCGGCCGGTGTCGGTGGAGCCGGTGAAGCTGACCATCGGGATGTCCATGTGGCGGCCAATGGCCTCGCCCACTTCACGGCCACCGCCAGGTACCAGATTGAACACGCCTGCAGGAATACCCGCCTCATGGGCCAGTTCGGCCACGCGCAGGGCGCTGAGGGTGGTTTCCTTGGCTGGCTTGACCACGATCGAGCAACCGGCGGCCAGCGACGGGGCAATCTTCCAGGCCAGCATCAGCAGCGGGAAGTTCCACGGCAGTACCAGGCCGACCACGCCGATGGCCTCGCGCACCACCATGGTCACGGCGGCATTGCCGGTCGGGGCCGTGGCGTCGTAGATCTTGTCGATCAGCTCGGCGTGCCAGCGGATGGTGTGGATGGTTTCCGGCACGTCGACGTTCTGGCACTCGCTGACCGGCTTGCCGCTGTCCAGCGCTTCCAGCACGGCCAGTTCATGGGCGTTGTCTTCCAGCAGCTGGGCGAACTTCAGCAGCACGTGCTTGCGGTCGTTCGGCTGCATCTTCGACCAGGTGCCCTGTTCGAACACGCGCTTGGCGGCGGCCACGGCCACGTTCACGTCGTTGACATCGCAGGCGGCGACTTCGGCCAGCTGCTTGCCGGTGGCCGGGTTGGTGGTGACGAAGGTGTTGCCCGAGATGGCATCGCGGAACTCACCGTCGATGAACGCCTGGGTACGCAGTTGCAGTTCGGCGGCGAGGGCCGCGTATTGTTCCTTGCTCAGCAAATCGGCCATTTTCAAGCACCTCCGGTGATCTGTGCGATGTTGCGCTTGAGTTCAGTGACCACGCGCTGCAGTTCCTGCTTCTCGGCCGCATCCAGGTCATACAGCGGCTTGCGTACGCCACCGGTGCTCAGGCCATTGAGGGCGCAGCCGTACTTGATCGACTGGACGAACTTGCCGCCTTCGAGGAAGTCCATCAGCGGCATCATGGCGCCCATGATCTTGCGGCCTTTGTCGAAGTCCTTCTCGATCACACAGGCCTCGTACAGGGCCACGTGCTCGCGCGGGATGAAGTTGGAGCCGGCGCAGACCCAGCTCTTGGCACCCCAGGCAAAGAACTCCAGGGCCTGGTCGTCCCAGCCGCACGACAGCTGGATGTTCGGGCGCTGGATAGCCAGGCGGTGCAACTGGCCCATGTCACCGGAGCTTTCCTTGATGGCGACGATGTTCTTCACGTCGGCCACGGCGTCGAAGAACTCTTCGCCCATGCTCACGCTCATGCGGCCCGGGTAGTTGTAGAGCATGATCGGCAGGCCGGCGGCAGCGTCGACAGCTTTGACGTGCAGGGCGATTTCCTGCTGGGTCGGCAGTGCGTACGGCGGGGTGCCCACCAGCAGTGCATCGGCCTTGATTTCCTTGGCGTGCTGGGCGAAAGCCACGGCGTCTTCGGTGCGGATGCCACCGGTGCCGACGATCAGTGGCAGGCGGCCGGCCAGCACGTCCTTGGCCTGGGCGGCCAGGTCGATGCGCTCCTGGGTGGTGTGGGCGTAGTACTCGCCGGTGGAGCCACCAATGATGACGCCGTGGATTTTCGACTCGACCAGGTATTCGAGGACCTCGGCGAACGCCGCCTTGTCGATCGAGCCGTCCGCAGCCAGCGGAGTGATTGCCGGGGTGTAGATGCCTTCGAATTTCACGGTAGGTTCTCCAGTGCGTTGCTCAGTGTTGTAAAGGCCGCAGCGGATCGACGCTGCGGCGGGTCGTCATGAATTCAGCTCAGCGAAGCCGCTTGTTGCAGGTTGAGCGAGCGGGTTTCCGGGGCCAGGGCAACGGAGAAGGCCAGGCCGACGAAGGTCACCGCGGCGGCGGCATACATGGTGGCGCCGATGCCATAGCTATCGAGGGCGATGGGCACCAGCCAGGTGCCGACCGCGGCACCGACCCGCGACATCGAGGTGCCCACACCAACGGCACCGGCACGGATTTCGGTAGGGAACAGTTCGTTGGGGTACACCAGCTGCAACACCTGGGCGCCACCGATGAACAAGGCGTAGGCGCCGAACAGGGCGAGGATCAGCATCTCGTTGCCGTTGCTGAAAGCGCCCAGGCCCAGCAACGCCAGCCCCGACCAGAAGAAGCTGTGCAGCAGCGTGGTGCGGCGGCCGATGGTGTTCAGCAGGCGGGTGCCGATGATGCAACCGACCACGAACAGGCAGGTGATGGCGACCGAGCCGATGGCGGCCCAGTCCCCTTTCAGGTTCAGTGCACCCAACACTTTCGGAGCGAAGGCGTAGACGGCGAACACCGGGATCACCGAGCAGGTCCAGAACATGGTGACGAACAGCATGCGCTTGCCGTAGCCGGAGTGCAGCAGGCTGAGGAACGACAGCTTGCGGGTCTTGGGCTCTTCCGGCAGGTTCTTCAGCGAGAAATCTCTGCCGTAGACGCGCTTGATCACCTGCTCGGCTTCGGCCGAACGGCCTTTGCTGATCAGCCAGCGCGGCGATTCGGGGGTGCCTATACGGATCGCGAACAGCAGCGCGCCGATCACCGAGGCACTGGCCAGCACCAGGCGCCAGGCATCGTCGCCACCGTGGCGCAGGATCGCTTCACCGACCATGTAGGCGCAGGCGGCACCGGCGAACCACAGCACGGTCAGGGTGGCCAGGCGTGGGCCACGGTTCTTCTTGGGCAGGAACTCCACCAGCAGCGAGGTGGCCACCGGGTATTCGATGCCCACCGCGATGCCGATGGCGAAGCGCAGCAGGAACAGGACCATCGCCGATTCCACCCAGAACTGCGCGATCGAGGCCAGGATGAACAGGGTCGGGCCGACGAAGAACACGCGCTTGCGGCCGAAGCGGTCGGTCAACCAGCCGCCGAAGAAGCCACCGAAGAAAATGCCGATCAGCGCCGAAGCGGCGATCATGCCCTGCCAGAAACTGGTCAGGTTGAGGCCTGCCGACATCTGCACCATGGCAACGCCGATGATGCTCAATACATAGCCATCGACGAACGAGCCGCCACCGGAACGCAGGGTCAGCAACTGGTGAAAGTTGTTGATCGGTACATCTTCAATCGAAACATTTGGACTTGTCATTGTTGTTCCTGCCACTTCTGTTACATGCACATATTCAAGGCGAGCGTGCCCGCGAAACTGAAAACAGCGTTCAGCCCCGGGTGACCGGCCTGTTGGCCGATCATCAATTTCGGGCAAAGGGTGCCCGTGCCGGCTAAATCGCCACCGGCATCAAGTGTTCAAAGTTGCAACGCCGTCAGCGGTCAGCTTTCTTTGCCAGCGCGGAACTGCCCCCACATCAGGTTGGCGTTCAAGCCCAGGGAAACCAAGGGCTGCGGCGGGTTTGCACAAGGCCCGGGAGCGTTGAGCAAGAACTCGATCAGTTCGTTCTTGTCGCCGGCCAGCCAGTCGGCCAGCAACTTGCCGGTGACAGTGCCACGGGTAACACCCAGGCCGTTGCAGCACAGTGCGCCGACAACATTGGGCGCCAACTTGCCAAAGAACCCCATGTGGTTGCGCGACAGTGCCAGTGCACCGCCCCAGGTATATTCGAAGTTCACCCCGGGCAGCATCGGGAAACGCCGGGCGAACGATTCGCGGTGGCGCTGGACGAAGCGGTCCAGGTATTTGCGGTTGCTGCGCCCGTCGGGGTTGTAGCTGAAGCTGTTGCGGATCAGCAGGCGGTTGTCGACGGTGCGGCGCATGGTGGTGCCGAACGGGTCGGCCGGGATCACGCCCCAGTAGGGTTTGCCGCCCAGGCGCGCCTGCTCTTCCTCGGTCAGCGGGCGGGTGATGCTGCCGTAGGTGAACACCGGCAGCATGCGGCCCTTGAGGAAGCCGAAGCTCATGCCGAAGGCGTTGGTGGTGAGCACCAGCTTGTCGGCGGTGATCGAACCGTTGGCATGACGCAGCACTACCTTGTCGCCGTAGTCGACCTCGGTGATGGGCGTGCGTTCATACAGCGAAACGTTGGACGGCAGGCTGTCGGCCAGGCCTTTGACCAGCGCCGACGGCTGCAGCAGGGCGGTGCCGGGGGTGAACAGGCCCTTGCGGTAGAAATGCGTGCCGATGTGCTCGGGCAGGTCGCGGCCTTCGATCACTTCGTAGGGCTGGCCGAGCTTGTCCAGGCCGCGGCGGTAGGCATCCAGCACGGCGATGCCGCGGTCTTCGACGGCCGCCTGGTACTTGCCGCAGTGGCGGAACTGGCACTCGATATCGTAGCGCTCGATCAGCTCCTTGATGTAGGACTGGCCACCCAGGTTGAGCTTGAGGATGGTCTTGGCGATGTCGATGTCGCCGATGTAGTCCTCGGCGCCGATGTCGTGCGGCAGGTCGATGGCAAAGCCGGCGTTGCGCCCGGAGGTGCCAAAGCCGACCTCCTGGGCCTCGATCAGCACGATCTCGTCGTCCGGGAAGTTCGTTGCCAGCTGCCGTGCGGCAGCCAGGCCGGTGAAACCGGCGCCGACCACCACCCAGCGCGCCTGGCTGTGGCCACTGTGGGCCGGCCTTGGCGTGCGGGGCTTGCTCAGGTGATACCAGCCACAGGTGGCATCATCGGCAGGTAACGAACTAATTCTTGTCATGTCACTAACCTGGTTCTTGTTGTCGACGGGTGGTCAGCGCCAGTTGCCTGACCTTGGTAACTCATATCTGAATCGGTACATCCAGCCCTTGCGGCGCGGCGTACTCGGCCATGCGCCGGCGCGACAGCTCGAAGTGCTCGCGCACCAGCTGGCCGGCAGCTTGCGGGTCGCGGCGCTCGATGGCCTGGATCATCTGCTCGTGCTGCTCGCAGGCGATCTCGAGGTCGTGCTGCATGTCATCGGTGGTCGGGTGGCGGTAGAAAATCTTGCCCAGCCGGGTGTGGTCGATCAGCAGGCGACGCAGGCTTGGCAGCAGGTAGTCGTTGTGCGCCATCTTGCCGATTTCCAGGTGGAAGGCGTCGTTGTAGAGCACACGGTTTTCCACGTCGCGCTCTTCGATGGCCTGGCGGAACAGGGCCTGGATACCTTTGAGCACTTCGATCTCGGCGGCGCTGGCATAGGTGGCGGCCAGCTGGGTGGTGGCGATGTAGATCAGCGGGGCGGCGACGAAGAAGCTGTGCAGCGACTCGTGGTTCATGGCAGCGACACGTGGCGCGCGGTTGGCTTCCAGTTCGATGTAGCCTTCGGCGGCGATCTGGCGCAGCAGCTCACGCACTGGCGGGCGCGACAGGCCGAACTCGTCGCACAGGGCCAGTTCATCCACCACCGCGCCCGGGGCCAGTTCCATGCTGAGGATCCGGCGGCGCAGCGCTTCGGCAAGGACGGCCTTGCGGTCCTGCGGCACTTCTGCACTGAGTGGTTGGACGGTGGCTTTCATGGCGGCCTTCTTTGTTGTCATAGAGCTGTGTCTACTATTTGTATAACGACTATAGGGCACTGTTAGACAATATGTCTACAGCATTTTCGATGAACGGTGAAATCTGTCTGGGCCTTTGTTTTCAGGGGGTCCAGCGGGTTCAGGGGTGAGATTAAACACCCCTTGGGGCTGCATTGCCAAACCGGGCAGAAAATTATCCAGATCAGACAAATGGGCAAAATTTGCCGGCCCTTTCGCGGGTAAACCCGCTCCCACAGGATCACCACAGGACCTGAGCACAGTGGTACCCCTGTGGGAGCGGGTTTACCCGCGAAAGGGCCGGCACAAACAAAAAAGCCACCTGCAGGCAGGTGGCTCTCTTCCATTCATACAAATCCCTTCACGCGGTTGCCAAGGCCTCCCGCCGCGCATGCCGCTTGCTGGTAATCACCCCCAGCACCAGGATCACCAGGGCCAGCGCCAGGGTCAGCGATACCTCCATGCGGTGCTTGGGCATGACGAACATGGTGCCGAGGGCAAAGATGATGAAACCGATCACTGCATAGGTCAGCCATGGGTACAGCCACATGCGGAAGGCAATCTCGACATTCTGCCGCTGCAGGATGGCGCGCATGCGCAGTTGCGAGAAGGCAATCGCCAGGTACACCAGCAACGCGATCGACCCGGAACTGGCCAGCAGGAAGGCAAACACCTCGGCCGGGGCAAAGTAGTTGACGATCGTCGCCAGCATGCCGATCAGCGTGCTGCCGATCACCGCCGCACGTGGTACGCCCACCTTCGAGGTGCGCTGGATGAAGCCTGGCGCATCACCGCGCTTGCTCAGCGAGTAGAGCATCCGCGACGAAATGTAGATCGACGAGTTCAGGCAACTGGCCACCGCCACCAGTACCACGATGTCCACCAGCTGCTTGGCGTAAGGAATGTTCATGACTTCCAGCGCTCGCTGGTACGAACCTTGTACCGGCAGCAGCGGGTCGTTCCACGCCACCACAGAGATGATCACGAAGATCGACAGCAGGTAGAACACGCTGATGCGCCAGATCACCGAACGGGTGGCCTTGGCGATGTTGCGCGCCGGGTCTTTCGATTCGGAGGCGGCGATGGTGACCGCTTCGGTGCCCAGGTAGCTGAACATGGTGGTCAGCAAGGCGCCGATGATCGCGGTCCAGCCATTGGGCATGAAGCCGCCCTGCTGCTCCAGCAGAAGTGGCAGGCCACTGACTTCACGCCCCGGCAATACGCCGGCCAGGGCTGCGGCGCCGAGGGCGATGAAGGCGACGATGGCGATGACCTTGAGCATGGCGAACCAGAACTCGAACTCGCCGTACTTGGCCACGCTGAACAGGTTGGTGGCGGTCAGCAGCACGGTCATGCTCAGGGCGAAGAACCAGGCATCGATGTGCGGGAACCAGTTGTTGAGCACCACGCCGGCGGCAATGGCTTCGATGGGAATCACCAGCACCCAGAACCACCAGTACAGCCAGCCGATGGTAAAGCCGGCCCAGCGGCCGATGGCGCGGTCTGCGTAGGTGGAGAACGAGCCGGTATCGGGGCTGGCGACGGCCATTTCCCCGAGCATGCGCATCACCAGCACCACCAGCGCGCCGGCCAGTGCATAGGCGACGATGGCTGAAGGGCCGGCCGCCGCAATGGCGTGCCCGGAGCCGATGAACAACCCGGCACCGATCACCCCGGCGATGGAGAGCATGGTCACATGGCGTTGCTTGAAGCCTTGCGCCAGCTGATTGCTGGCGCCACTCGCGCTTGTCGTTGTCATCCTGATCCCTGCTTTTGTTTTCTTTGTGGGGGGGACGTGAAGCTCCTGGATCGAAACCCAGCGTGGATGAGCTTCGCGCCCGGTCACGGTACGCCAGCGAGGGGGCGGTCAAGTTGCCTGGATCCGCCACGGACTTGACCATAAGTGACATCGGCTCCTTTGAAAGGTGCATGGCAGAGCCTTCTATGCGACAGGGGATGTCGTTCGGCATACCGAGTGAACGATGACGGCGGCCAGCGGGTCAGCTGCTTACACTTCACGAGGAGGCCTTGCCATGCTCGATATCCATTCCGCGACGGCATCGTCGCAGCACAATGTTCATGGGCTGGAACGGGTCAGCTCGCTGGCCGGGGGGGCGCTGATGTTCAGCAAGGGGATGCGCCATGGCGGCCTGGTCGGCTTGCTGCAGATGGTGGTGGGAGGTTTGGCGGTGGCCCGCGGGGTCAGCGGGCATTGTTCGACCAAGGCCTGGTGGCAGCGGCATCGCCAGGAATACCAGCGGCTGCGTGCGGACATCGAGCGCAGTGCGGAGGAGCTGGAGGCGTTGCGGGCCAGTGCCGACGCGGCGACGCAGGGGGTGACGGTGACCGGGAAGGATCCGTTGGCTGGCAGTTGAGTTTTGCACTGCCTGTGCCGGCCTCTTCGCGGGTGAACCCGCTCCCACAGGGACGGCGCCGTCTTGAGGGCAGTACATTACCTGTAGGAGCAGCCTTGTGCTGCGAAAGGGCCAGTATGATCAAAGAGGGTCTGCGGCTGTAATTGCCTCTTCGCAGCACAAGGCTCCTCCTGCAGGGCAACGAGAAACCTGTGGGAGCGGGTTCACCCGCGAAGAGGCCGGTACGGGCGAAAGAGGTGCTCAGCGCAACGCCTTGCTCTGCAACACCTCGGAGCGCCGCCCCAGCACGTTCTCGCTGATCTGTATGAAGTCTTCGGTGCTGACGCTGGGCAGGCGCATCAGCCCGCGCGCCACATCGTCCAGCGAGCGTTTGGCCTGGGTGTGGATGCGGATTTCCTTGTCCAGCGCCTGCAGCAACATCACCCCCCGCGCCACTTGCGCCGGGGTGGCATGCTCGCCCTTGAGCCGGGTGACCTTGGCGCCCTGCTTGCTCAGGCGCGCCTGCCAGGCCTGGTAACGGTCGTCACTCACCCCGCCCGAGCGGCGCAGCAACTCGCTGGCGTAGTAGTCGGTCAGGCTTTCCACCAGCCAGTCACTGCCGTCACGCCCATGGATCTGCGCAAACAGTTGCACCACTTCGCGCAGCAACGGGCTGCTGCCGTTCTCGCTGACCATAGGCCGGGCACTGTGCAGGTACAACGAGCCCTGCGCGGCCATCGCCCCGCGCCACATGCCGTCGCGGGCACCGACCAACAGCAGCTTCGGCGGGTTGCGCGGGAACACCGCCTGCAATTGCGGCCAGACAAAGGTCAGCAAGGTCAGGTTGTCCATGCGCCGCATACCCTGCCCCACCGGTGCGGCCACGGTGACGTCGGTTTCGCCCAGGCGGGCGCGGCGGCTACCCAAGTCGCCGGCGAGCATCCAGCCGGTGGGGCGGTCGAACAGGCGCGAAACGTTGTCGATGCGGAACTTGTCCTTGCCGATGCGCGGCCAGGAAGTCTCGATGCTCTTCCAGCCTTCGGGCAGGTCGAACGCCAGCCGCGCCACCAGCTCGGTGCCATCCTGCTGGTCGAGGCGCGCAGGCGGTACCAGCTGGTCGCCGAGGAACAGCGCCCAATGCGGGGTGATGCGCGACGAATAGGCGCCGCTGCCGCGTTTCTGGTCCAGTTGCACGCGGTAGCTGAGGCTGGTCTTGCCGGCCGCCGGTTGCCACACGCCGCGCTGGCCCTGCAGTTGCCATTGGCCATCAGCCTGGAAGCCGCTGTAGGCGCCGGCCTTGCCCAGGTCGAAGTCCAGGCTGCGCACGGCACTGCCTTCGGCCAAGGTGAGGCGGACCTCCGCCTGGCCACTGGCCGGCAACAGGCGCACCTGGTAGTCGAGGTCGACCTTTTTCGCCCAGGCCGGCGAACTGGCCATCAGGCCAAACAGCAACAACAGCTGGCAACGCATACAGAAACTCCTTGTTTCCCCGTGGCAGCGGGCCGCGCCGGTCAGCTGGCGCGGAAGATCAGGTGGTCTTCCCAGTCGTCTTCGTGCACATCGTGTTCACTGAGCATGCGCCCCGACTGGGAAATGCGCTGTTCATGGACCTGCTGGCGATCGCCGCAGACCAGGTGGTGCCAGGCCGGCAGGTCCTTGCCCTCACTGACCAGGCGGTAGCCGCAGGTGCTCGGCAGCCACTTGAACTGGTCGGCCTTGCCCGGGGTGAGCTGGATGCAGTCAGGTACCTGGGCGAAGCGGTTGGGGTAATCGCTGCACTGGCAGGTGTGCAGATCCAGCAGTTTGCAGGCGATGCGCGTGTAATAGACGCTGTTGTCGTCCTCGTCCTCGAGCTTTTGCAGGCAGCACAGGCCGCAGCCGTCGCACAGCGACTCCCACTCTTGCGGGCTGAGTTGTTCGAGGGTCTTGCGCCGCCAGAACGGTGCGTTTTCAGCGATCATGACACGGGTTTCCTGCATTCATCTTGGGGCCACGGCGCGCGGCGGCGCCAGTCTAGAGCCTGGCCTTCGGCAAAGCCAGACCGCTTGTCAGTCGCGACGCGACGCAGTAGCGTGCGCGTTTCCCGTCCTTTTGCAGGAGCCGCCATGAGCGCCAACCCCCGCATTGCCGATTACGCCATCAACGAGCAATTCATCAACCGCTGGTCGCCACGTGCCTTCACCGCCGAGCCGATCAGCGAAGAAACCCTGCTGAGCTTCCTCGAAGCCGCACGCTGGGCACCGTCGGCGTACAACTCGCAGCCTTGGCGCTTCCTGTATGCCCGCCGCGACACGCCGAACTGGGAGCGCTACCTGAACCTGCTGGTGCCGTTCAACCGCAGCTGGGCGCAACAGGCTTCGGCGCTGGTGCTGGTCATTTCCAAGACCACCTTCGCGGCACCCGGCGCCACTGAAGAAAAGCCGGCGCTGTGGCACACCTTCGACACCGGTTCCGCCTGGGGGCACCTGGCCCTGCAAGCCAGCATCAGCGGCTGGCACACCCATGGCATGGCCGGCTTCGACCAGGAACTGGCGCGTCAGGAGTTGAAGGTTCCGGAAGGCTACGTGCTGCATGCCATGGTGGCGATTGGCAAGCTGGGTGACAAGGCCAGCCTGGACGAAGCCCTGCAGGCGCGTGAAGTACCGAGCCCGCGCAAGCCACTGAGCGAGCTGGCTGCCGAGGGTGATTTCAGCCTGTAAGCCTTGCATTGGCTGTACCGGCCTCTTCGCAGCACAAGGCTGCTCCTACAGCAAAGTGAAAAACCTGTAGGAGCAGCCTTGTGCTGCGAAGAGGCCGGTACAGGCACTATAAAATCAATAGCCCCGGGCGAAGTCCACTTCACCTCGCAACCCCTGCCCCGCCTCATACGCCCGCACATTCTCGACAAACAACCGCACCATCGCCGCCGGCGAGGTGGGCGCCGAGCTGTGCCCGGTCAGCAGCAAGCCCCACGCCGTCCAGAACGGGTGTTGCCTGGGCAACGGCTCCTGCCGGCAGACATCGATCACCGCCCCCGCCAGGTGCCCTTCCTTCAGCGCCTCGACCAGGTCAGCGTCGACCACCGCCGCCCCACGCCCGGCATTGATGAACAGCGCCGTGGGCTGGAAGCACTTGAACAGTGCCGCGTCATACAGGTCGTGGGTTGCCGGGGTATCCGGCAGCAGGTTGAGTACGTAATCGACCTGACTCACCAGGCGCGGCAGGTCGGCCAGCGCCGCTACCTCGACGAACGGCGCCTGCTCGCGGGCGCTGCTGGCAACGCCATACAGCACCACGCCAAACGCCTGCAGGAACTCGGCCACCCGCTGGCCAATGTCGCCAGTGCCGACGATCAGCACCTTGCGCCCTTCCAGGGTCCGCCCCGGGCGGTCGTCCCAACGACGCTCGACCTGGCTGACCAGCCGCGACAGCACCTCGCGCTCATGGCCGAGCATGTAGGTGAGCATGTACTCGGCCATCACCTGGCCAAAGATGCCCACGGCGCGGGTCAGGCGATAGTCGCGCGGCAGGCCCTCGGCCAGCAGCGGGGTGATACCGGCCCAGGTGGACTGCATCCAGCCCGGCTTGTGGCCCTGGCGCAACAGGCTTGCCAGCAGGTCCGGCTGGCCCAGCCACACCGGGCACTGTGGCGCCTGGCGTGCCAGTTCGGCGGAGTCGCCGCTGGTCAGGACTTCCAGCTCAGGCGCGGCTGCGCGCAAGATCTCGGCGTATCGAGCATGATCATGCTCAGCAATCAGTACTCGCATGATCAGGCAGGGTCGTTACGGCGCAGCAACTCTTCGGGCAGGTGCTCGATGTAGTCGTCTTCCGGCGGCGGCATCTGCAGGTGGTAACCCTGGTTGTCGAGGTTTTCCAGCACCTTGGCGATATCCTCGCGGGCCAGCTTGCGCTCGGGGGTAAGCACCAGGTCGAAGGCGTGCACGGGGGTGCCGAAGAACGGCAGCAGGCCTTCGGGCACGCGCTCCAGGCCGTCGGCCTTGAGCACGTACAGGTACATTTCGTTCTTGCGGGGGCTCTTGTAGATAGAGCAAATGCGTTTCATCGGGTCTCTCCGGCGCCTGCCAGGCTGTCCAGCAGGGCCTGGCCCATGCGCTCACGGCGCCAGCCGCGCAGCGAATCGGGCAATTGATAGGGGCCATTGGGGTAGCCGCTCTTGAGCAGCGCTTCCAGGGCTTTTTTGCGCAGCATCAGCTCGGGGGCAATGCCCAGGCGCTCACCTTCGGCCTGGCCGATGGCACGCAGCTGCTTGAGGATACCTGCGGCCTCGATCGGCAAAGGCTCGGGCAAGGCCTGTGGCCATTGCTCGGCTGGCAGGCTGGCGGCACGCTTGATCAGCTGGATGAGGAACTCACCGTCCTGACGAATGGTGCGCGGATGCATCTCGTCGATCTTGGCCAGCGCCGACAGGTTGCTCGGCTGGCTCTTGGCCATCGGCCACAGCGAGTGCTCCTTGAGGATGCGATTGCGCGGTACGTCGCGGTTGCGCGCTTCACGCTCGCGCCAGGCACACAGCTCACGCAGCACTGCCAGTTGCTGGGGGGCCAGCTTCCAGGCCAGCTTGACGTCGCGGTACAGGCTTTCGGGCTCGACTTCGCGGCGCAATGCAGCCACCAGCTCGGCGCCGTCCTCCAGCACCCAGGCGTACTTGTCGTCACTCAGGCGCGGGCGCAACACGGTGAACAGCTCGGCCAAGTGCACGGCATCCTCGGCGGCATAGCTGACCTGGGTTTCCGAGAGCGGGCGCTGCAGCCAGTCGGAGCGGGTTTCGCCCTTGGGCAGGTCGATACCCAGCACATCCTGCACCAGGCGCGAATAACCCATGGAGAACCCCAGGTTCAGATAACCGGCCGCCAGTTGGGTGTCGAACAGCGGCTGTGGCAGCTTGCCGGTCAGGCGCAGCAGCACTTCGAGGTCTTCGCTGCAGGCGTGCAGCACCTTGACCACACCGCTGTCATCCAGCAGTTCGGCCAGGGGTTGCCAGTTGCCGATCAGCAACGGATCGATCAGGAAGGCACGCTGGCCATCGCCGATCTGGATAAGCCCGGCTTTCGGGTAGAAGGTGTCGACCCGCATGAATTCGGTGTCGACGGCGACAAAGGGCAGCTGATGCCAGTCGCGGCAGTGTTCGGCCAGGCTCTGGTCGTCACGGATCCAGTGTATTTCGATGGCCACGAGGCTCTCCCACTAACATTGGCGCGCAGTATATACGGCGCGGGCACTGCTGGTGAAACCTGCGCCATCCCTGGAATAGATAAACGGTGCTGCACCGGCGCGTTTTTTTTGTAGGAGCAGCCTTGTGCTGCGAAAGGGCCGGAGCACTGATCATGGTGCTGTATTGGCTGTACCGGCCCCTTCGCAGCACAAGGCTGCTCCTACAGTGCCCGCGTGCAGTCAGACTCAGCGCTTGGCCGCCAGCCACGGCCGGCAGCTGGCGAACATGTCCAGCGATTGCTGGTAGACCTCGGTACGCACCTGCAACAGGCCGAGCATCGAGTGGAACAGGTTGTCCTGCGACAGCGGCGCATCGCTGAGCTTGGCCAGGCAATCGGTGTCGACGCCGAAGTCCTCCTTGTAGCTGTCGGAGAACCAGGTCAGCAACGGCACATGCTTCTGCTGCTCGGGGGCGATGGCGTAAGGCGTGCCGTGCAGGAACAGGTTGTACTCACCCAGCGACTCGCCATGGTCGGACAGGTAGATCATCGCCGTGTCGACCTTGTCCTGCTTGCTGCGCAGGGTATCGATCAGCGAGGCCAGCACCTTGTCGGTATAGGCCAGGGTGTTGTCGTAGCCGTTGACGATTTCCTGTTCGCTGCACTGGTCCAGCGCGTTGCTCTGGCACACCGGGGCAAAGCGCTGGTCGGCGCCGGGGTAGCGCTTGAAGTATTCAGGCCCGTGGCTGCCCATCTGGTGCAGCACCAGCACGGTGTCCTTGTCGAGGTTGTCGATCAGCTCACCCAGGCCCTGCAGCAGGATCTGGTCATGGCATTCACCATCAGCGCACAACTGCGGGTCCTGGAGTTTGCTGACATCGATGAACTGCACGCGGTCGCAGGTACCCTTGCAGCCCGATTGATTGTCACGCCACTGCACCGCCAGGCCGGTCCGCTGGAGGATGTCCAGCAACCCTTCGCGGTTCTTCGCCACGCGGGCATCGTAGTCCTTGCGCTTCATGCCAGAGAACATGCACGGCACCGAAACGGCGGTTTCCGTGCCGCAGGAGTGAACATCGGAGAACGCCAGCAGGCCCTGCTCCCTGGCAAGGTTCGGTGTGGTATCGCGGTTGTAGCCGAGCACGCCGAAGTGATCTGCCCGCGCACTTTCACCCACCACCAGCACAGTCAGCGACTTGCGTTCATGCTTTTGCCAGGCAGCGTCACGCTTGGCATCTTCGCCGTAATGCTGGAAGGGCCGTGATGCGGTACCGACGCGCTCGCTGACATAACCGATGGAGGCACCCACGATATTGCTGGGGGTGAGCATCAGGCGCAGTTCGTGGTGGTTGCGAAACAGCGACGAAAGGCCCTGGTAGTTGACCAGTGCCACCGAGCCCAGGGCCACCACGCAGGCACCGCCAACCACCAGCTTGCCGAGCAGTTCACGGTGCCAGGCGCGATAGGCGATCGGCGCCTTCCACAACAGCAGCGAAGGCACTACACCGAGGCCCAGGATATACAAGGCAAACTTCAACGAAAGCAGGTCACGCACTTCCGCCACGTTGGTTTCCGCAATATTGCGGAACATGCCCGCGTCAATGAGTACGCCGTACTGGTTCATGAAGTAAGCCACACCCGCGCCACTCATGAACAACACGATAAGTATTGGCTTCAATACATAACGGAAGGCGAACAACGTAAGGATCAGGTTGAACGCGAACAGCATCAGCACGGCAAACGCCAGGCTCAGCCAAAGCCCCGGCAAACCGGGCGGCACGACCTGTTCGAGATGCTGCCAGAGGAAGACATTGAAGCCTATCAGCAGGTAAAGGCTGGCCAGCAGCGTGACCCATTCAGTCCGCAGGGATTTGAAGTTGAGCATCAGTGTTCGCAATCAAGAGTGATTATCAGCCCGAGGGCCTGCGCGGCACCGGGGAAACTTGGCTGAACTCTAGAAAGCGTGCCATCAATATTTTGTGAAAAAGACGCCAACAAATTCGTGAGCAGGCGCCTTTTCTACATTAAAAGAAGTTCATTCAGCGCTTGTTCAGCCTGGCAGGCGTGCCTTGGCATACGGCTCGCGGTCGATGTCCAGCACTTCCACGCACAGCTGGATGTCCAGCCCAGGTTGCTTGGGGATGGCCTCACGCAGCACATCCAGCAGGCTGCCGGACAGTTGCTTCTTCACCTCGGGCGAGCGCCCGCTGAGGATGGCCAGGCGCACATGGGCAAAGGCACGCTCGCCGGGCGCAGTGCCCACTCGATAGTGCTCGAAGGCTTCGGCGCGGCTTTTGATATCGGCCTCGTCGGCGAACTGGCCACTGCCGACCAGGGCATGGTTCAGGCGCAGCAGCAGGACGTCGACATTCAGCTCACTCAGGTTGTCGCTGTATTCGAGGTTCAGGTGAGGCATGGCGCAGGTTCCGGGTCACGGGGGAGATGCGACAGCCTACCCCAGTCCCCTACCTGCGCAAAGACGACTATCCTCAAAGGTCAGAACCATCCGCCAACCCCCGACAGAGGTGAAGAAATGCCAGTTCCGCATGATCTGCTCGCTGACCTGCACGTTACCGCTGATGCATTCCAGGCGCTCATGGACAAGGACCAGACGCTGCACTCACTGCACAAGGAATACAACGCAAAAGACAAAGAGGTGGTCGCTGCCGAAGGCAACGGCACCAACGACGAAACCGTCAACCGCCTGCGCAAGGAGCGCTTGCTGATCAAGGACAAGATCGAACGGATCATTCATCCGCCCAAATCCTGATAGATACCACAGGTCTGCACGGCCCTTGTAGGAGCGGCCTTGTGTCGCGATGGGCTGCGCAGCAGCCCCGAAAATCTCGACATAGACATAGATTTTGGGGCTGCTGCGCAGCCCATCGCGACACAAGGCCGCTCCTACAACCGCATCATCACGAGCCAGCAGCCGCAGCCTTCAGCGCCCCATCCAGGTCCTCGACCAGGTCACGGTAATCCTCGATCCCCACCGACAACCGCAGCAGGTTCTCGCTGATGCCCATCACGCCCTTCTGCTCCGGGCTCAGCGAGCAGTGCGACATGCTCCAGGAGTGGTTGATCATGCTTTCCACCCCGCCCAGCGAGTCGGCCAGCACGAAGATCTGCAGCGCCTCCACCAGGCGGTTTAGCGCGACCCGGTCGCCCTTGACCTTCATCGCCACTACCGCCCCGCCACTGCGCATCTGCCGTTTGCACAACTCATGTTGCGGGTGGCTTTCCAGCCCCGGGTAATACACCTGCTCGATCTGCGCGTGGCTTTCGAGGAAGCGTGCCACCTGCAGGGCATTGGCACACTGGCGCTCCATGCGCACATCCAGGGTCTTCAGACCGCGCAGGGCCAGGTAGCAGTCGAACGGCCCCTGCACCGCGCCAATCGCCATGCTGATGCGGCGCAGGCGCGCCAACAGCGCATCATTGGCAGCTACGACCACGCCACCGGTGAGGTCGGAGTGGCCGCCGATGTACTTGCTGGCCGAGTGCATCACCAGGTCCACGCCCAGGGTGATCGGGCGCTGGTTCCACGGCGAGCAGAAGGTGTTGTCGATGCAAGTGAGGATGCCCCGTGCCTTGGCCAGGTCGCACACCGCCTTGATGTCGACCAGGTGCAGCAACGGGTTGGTCGGCGATTCGATCCAGATCAGCTGGGTTTCCGGCTTGATGGCGGCGGCCACCGCCTCGAGGTCGTTGAGGTCGACGTAGGTGGTGGTCAGGCCCGAGGTGCGGCTGCGGTAGTCTTCCATGATGCGGAAGGTACCGCCGTACACGCCGTTCATCACCACCACGTGGGCATCCTTGGGCAGCAACTCCAGCACGGTGGCGGTGGCGTTCACACCCGAGGCGCAGGCGACCGCGCCAACGCCCTCTTCCAGGGCGGCGACACAGGTTTCATAGGCATGCCGGGTGGGGTTGCCGACGCGGCTGTAGGAGTATTCCGGCTTGTCGTCCAGGCTGCGCTTGGTGAACGAGCTGGCGGTGACGATCGCCGGGAAAATAGCGTTATCGGCGACGCTGAACTGCTCACCGGCGTGAATGGTACGGGTGGCGAAATTGCGCGGCTTGTCGGACATGGTCAGGCCCATTGGCAGAGTGAAAGCTGCAACTATCGCACAACCCAAATCTTCTAGCCTTGGGGTAATCTGTGAAATATTTTTCTCCACGGCCCACGCGCGATATGGACAGCTTCGACCAGCACATTCTCACCCTGCTTCAGCGCGACGCCTCGATCTCGCTCAAGGACCTGGCCGAGGCCGTCAACCTCTCCACCACGCCGTGCTGGAAGCGGGTCAGGCGCCTGGAAGAAGACGGCTACATTGTCGGCCGTGTCGCCCTGCTCGACCCGGAACGGCTGGGGCTGGGGCTGACGGTGTTCGTCCAGCTCAAGACCCAGCGCCACGACAGCGCCTGGCTGGAGCAGTTTGCCGCGACCGTGACCGGGTTCGAGGAAGTGATGGAGTTCTACCGCATGTCGGGGGACTGGGATTACATGCTGCGGGTGGTGGTGGGGGATATTGCGGCGTATGACCGGTTTTATAAAAAGCTGATCACCAGTACTGATGGGCTGTCGAACATCACTTCCAGTTTTGCCATGGAGCAGATGAAGTACACCACGGCCTACCCGGTGCATCGTTCCTGATCGGTGCTGGATTCTTCGCGGGCTTGCCCGCTCCCACAGGAGTACCACAGGTGCTGAAAACTGTGGGGTCCCTGTGGGAGCGGGCAAGCCCGCGAAGAGGCCAGCACAGGCAACCGATCAATCCGCGGCAAGCACCGCCGCAATCCGGTTCCCCGCCTTGGCTTTCTCGACCTTGATCGCCACGAACTTCGAGGTCGGGGTATAGGTCCCCTCGCCATAGCTTTCCAGCGGCACCAGCGGGTTGGTCTCCGGGTAATAGGCCGCCGCCTGCCCCTCGGGCACGTCATAAGCCACCAGGCGAAAGCCCGAGACCCGCCGCTCCACGCCATCCTCCCACAGCGACACCAGGTCCACATGCTCGCCCGGCTCGAAGCCCATCCGGCGGATGTCCACCTCGTTGACGAACACCACTTCACGCAGGCCAAACACCCCGCGATAACGGTCGTCCAGGCCATACAGGGTGGTGTTGTACTGGTCGTGCGAGCGCAGGGTCTGCAGGATCAGGTCGGGCTTGTCACCGCGCGCCAGCACCTTGGCATTCACCAGTTGCTCCGGCAGCTGGTGCGGGCTGAAGCGCGCCTTGCCTGTGGCCGTGCGCCAGGTACGGTCGGCGGCATTGTTGCCCAGGTGGAAGCCGCCCGGGTGCTGCAGGCGCTCGTTGAAATCGGCAAAGCCGGGGATCACATCGGCAATCATGCTGCGGATACGGCCATAGTCGGCAACTGCGTATTCCCAGTCGATCGGCTGCTTGCCCAGGGTCGCCTGGGCCATGCCGGCGATGATCCACGGCTCCGAGCGCAGGTGCGGCGAGCGCGGGCGCAGCTGGCCGTGGGAGATGTGTACCATGCTGAAGGTGTCCTCCACGGTCACGCCTTGCGGCCCGCTGGCCTGCATGTCGATTTCGGTACGGCCCAGGCACGGCAGGATCAACGCATCGCGGCCGGTGACCAGGTGCGAGCGGTTGAGCTTGGTGGAAATCTGCACGGTCAGCGCGCAATTGCGCATGGCCGCATGAGTGCGCGGCGTATCCGGCGTGGCTTGGGCAAAGTTGCCACCCAGGCCGATGAACACCTTGGCCCGTCCCTCTTCCATGGCCTTGATAGCCAGCACGGCGTTATGCCCGTGGGCACGCGGCACGCGGAACCGGAAGCGTTTTTCGATGGCATCGAGCAGGGCCGCCCCGGGCTTCTCGTCGATGCCCATGGTGCGGTCGCCCTGCACGTTGCTGTGACCGCGCACCGGTGACAGGCCGGCACCGGGCTTGCCGACGTTGCCGCGCAGCAGCTGCAGGTTGACGATTTCCTGAACGGTCGGCACCGAGTGGCGATGCTGGGTGACGCCCATGGCCCAGCACATGATTACCCGTTCGGCCTTGCGGTACATGCGCGCGGCCAGTTCGATCTCGGCCTGGGTCAGGCCCGATTGCTCGACGATGTGCGCCCAGGGCGTGGCATCCACGGTTTCCAGGTATGCGTCGATGCCACTGGTGTGCTCGGCGATGAAGGCATGGTCGAACACCGCCGGTTCGCCATTGGCCTGGGCTTCGCGTTCCCACTGCAGCAGGTACTTGGCAATGCCACGCATCACTGCCATGTCACCGCCCAAGGCCGGGCGGAAGTAGGCCGTATTGGTTGGTTCGGAGCCATTGCTGAGCATCTCGAACGGGTGCTGGGGGTGCTGGAAGCGCTCCAGGCCGCGCTCCTTGAGCGGGTTGAAGCAGACCACCTGGGCACCACGCTTCACCGCTTCACGCAGCGGTTCGAGCATGCGCGGGTGGTTGGTGCCGGGGTTCTGGCCGATGACGAAGATGGCATCGGCCAGTTCCAGGTCGTGGAACACCACGGTGCCCTTGCCCACGCCGAGGGTTTCCGACATGCCCACGCCGCTGGCTTCATGGCACATGTTCGAGCAGTCGGGGAAGTTGTTGGTGCCGTAGGCGCGGACGAACAGCTGGTAGAGGAACGCCGCCTCGTTGCTGGCCCGGCCCGAGGTGTAGAACTCGGCCTGGTCGGGCGATTCGAGTGCGCGCAAGTGTTGCGCAACCAGCGCAAAGGCTTCTTCCCAGCTGGTTTCGACATAGTGGTCGGTGGCCGCGTCGTAGCGCATCGGGTGGGTCAGGCGGCCCTGGTACTCCAGCCAGTAGTCGGTCTGCTCGGCCAGCGCACTGACGCTGTACCTGGCGAAGAATGCCGGGTCCACCGAGCGGCCGGTGGCTTCCCAGTTGACCGCCTTGGCGCCGTTCTCGCAGAACTTGACCATGTCGTTTTCCGGCGACTCGCCCCAGGCGCAGCCTGGGCAGTCGAAGCCGCCGTTCTGGTTGGTCTTGAGCATGGCCCGCAGGTTCTTGAAGGCATTGTCGCTGCCCAGCCAGCTCTTGGTCACGCTCTTGAGCGCCCCCCAGCCGGCGGCGGCGCCCTTGTAGTCCCTGATGTGTTGGTCCTGGCTCATGCGATGAATCCTCACGCTTCGATGCTTTTTTTCAGCCTATGGAGCGTGGGGTAGAGCCGTCCAATCGAAAGATCTTACGGGGTGATAGGTGGTATCGATCACGGGTATTTTCTGAAGACGTGTTGGGCTGCCAGGTGCTTGCCACAGTATCTTCAGCGCCTATGAGATCGAGCGCCGCCCGCGCGGCGCTTCGCGGCACAAGGCCGCTCCCACATTTGTTTCGGGCCAGTCACTCCTGTGGGGGCACCTCTGTCCGCCTTGTTTGTTCCATTCGATATCGAACGGTACGCCACTGGACCCGATCAATCTCCAGCCATGCACCAAAGCTGCAACCCACCTGGCACAGTAATAACTGGCCCGAAACAAATGTGGGAGCGGGCCTTGTGCCGCGAAGCGCCGCGCGGGCGGCGCTCGATCTGATAGGCACTGAAAATGCTGCGCCAAGTGATAGAGGCCATCGATCAATCGGTCGGACAAAGCAATTTGACGGCCCTGCGCCCAAGTTATAGCTTGAATCGAGTCCCTACCCATTCGAGCGCGAACGTGGAACAGAACAGCCGGGCCCTGATCGACGGCTTCAACCGGAAAATCGACTACCTGCGGATGTCGGTCACCGACCGCTGCGACTTCCGTTGCGTGTACTGCATGGCCGAAGACATGCAGTTCCTGCCGCGCCAGCAAATCCTCAGCCTCGAGGAACTGTTCCAGGTGGCCGAGCGCTTCGTCGCCCTCGGCACCCGCAAGATCCGCCTGACCGGCGGCGAGCCGCTGGTGCGCCAGGGCATCGTCGACCTGTGCGGGCGCATCGCCGCCCTACCCGGCCTGCGCGAATTGTGCCTGACCAGCAACGGCTCGCAACTCGGGCGCCTGGCCCAGCCGCTGTTCGACGCCGGGGTCACGCGCCTGAACATCAGCCTCGACAGCCTGGACGCCGAGCGCTTCAAGCAACTGACCCGCACCGGCGACCTGCACCAGGTCATCGCCGGCATCGACGCCGCCCGCCAGGCCGGCTTCAAGCGCACCAAGCTCAACTGCGTGGTCCTCAAGGGCCGCAACGATCATGAACTGGTCGACCTGGTACGCTTTGCCATCGACCGCGAGCTGGACATCACCTTCATCGAAGAAATGCCCTTGGGCGTGATCAGCGAACATGAACGCGGCGAGTCGTTCTGCTCCAGCGATGAAGTACGTGCGCTGCTGGCCGAGCAGTTCACCCTGGTCGAATCGACCGAGTCGTCCCAGGGCCCGGCCCGCTACTGGCGCCTGGCCGAAGCCGCCAACACTCGGGTCGGCTTCATTTCGCCACACAGCCACAACTTCTGCGCCACCTGCAACCGCGTACGCCTCACCGTCGAAGGCCGCCTGCTGCTGTGCCTGGGCAATGAACACTCGGTAGACCTGAAGCAGGTGCTGCGCGCCCACCCCGGCAACCCCGAACGCCTGGAAAAGGCCATTCGTGACTCGCTGCACCTCAAGCCCTACCGCCATCATTTCGAAGTCGGTGGCGACGTGCAGATTCTGCGCTTCATGAACATGACCGGCGGCTAGGCAGCCGTCTCTGGATTTCCATGATCGTCCACCCCACCCCCGATGTGCTGCGTGTGCTGTTCACCCTCAAGGGTTCGATCGTCAAACGCATTGCCCTGCGCTGCCTGACGGTCACCCTGCTGGCCGCACTGATCGTGTTGGTCGAGCGGCATTTCCCGGCGTTTTTCTACCCGGTCAGCGCCACCCCGTTCACCTTGCTGGGCCTGTCGCTGTCGATTTTCATGAGTTTTCGCAACAACGCCTGCTATGACCGCTGGTGGGAGGGGCGCAAGGCCTGGGGCAAGCTGATCATCGAAACCCGTTCGTTCGTGCGCGAAAGCCTGGTGATTACCGACAAAACCCTGCGTGCCGAACTGTTGCGCAGCCTGTGCGGCTTTGCCCATGCGCTGAATGCACGGCTGCGCAGCGAGGACGAACTGACCGCCGCCCGGCCCTGGCTGGCCCGGCCCGAAGCGATCAGCCCGCACAACGTGTGCGACGCCATCCTGCGCGAAATCGGCGGGCACTGCTCGCGGCTGGCAACACAGCAGCAGATCAGTGACTGGCGCTACAGCCTGCTGGAGCAGCGGCTGGTGGGCCTGACCGAAGTGCAGGCCACCTGCGAGCGGATCAAGGGCACACCGTTGCCGTTCCCCTACACGCTGTTGCTGCACCGCACCATCTACATCTTCTGCCTGCTGCTGCCGTTTGCCCTGGCCGAGCCGCTGGGCTGGCTGGCGCCGCTGTTCACCACCATCGTGGGGTACACATTCTTCGGGCTGGACGCGATTGGCAACGAACTGGAAGACCCATTCGGGCGCGATGAGAACGACCTGCCGACCGATGCCATGGTGCGGACCGTGGAGCGCGATGTGCTGGCGGGGTTGGGGGAACAACAGCTACCGCCGGCGTTGTTGCCGGTGGACCATGTATTGAGCTGACTGAATGCAGTGGCCTGTGCCGGCCCTTTCGCGGGTAAACCCGCTCCCACAGGGCCCCCACAGGTTTCGAACCCTGCGCGGTACCTGTGGGAGCGGGTTTACCCGCGAAGAGGCCGGTACAGGAGAAAACTCAACCCCGGCTTGCACAGGCCTCGATCGGTTTCAGGTGCTTGACGAAGTTGCACGGCCGGTGCCGCGCATCCAGCTGCTCCGCCAGGATGCCCTCCCACGCCGTACGGCAGGCCCCGGTGGAGCCCGGCAGGCAGCACACCAACGTGCGGTTGGACAGCCCGGCCAGCGCCCGGCTCTGCACGGTCGAGGTGCCGATATCGAGAATCGACAGGGCCCGGAACAGTTCGCCAAAGCCATCGATGCGCTTGTCCAGCAGGCACTCGACCGCTTCCGGCGTGCTGTCACGCCCGGTAAAACCGGTACCGCCGGTGATCAGCACCACCTGCACCTGCTCGTCGGCAATCCAGGTGGCGACCTGGGCGCGGATCTTGTAAAGGTCGTCCTTGAGCAACGCCCGCGCCACCAGGCGGTGGCCGATCTCCACCGAGCGGCTGGCCAGCAGCTCACCGGAGGTGTCGTTGTCGTAGGTACGGGTGTCGCTGACAGTCAGCACGGCGATATTGAGCGGTACGAAGACCGCGTCGGGTTGGACGCGCACGGTGGGGCTCCTCGAGTGGCATTGCCGCCACGCTAGAGGCATGGCCCGGGGGCGTCCAATCGATATGGCGTACCGACTGATCAATGACATCTATCGCAGACGTGGGTTAAGGTCTGCATAACCCGATACCAGGCACTTCCATGGACATCAAGCAGCTCAAATTCCTCATCGCGCTCGACCAGACACGCCACTTCGGCCAGGCGGCGGCGCTATGCCATATCACCCAGCCGACGCTGTCCATGCGCCTGCGCAACCTGGAGGACGAGCTGGACCTGGTGCTGGTCAAGCGCGGCCAGCGCTTCGAAGGTTTCACCGAGGCCGGCGAGCGCATCCTGGCCTGGGCCCGTACGCTGCTCGCCGCCCACGACGGCCTGCAGGCCGAGGCCGCCAGCTGCCGCGGCCAGGTGGTCGGCAGCCTGCGCCTTGGCACGGTGCCGCTGGCCAGCTTCAACCCCATGCACCTGCTGCTGCCGCTGCGTGAAAAATACCCCGAGCTGCACTTCCAGATCAGCTCGCTCAGCTCGGAACAGGTCATCGACGGGCTCAGCCGCAACCAGCTCGACCTGGGCATCTGCTACCTGGACCAGGTCAACACCAGCTTCTTCGAAGTGATCGAACTGGGCACCACCACCATGGGCCTGCTGCACGATACCCGGCACTTCAAGTTCACCAGCGACACCCTGCGCTGGGACGAGCTGGGCGGCATTCCGCTGGGCCTGCTGAGCAAGGGCATGCACTACCGCCAGTCGCTGGACCTGAGTTTCCGCAGCCGTGGCCTGGAGCCGAATGCGGTACTGGAAAGCGACTCGAGCTTCCAGCTGATCCAGGCCATCAACACCGGCATGTGCTGCGCGGTCATGCCGCTGGACTGCGGCCTGGAAGACTTGAGCGAACACCTGCGCATCCTGCCGGTGGCCGACGCCGCCATCCACAGCCCGGTCGGCCTTCTGCTGCGCCGCAGCGAGCCGCGTTCGGCAATTGCCGAGCAGTGCTTCGATGAGGCACGGGCGCTGTTTCAGGCCAACTGATCGCTGGTTGCCTGGCGGTACTGGCGCGGGGTGAAGCCGGTCAGTTGCTTGAACTGGCGGCTGAAGGCGCTGTGGTCGGTATAGCCGCAGCACATCGCCACTTCAGTGATCGGTAGTTCCGAGTGCAGCAAACGGTGGGCGTGCTCCAGGCGCGCCTTGTGGATCATCTGCCGTGGCGTGAGGTGGAACACCCGCTTGCAGTAGCGCTCCAGCTGGGCCACGGAAATGCCGGCGATACGGGTCAGCTCGCCCATGCTGATCGGCTGGTGGAAATGCCGACGGATGTGCTCGTCCACCGCCGCCAGGCGCTGGTAGGCGGGGTGGCTGTCGGCGGCTGACTGCAAGTCGACCGAGATGCCGACCAGGCCGATGATCTCGCCGGCCTGGTTGTACAGCGGGCGCTTGTGGGTCAGGCACCAGCCAGGCTCGCGGCTGCCGTACAGGTGCAGCTCCAGCTGGTCTTCCAGCACCAGGCCTTCCTTGAGAACGCGACGGTCCTGCTCGGTGTAGCCGGGGCCCAGCTGTGCCGGGAACACTTCGGCACTGGTCTTGCCCAGCAGCGGTTGCAGGCGCTTGAGGCCACAGCGCTGGACCAGGGTGTTGTTGGCCAGCACATAGCGGGCGGCCGGGTCCTTGATGAAGATCGCGGCGTTGGGGATGGCGTCGAGGATCGGCAGCAGCAGGGACACACCGGCGAGCAGGACCTCGAGGTTGGCGGGGCGGTGCTGGTCGAGGGACTGGTACAGGGTTGCCAGGGGGGTGTCGGTCATCTGTCGGTTCTCTGTTGGCTGTGCCGGCCCTTTCGCGGGCACGCCCGCTCCCACAGGTCCCCCACAAATTTCGAAGCCTGTGCTGTACCTGTGGGAGCGGGCGCGCCCGCGAAGAGGCCAACGATACCCACATACCTCTACAGCCCTTGCTCGGTATGGCTTACAGCCTATCCACCACCCTGCCATCCCGCCATTTCTTTTTTGCAACTGTGCCGATTTCGTCATCCCCCCTGCAGAAAACCATCAAGAACCGCCGCCCCGATCGGTCCACTCTATGCCCCACGCAAGCCGCCCCAAGTCCTACAAGAGCGCGGCCCAAAAAGCCGCATCTCGTGACATCAGACCTGCCTATCCAATAACCAACAAAAAGGCGAACCCATGTCAGGCAAATTCAAAAAACAGTTGTCATTGCTGGACCTCACCTTCATCGGCCTAGGCGCCATCTTCGGCTCCGGCTGGCTGTTCGCCGCCAGCCACGTCTCGGCCATCGCCGGCCCGGCCGGCATCCTGTCCTGGTTTCTTGGCGGCTTCGCCGTACTGTTGCTGGGCATCGTCTATTGCGAACTGGGCGCCGCCCTGCCGCGTGCCGGGGGCGTGGTGCGCTACCCGGTGTACTCCCACGGCCCGCTGCTGGGCTACTTGATGGGCTTCATCACCCTGATCGCCTTTTCCAGCCTGATCGCCATCGAAGTGGTCGCTTCGCGCCAATACGCCGCCGCCTGGTTCCCCGGGCTGACCAAGGCCGGCTCCAGCGACCCGACGGTACTCGGCTGGCTGGTGCAGTTCGCCCTGCTGGGGCTGTTCTTCTTCCTCAACTACCGCAGCGTGAAAACCTTCGCCAAGGCCAACAACCTGGTCAGTGTGTTCAAGTTCATCGTGCCGCTGCTGGTGATCGGCGTGCTGTTCACCTTCTTCAAGCCGGAAAACTTCGAGGTCCAGGGCTTTGCCCCGTTCGGTCTGTCCGGCGTTGAAATGGCGGTATCGGCCGGTGGCATCATCTTCGCCTACCTGGGCCTGACGCCGATCATTTCGGTGGCCAGCGAGGTGAAGAACCCGCAACGCACCATCCCCATCGCGCTGATCCTCTCGGTACTGCTGTCCACCGCGATCTACGCCCTGCTGCAACTGGCCTTCCTCGGCAGCGTGCCGACCGAAATGCTGAGCAACGGCTGGGCCGCGGTGACCAAGGAACTGGCCCTGCCCTACCGCGACATCGCCCTGGCCCTGGGTGTGGGCTGGCTGGCCTATCTGGTGGTGGCCGACGCGGTGATCTCGCCCAGCGGCTGCGGCAACATCTACATGAACGCCACCCCGCGGGTGGTCTATGGCTGGGCGCAGACCGGCACCTTCTTCAAGTACTTCACCCGTATCGACGCCGAGTCCGGCATCCCGCGCCCGGCGCTGTGGCTGACCTTTGGCCTGTCGGTGTTCTGGACCCTGCCGTTCCCGTCCTGGGAAGCGCTGATCAACGTGGTTTCCGCCGCCCTGGTACTGAGCTACGCCGTGGCCCCGGTCACCGTCGCCGCCCTGCGCCGCAACGCCCCCGACATGCCGCGCCCGTTCCGGGTCAAGGGCATGGGCGTGCTCGGCCCGCTGTCGTTCATCATCGCCGCGCTGATCGTGTACTGGTCGGGCTGGAAAACCGTGTCGTGGCTGCTGGCCCTGCAGATCGTGATGTTCGTGCTGTACCTGCTGTGCGGCCGCTTCGTGCCGACCCAGCACCTGTCGCTGGCCCAGCAAGTGCGCTCGTCGGCGTGGCTGATCGGCTTCTACGCGGTGACCATCCTGCTGTCGTGGCTGGGCAGCTTCGGCGGCCTGGGAGTACTCGGCCACCCGTTCGACACCGTGGTCGTGGCCGCTTGTGCGCTGGGCATCTACTACTGGGGCGCTGCCACCGGCGTGCCTGCCCACCTGGTGCGCCTGGAAGGTGAGGACGAAAGCGAAGCCTCCTCCGAAAGCTGCCCAGGCCAGCGCCCTGCCGCCGTCGCCTCCTGACCCACTCTCGAATGGATATGCCCATGAAACACGTTCACGTCATCGACTCGCACACCGGCGGGGAACCGACCCGCCTGGTGATGAAAGGCTTCCCGCAACTGCATGGCCGCAGCATGGCCGAGCAGCGCGACGAGCTGCGCGAGCTGCACGACCAGTGGCGCCGCGCCTGCCTGCTGGAACCACGTGGCAACGATGTGCTGGTCGGTGCGCTGTACTGCCCACCGGTATCGGCCGACGCCACTTGCGGGGTGATCTTCTTCAACAATGCTGGCTACCTGAACATGTGCGGCCACGGCACCATCGGTCTGGTCGCCTCGCTGCAGCACCTGGGCCTGATCGCACCGGGCGTGCACAAGATCGATACCCCGGTCGGCCAGGTCAGCGCCACCCTGCATGAAGACGGCGCCATAACCGTCGGCAACGTGCCGTCCTACCGCTACCGCCGGCAGGTGCCGGTGGACGTGCCCGGCCATGGCCTGGTGCGTGGCGACATCGCCTGGGGTGGCAACTGGTTTTTCCTCGTCTCCGAACACGGCCAGCGCATCGAGCTGGGCAACCGCGAGGCGCTTACCGAATACACCTGGGCGATGCTCAAGGCCCTCGAAGCCCAGGGCATCACCGGTGAAAACGGTGCCCCCATCGACCACGTCGAACTGTTCGCCGACGACGCCAACGCCAACAGCCGCAACTTCGTGATGTGCCCCGGCAAGGCCTACGACCGCTCGCCCTGCGGCACGGGCACCAGCGCCAAGCTGGCCTGCCTGGCCGCCGACGGCAAGCTCGACGAAGGCCAGACCTGGGTACAGGCCAGTATCACCGGCAGCCAGTTCCAGGGCCGCTACGAGCGCGACGGCGAACGCATTCGCCCGTTCATCACCGGCCGCGCCTACATGACCGCCGACAGCACCCTGCTGATCGACGAACAGGACCCGTTCGCCTGGGGCATCTGACCCCGGCTTTTTCCAAAAAATCGAATATCGCGAGGAGTGACAACAATGACCAACAACATCTTCACCGGCACCATGCCCGCCCTGATGACCCCCTGCACCGCCGAGCGCAAGCCGGACTTCGACGCCCTGGTGCGCAAGGGCCGCGAGCTGATCGAGGCCGGCATGAGCGCCGTGGTGTACTGCGGCTCGATGGGCGACTGGCCGCTGCTGACCGAAGCCGAGCGCCAGGAAGGTGTAGCGCGCCTGGTGGCCGCCGGCATCCCGACCATCGTCGGTACCGGCGCGGTGAACACCCGTGAGGCGGTATCCCACGCCGCTCATGCGGCCAAGGTTGGCGCCGCCGGCCTGATGGTCATCCCCCGCGTGCTCAGCCGCGGCGCCTCGCTGATTGCCCAGAAGCACCACTTCTCGGCCATCCTTGCAGCCGCGCCGAAGCTGCCGGCGGTTATCTACAACAGCCCGTACTACGGCTTCGCCACCCGCGCCGACCTGTTCTTCGAACTGCGCAGCGAGTTCCCCAACCTGATCGGCTTCAAGGAGTTCGGCGGTGGCGCCGACCTGCGCTACGCCGCCGAGCACATCACCTCCAAGGATGACGACGTGACCCTGATGGTCGGCGTCGACACCCAGGTGGTGCATGGCTTCGTCAACTGCAACGCCACCGGCGCCATCACCGGCATCGGCAACGCCCTGCCGCGTGAGGTGCTGCACCTGGTGAGCCTGAGCAAGCAGGCGGCCAAGGGTGATGCCAAGGCCCGCCGCCTGGCGCGTGAGCTGGAGGCGGCGCTGGCGGTGCTGTCGTCGTTCGATGAAGGCTGCGACCTGGTGCTCTACTACAAGCACCTGATGGTGCTGAACGGTGACAGCGAATACAGCCTGCACTTCAACGAGACCGACGTGCTGACCGACGCCCAGTGCAACTATGCCGAGCAGCAGTACGCGCTGTTCCGCAACTGGTACGCCAGCTGGTCGGCTGAGCAGAACATCGCCTAAGCAGCCACTGCTTTCTCTGTGGGAGCGGGCATGCCCGCGAAGCAGGCGACTCGGTGCCTGGCACCGGCTTTGCCGGTGTTCGCGGGCTCGCCCGCTCCCACAGGTTTGGTGCGAGGCTCAGAAAGTGCCCGCTCCCACAGGGTAAGCAGTACACCCTTGCAACTGCATGTAATTTCCAAAGGAGGCTCCATGACCCTCACAGGCAACCTGCTGATCGGCCAGACGCCGGTAACCGGCAGCCGCGACGCCATCCGTGCCATCGACCCGGCCACCGGCCAGGCGCTGGAACCGGCCTACCTCGGCGGCACCGGCGAACACGTGGCCCAGGCCTGCGCCCTGGCCTGGGCGGCGTTCGATGCCTACCGCGAAACCTCGCTCGAGCAACGGGCACAATTCCTCGAAACCATCGCCACGCAGATCGAAGCGCTGGGCGATGCCCTGATCGATCGCGCCGTGGCCGAAAGCGGCCTGCCCAAGGCGCGCATCCAGGGCGAACGTGGCCGCACCTGCACCCAGCTGCGCACCTTCGCCCGTGTGGTGCGGGCCGGCGAATGGCTGGACGTGCGGGTCGACAACGCCCTGCCTGAGCGCCAGCCCCTGCCGCGTGCCGACCTGCGCCAGCGCCAGGTGGCCCTGGGGCCGGTGGCGGTATTCGGCGCCAGCAACTTCCCATTGGCCTTCTCGGTGGCCGGTGGCGACACCGCCTCGGCCCTGGCCGCCGGTTGCCCGGTGGTGGTCAAGGCCCACGGCGCCCACCCGGGCACCAGCGAGCTGGTCGGCCAGGCAGTGGCAAAGGCCGTGAAGCAGTGCGGCTTGCCGGCCGGTGTGTTTTCGCTGTTGTACGGCTCTGGTCGTGAAGTGGGCATTGCGCTGGTCAGCGACCCGCGCATCAAGGCCGTTGGCTTTACCGGCTCGCGCAGCGGTGGCATGGCGCTGTGCCAGGCGGCCCAGGCCCGCCCGGAGCCGATCCCGGTGTACGCCGAAATGAGCTCGATCAACCCGGTGTTCCTGTTCGACACCGCCCTGCAGACCCGCGCCGAGGCACTGGCACAAGGCTTCGTCGCCTCGCTGACCCAGGGTGCCGGCCAGTTCTGCACCAACCCCGGCCTGGTGATTGCCCGCCAGGGGCCGGCGTTGCAGCGTTTCATCGACGCCGCCAGCGAACACGTGCGCCAGGCTGCGGCGCAGACCATGCTCACCCCGGGCATCTTCAGTGCCTACCAGGCCGGTGTCGGCGCCCTGGCCGCAAACGCCAATGCCCAGGCCGCCGCCAGTGGCCAGGCCGGGCAAGGCCCCAACCAGTGCCAGGCGCAGCTGTTCGTGACCCAGGCCGAAGCGTTCCTCGCCGACCCGGCGTTGCAGGCCGAAGTCTTCGGCGCGGCGTCGCTGGTGGTGGCCTGCGCCAACGCTGAGCAAGTCCGCCAGGTGGCCGAGCATCTGGAAGGCCAACTGACCGCTACCCTGCAACTGGACGATGCCGACATCGACAGCGCCCGCGCCCTGCTGCCGACCCTTGAGCGCAAGGCTGGCCGCATCCTGGTCAATGGCTGGCCGACCGGTGTAGAGGTATGCGACGCGATGGTCCACGGCGGGCCGTTACCGGCCACCTCCGATGCCCGTACCACTTCGGTGGGCACGGCGGCGATCCTGCGCTTCCTGCGCCCGGTGTGCTACCAGGACTTCCCCGATGCCCTGCTGCCGCAGGCGCTGAAACACGGCAACCCGCTGCAACTGCGGCGCCTGCTCGACGGTAAACGGGAAGGCTGAGCATGGTCGAAACCGCTGAAACCGATATCGCCGTGGTCGGCGCCGGCATTGTCGGCGTCGCCTGTGCCCTGCAACTGGCCCGCCAAGGCCGCCGGGTAACCCTGGTCGACCGCCAGGCACCCGGCCAGGGCGCGTCCTACGGCAACGCCGGGCACCTGGCCACCGAGCAGGTATTCCCGATTGCCGACCTGTCGATTCTCAAACGCCTGCCGCGCATGCTGCTGGACCCGATGGGCCCGCTGCGCCTGGACTGGAAGTACCTGCCCAAGGCCATGCCGTGGTTCACCCGCCTGCTGCTCAACCTGCGCCCGGGCCCGTTTCAGCGCAGCGTGGCCGGCATCCGCACGTTGAACGAAGGCAGCCTGGGTGCCTGGCAGCGGCTGCTGGGTTCGATCGGGCGTAGCGAGCTGTTCCAGGAAGATGGCTCGTTGCTGGTGTTCGAGCGGCCGGAGTCGCGCCAGGCCCTGGAGGCCTTGCGCGCACGCATGCAACAGCAGGCGGTGCCGGTGGACTTCTGGTCGGCCGACACCGTGCGCGAGGCGGCGCCGCAACTGAGCCCGTCGTTGCAGGGTGGGCTGTTCTTCCCACGTACCGGGCACTTCATCGACCCCTACCGGGTGGTGTGCGAACTGTTCGAAGCGGCCAAGGCCAGTGGCGTGCGCTTTGTACAGGCGCAGGTCGATGGCGGGCGGCTGCACAGCGGCGGGGTCAGCCTGGCCAGCGACCAGGGCACGCTCGATGCCCGCCAGGTGCTGATCAGTTGTGGCGCGCATTCTGCGCGGTTGACCGGCGCGCTGACCGGCAAGCAGGTGCCGCTGGACACCGAGCGCGGCTACCACCTGATGTTGCCTGGCGAGCATCAGCGTTTGCCGTTTGCAGTCACATCGTTGGAGCGCAAGTTCATCATGACGCCCATGGCCGAGGGCTTGCGCCTGGCCGGCACGGTGGAATTCGCCGGGCTGGACGCGCCGCCGAGCATGCAGCGGGCGTGGCAGTTGCACCGCTTGAGCAAGGGGTTGTTCCGGAGGGACCTGAGTGTTGAGGGAGCGACGCCGTGGATGGGCTTCCGGCCTTCGTTGCCAGATTCATTGCCGGTGATCGACCGGGTGTGTGATGGGCGGGTGCTGTTGGCGTTCGGGCATCAGCACCTGGGGTTGACCCAGGCGGCGGTGACGGCGGAATGGGTGGGGCGGTTGGCTGACAGGGAGAGTGGGGCTGATATGGCGGCTTACCGGTTGGATCGGTTCTAGATTCGGGGGCCGCTGTGCGGCCCTTTCGCGACACAAGGCCGCTCCTACAGGGGACCGCGTACGCTTGTAGGAGCGGCCTTGTGTCGCGAAAGGGCTGCGCAGCAGCCCCCGGCATCACTCAGCGATAACGCTCGAGCCAGTGCGCATACGGCGCCGGCAAGGTCCAGGAGGCTTTCTCCACGCCCAACTCCTTGGCCGCAAAGTAAGCCCAGTGCGGGTCTGCCAGGTGCGCACGCCCTACCGATACCAGGTCCAGCTGGTTGGCCTGCAGCGCAGCTTCCGCCAGTTGCGGCGTACCAAACCCCCACGCCGAGGTCACCGGCAGCTTCGCCTCACGACGCACGCGCTCGGCAATCGGCCCCATGAACGCCGGGCCCCACGGGATCTTGGTGTCGGGAATGGTGAAGCCGACACTCACGCTCAGCAGGTCGAGGCCGCCAGCCTTGAAACGGCGCGCCAGTTCGATCGACTCTTCCAGGGTCTGCTCATCGCGGCCGTCGTATTCCAACACACCAAAGCGCGCGGTCAGTGGCAGGTTCTCTGGCCATACCTCACGCACCGCTGCCAGGGTTTCCAGCAAGAAGCGGCTGCGGTTGTCGAAGCTGCCACCGTAGGCGTCGGTACGCTTGTTGGAGTGTTCGGAGAAGAAGCTCTGGCCCAGGTAGCCATGGGCAAAGTGCAGCTCGATCCACTCGAAACCGGCATCGCGCGCACGGCGGGCGGCATTGACGAAGTCCTGCTTGACCCGGGCGATGTCGTCCAGGGTCATCTCGCGCGGCACTTGTGGCAGGTGCGCGCCGAAGGCGATGGCGGACGGGGCGATGGTTTCCCAGCCGCGGGCGTCGTCGGCGGCAATGTGGTCGTCACCTTCCCACGGGCGGTTGGCGCTGGCCTTGCGCCCGGCGTGGGCAATCTGGATACCCGGCACGGAACCGGCGGCCTTAATTGCCTGCACCACCGGCACGAAAGCCTGGGCGTGGGCATCGCTCCAGATACCGGCGCAACCGGGGGTGATGCGCCCTTCCGGTGCCACGGCAGTGGCCTCGACCACCAACAGGCCAGCACCGCCACGGGCCAGGCCGGCCAGGTGCACGTGGTGCCAGTCGTTGATCATGCCGTCCTCGGCCATGTACTGGCACATCGGCGGAATGGCAATGCGGTTGCGCAGGGTGACGTCCTTGAGGGTATAGGGTTCGAACAAGGCGGACATGAGCAAGCTCCCGGGCTGTCTGATTACGATAGTTCGATCATAATCGAACTATGGCAATTAATGATAGCCCCGTTATCATGACGACCATGCGAGCCTATCAACATCCCAACTCTGAAGACCTTACCCTGGAACGCCTGCTCTATGCCCTGAGCGACCCGGTGCGCCTGGGTATCGTGCGCCACCTGGCGGGCGTGGCCGAAGCCAGCTGCGGCGAGCTGGACGGCGGCCGGCCGAAGTCGAGCATGTCCCACCATTTTCGCGTGCTGCGTGATGCGGGGTTGGTGCATACCCGCAATGTGGGGACTACCCATATGAATTCGTTGCGTAGCGAGATGCTGGGGGAGCGGTTTCCCGGGTTGCTGGACTGCATTCTGCGCCAAGTTTGATCTGCCAGGCTGACACGGTCCTTGTAGGAGCGGCCTTGTGTCGCGAAAGGGGCGCGTAGCGCCCCCAGATTTTCAGCTTCGCCGCTCAAATTGCCGGGGCCGCTTTGCGGCCCTTTCGCGACACGAGGCCGCTCCTACACTGACCGCATCAGCCTGCAGGTTTGGAATGGACAGCAGGGTTATTTTTGCCCAGGGCAAACCGGCACACCTGCCCTCCCCTGAGCATGCACTCCTCATGGCTGACCTCGGCCCCACCCAAGGCCCCGATCAGCGCCAGGTCCAGCTCGCACACCACCGGGTGCGCCTTGGCCAGGTGATGGAATACGCAATTGTGCGCAACGATCTGCGGCTCGCCCCCCGAGCGGAAGAACACCTGCGCCTCGTACCCGGCATTGTTCATGTGCTCGACGATGCGTGCTTCATCCACCACTTGATGCTCCAGGTCCGCCGCCAGCTTGCGCCCCAGCTGGCGCATCAGCGCCAGCAACGCCTCCTGCCCCAGCAAGCCGGCCACTTCCGCAATCAGCAGGTTGGCCAGCAACGGATACTGCCGCGGGAACAGTTCGCGGGCCTGTTCGGTCAGCTCGTGCAGCTGCTCCGGGCGGCGCCCGGTGGGCCGGGTAGCGCCACGCTTGACCAGGCCGTCGCGCTCCAGAGCCGCCAGGTGCTGGCGCACCGCCGTGCGGGTGATGGCCAGGGCCTGCGCCAGGTCGTCGATGCTCATGCCGGCCGGCTGGAGCAGCAACGCATGGAGCAGGTCCTGTTGGGTACGGCCCAAGCCTTCGAGCATCAGAATTTGTCCGGGAACTGTTTGACCAACGCCGCAGCCAGGGCGTCGGACAGGGTCAGAATATGCTCGCGCATCATCGCCCAGGTGCGCGCCTCGCCCACGTAGTCAGCGGCCGCCAGCTGGTCGATCTGGGCCACGTGGTGCCCGCCGTGGGCGCTGAGCAGCGTCAGCAGGGTCGGTTCGGGCAGGTTCGGGTTGGCCTTGGCCAGGAACGCAGCGATGCCCTTGGCATTGCTGGTCAGCTCATTGACCGCGGCTTGCTGGCCTTTTTTGTCCTTGGCCACGGTGGCGTCGCTGTAGTGCTTGATGGCGCCCCAGTGGCCGGCCAGCAGTTTCAGCAACTGATCGGCGGCGGGCTGGCCGTACAGCGGGGCAATGCTGTTGGCGATCCTGGTAGCGTCGGTAACCACTTCCTTGGCAGCGACTTCAGCCTCGTTGGCGTTGCCGGCCTGGTTGGCGACAGCATAGTTGCGCACCCAGAAGATGTGCTCGACCCAAAGGTCGCGCAGGGCCATGCGCGTGGTCATTGCAGCAGATTCGGCGGGTTTGGCGGCGGGGGTTTCGCTTGAGTAGGAGTAGCTTTGGCTCCATGCCGGCTGGGCGCACAGGGCGAGCAGCAGTAAGGCGGCAATCTTGATGTTCATGACGGCACCCTCCTGGAGGGGGATCGACTGACAAGATTAATTTAAGCATAAAAATATGTTTTTATTGAGGTTGAGCTGGGTTTCCGATCAGTGGTTTCCTGAACTGGCCTCTTCGCGGGTAAACCCGCTCCCACAGGGATAGCGCCAAGCCTGTGGCCAGCGCGGTCCCTGTGGGAGCGGGCGAGCCCGCGAAAGGGCCGGAACCGGCAACAAAAAAGCCACGAGGTCTCCCCCGTGGCTTCTGTCACAACAATGGCCGCTTACAGCGCCATGTCATTCTCAGGCTTGCTTTCGACCGGCTGGCTCGGTGCAACCGTGGTACCGACGCTCTCATCGATCACCGGTGGCTTCTCGAGCTGCAGCACTTCAGCGGTGTAGTTCCACTCTTTCTGGGTGGCCGCCGCCGAGTCGTTCAGCTTGGTGCCGTAGCTCGGCACGATCTGCTTGATCTTGGCCTGCCACTCAGGGGTAGCGACCTTCTCCTTGAACACGGTTTCCAGCACGTTCAGCATGATCGGTGCCGCAGTCGATGCACCTGGCGATGCACCCAGCAGGCCGGCGATGGTGCGGTCTTCGGAAGCGACCACCTCGGTGCCCAGCTTCAGCACGCCGCCCTTCTCGGCATCACGCTTGATGATCTGCACGCGCTGACCGGCCTGCCACAGGCGCCAGTCTTCCTTCTTGGCGTTCGGGAAGTAGGTGCGCAGGGCTTCGAAGCGGTCGTCGTCAGACAGCATCAGCTGGCCAGCGAGGTATTCCACCAGCGGGTACTGATCGATGCCGACCTTGGTCATCGGCCACACGTTGTGGGTGGTGGTGCTGCTCAGCAGGTCCAGGTACGAGCCGTTCTTCAGGAACTTGGTCGAGAAGGTGGCGAATGGGCCGAACAGGATCACGCGCTTGCCATCCAGCACGCGGGTGTCCAGGTGCGGAACCGACATGGGTGGCGCACCGGTCGAGGCGATGCCGTAGGCCTTTGCCATGTGCTGCATGGCCACGGTCGGGTTCTCGGTCACCAGGAACGAGCCGCCCACCGGGAAGCCTGCGTATTCCTTGGCTTCAGGAATGCCCGACTTCTGCAGCAGCTTCAGCGCGCCGCCGCCGGCACCGATGAACAGGAACTTGGCATCGGTGGCCGATTCGCTACCGTCCTTCAGGTTCTTGTACTCGACATGCCACGAGCCGTCCTTGTTGCGGGTGATGTCCTGCACTTCGCTGGACAGCTTCAGGTCGAAGTTTTCCTGGGTTTTCAGGTGGCCGACGAACTGGCGGGTGATCTCGCCGAAGTTGACGTCGGTGCCGATTGGCGTCCAGGTCACGGCCAGCTTCTGGTTAGGGTCGCGGCCTTCCATCATCAGCGGGACCCACTTGGCGATCTGCGCGTGGTCCTCGGAGTACTGCATCGGTCGGAACAGCGGGCTGGCCTGCAGCGCGTCGTAACGCTTCTTCAGGAACTTGATGTTGTCATCGCCCCACACGAAGCTCATGTGCGGCGTGGTGTTGATGAACGAGTGCGGGTTCTTCAGCACGCCCTGGCGGACCTGCCACGACCAGAACTGGCGGGAGATCTGGAAGGCCTCGTTGATTTCGATGGCCTTGGTGATATTGACGTTGCCGTCCTTGTCTTCCGGGGTGTAGTTCAGCTCGGCCAGCGCGGAGTGGCCGGTACCGGCGTTATTCCAGCCGTTGGAGCTTTCTTCGGCCACGCCATCCAGGCGCTCGACCATTTCCATCGACCAGCTTGGCTCCAGCTCGTGCAGCCACACGGCCAGGGTCGAGCTCATGATGCCGCCGCCGACCAGCAGCACATCTACTTTCTTGGTTTCTGCGGCGTGCGCTTGCATGACGCTTGCAGCGACAGCCAGACCCAGCAAGGTCTTGCCAGCTTTCTTGAACATTGATCGATTCCAGTCAGGAGAACAGGGGGTGGGCCTGTGGCTGGCCCAAGTAAAGCATGTTCTGCAGCGCAGGCTTGTTGTTGATCATTGTTCAGCAGCCAGAGAACCAGAAAACGACTCGGCCTTTTGTCGAATTGACCGACAGGGCTGAATCGTTTTTCCGATTGTAGCTTAAATGCCAGCACAAACAAATTGCCACCCGGAGCGTCAAGGCGACGGGTTGCCTCAGTGGCAGATTGTCACGCGGAAAAACAAAAACCCCCAATCACGTAAAATGACCGGGGGCCTTGGATCACGCCGCAAGCGTCGCGATCAGGGTACCGCCAAGATTACTGCTGCTGAGGCAGTTTATCGATCGGGCCGCAGCCACCGATGATCTTGGAGATGGAAACCGAAGGGTGGAACAGGTAGTCGTAGGTGCAGTTTTTCGGCTGGTTGTAAACCTGGCCAGTGCAACCCGACAGCAGGGCAACACCCGAAACGACAGCAACGGCTACGGTAGCCTTGAACAGCTTTTTCATACTAAGTCCTTTAAATGAATCATCTTCGGCCATCATTCTGATGGCGGCGGGATGATACAGAACCCAGGCATTGGATCCAAGCCGCAAAGTGCACTGGCTGGTTGCACGTGTGCAACAACAAGTTGCCCTTGTAGGAAATTTCTCGCACTTCTGAAAATTCAGAGCTTGTTTCCAATTTCCTGGTAGACGGTTGAAAAGCAGGCCGGTGGCGACGATAGTCTTGAGCTCTGCCTACGCACCACCAACAGGAGTTCCCCATGCTCGGCGTCACCGACTACGGCGCGTTCGTCATCGCCTTCATCATCGTCCTGGCCATCCCCGGCCCGGGCAACTTCGCCCTGATCACCGCCACCGGCAAGGGCGGGATCAAGGCCGGCATGGCCGCGACCTGCGGGGTGATCCTGGGTGACCAGGTGCTGCTGTGGCTGGCGGTGGCTGGCGTTGCCACCCTGCTGGCGGCCTACCCTGCCGCCTTCCACGTGGTGCAGTGGGCCGGTGCTGCGTACCTGGCCTACCTGGGCCTGCGCATGCTGCTGAGCAAACCCGGTGGCGCGCCACGGGCCAGCCGCATGGACAACGGCCAGTACCTGCGCCAGACCATGATGATCACCCTGCTCAACCCCAAGGCGATCATGTTCTACATGGCGTTCTTCCCGCTGTTCGTCGACCCGGTGAAGCACCAGGGGCTGGTGACCTTCGGCTTCCTCGCGGCGACAGTGGCGGTGGTGACCTTCCTGTACGGGTTGATTGCCGTGGTGCTGACGCACCAGTTGGCCGAGCGCATGCGCGCCAATCCACGGATTGCCAATATGTTCGAGCGGTTGGCGGGGGCTTGCCTGGTGGGGTTTGGTATCAAGCTGGCGGCAATGCGCTGAAGGCCCTGGGGCGCGGTGCCCCCCTTTCGCGACGCAAGGCCGCTCCTACAGGGCCATGAGCTACCCTCCTGGTACTGCGCTGAACCTGTGGGAGCGGGCATGCCCGCGAAGAGGCCGGCCCAGGCAATCAGATACGGAAGCTGCCCACCAGTTCGCGCAGACGCTGTGCCTGAGCCTCGAGGTCGGCACAGGCTCGCAGGGTGGCCTGCAGGTTCTCTACACCCTCCTGGTTGAGCATGGTGATTTCGGTAACCTCACGGTTGACCATATCCACCACCGAGGTCTGCTCTTCTGTGGCGGCGGCGACCGACTGATTCATGCCATCGATTTCACCGATCCGCCCGGTCACGGCCAGCAGCCGCTCACCCGCCTGGTTGGCGATCTGCACGCTCTCGATACTGCGTTGCCGGCTTTCGGCCATGGTGTCGACCGCGGTGCGGGAACCGACCTGCAGCTCCTCGATCATTCGGTGGATTTCCTGCGCGGAGGTCTGGGTACGATGCGCCAGGTTGCGCACCTCATCGGCAACCACAGCGAACCCTCGTCCGGCCTCCCCGGCCCTCGCCGCCTCGATGGCGGCGTTGAGTGCCAGCAGGTTGGTCTGTTCGGAAATGCCCTTGATGACGTCGAGGATCTGCCCGATGTTGGCGGTCTTGCCATTGAGCGCTTCGATATGCCCGCGCGAACCCTCGATGCTCGCCGACAGGTCGTTCATCGCGGCAATGGTACGCGCGACCACCAGGCGCGCCTTATCCGACTGCACCCGGGCGTCCGAAGCCCTGGACGAGGCATCCGCGGCGTTGTGGGCGATTTCCTGGGCCGCGGCCCCCAGCTCCTCGATGGCAGTGGCAACGCTGTTGGTACGGGCCGCCTGGCCGTCGGACTTGGTCAACGAAGAGTTGGAGGCCTCCAGTACTTGCCGGGCGACCTCGCCGAGGCTGGAGGTGGTAGTGGCTACCTCGCAGATCGAGGTATGTATCCGCTCGACGAAACGGTTGAAGGCGCCAGCCAGCCGACCGAACTCGTCGTTGCTGCGGACGGCAAGACGCCGGGTCAGGTCACCCTCGCCATCGGCGATATCCTGCATCGCACAGTCCATGGCACGCAGCGGCCTCATCAGCAGGCGAATCCACATGCCCAGCAGCAACAGGGTGATGAGCACGGCAACCAGCGTGGCAACGACCGCGGAAACTCGGAAGTCGGTCAACGCGGCATAGGCCTTGCTCTTGTCCAGCGAGAGCCCGACATACCACTTCACCGAGGGCAGCCCCTGTACTGGCACAAAACCGACCAGACGGAAGGAGCCATTCTCCGTCACTTCGCTAAAACCGCCGTCGAGGGATGGCGAACCTGCCGAAAATAGCTCGGCGAGACTTTTGCCTACCCATTGCTTGTCCGGGTGGACAAGGATCTTGCCGTCGGCGCTGACCAGGAAGGCATAGCCCACGCCATCGAAGTTCTGCGCGTTGATCATCTGCGCCATCCTGTCCAGGTTCAGGTTTACGCCCAGCACACCCAGCGTCCGGTCGCCGGCGCGGATCGGCGCCGCCTGGGTGATCACCAGGTAATCTGTACCGGCACCTATATAGGGTGTGGTAAGAGCCGGACCGCTCTTCAGCGCGTCCTGATACCAGGAGCGCTGTCGGGCATCGTAGCCATCGGGCATGGTCCGCGGCGGATAGATGGCGAACTCGCCGCTCTCCCGCCCGACGTAGCTCGCCACGAAAGTGTCAGTCAGCGCCGGCGACTTGAGCAGGGCCAGCACGCGCTCCCGCGAGTCGTCCACCGCTATCGCCTGGGCCATCCCCTGCGTAAGCAGCAGCCGCCCCGACAACCAGCTCTGGATGTTCAGCGCCAGTACCTCGCCAATGTTGCGCAGGCTGTGTTCGACCTCGTAGCGGATCTCGTTGCGCTGGCGGTAATCGTTGTAGCCGGCGAACACGACGAAAACGAGGATGATCACCGCAGAGGCAGCCAGCAGGATCTTCTGGCTGAACTTCATCGGCAGGGTCATGGCGTATCGACTCCTCATGAGAAAACGCGATGTGGCAGATAATGGCGATCCCGGTCGGAACGGCCGGGCAGAGCCCGCGCTACCAGAGGGCCAGGCTGTAGCTGAGGATCAGGCGGTTCTCATCCAGGTCGTTGCCGAAATTCGAACGCACCGTGGCGTTGCGCCACTTGATGCCGACGTTGCGCAACGGGCCGCTCTGGATGACGTAGCCAATGTCCATGTTGCGCTCCCATTCCTTGCCCGAGTTGCTGCTGCCGACCAGTACGTTGTCGCCGGAGATATAGCGGGTCATGAAGGTCAGCCCCGGAATACCGAGGGAAGCGAAATCGTAGTCGTAGCGCAGCTGCCAGGAGCGCTCCTGGGTGTTGCCGAAATCGTTGATCTGCACGAAGTTGACCAGGTACGGGTCGCTGTTGGCGATGTACGGGAAGGGGTCGTCGCCGTCCATGCGCTGGTAGGCAGCGCCAAAGGCGTGACCAGCCACGGCGTAGGTCACCATGGCGCCCAGCGCCTTGTTGTCCAGGTCACGGAAGTTGCCGTCCTCGGTACTGCGGGCATAGCGCAGGTCGAGCTTGAGCGAACGCTTGTCGGCCAGCGGCAGCAGGTACTGCAAGCCGCCGTAGTATTGCTTGTAGATGTCTTCGAGGTTGCCGTAGTGCAGGCTGGTGGTGAGTTGCTGGGTCAGCCGGTAGTCGCCGCCGGCAAACACGAACGAATCGCTGGTACCACCGATGCGGTTGGCGGACATCTCGACGAAGTCGGATGAGCTGTTGAACTTGATCCGGTCGATCTTGCCGCCCTGCAGGGTCAGGTTGTCGACATCCTGCGAGGTAACCATTGCCCCGCGGAAGGTACCGGGCAGCAACCGCGTGTCGTTGTTCGACACCACCGGGCTGCGGAACGCCAGCGTGCCGATACGCGCAACCGACTTGCCAACCCTGGCCTTGGCGGTCAGGCCGAGCTTGGAGTACTCATCCTGCGAACCACGCCCATGGGCCGAACCGAGATCAGCCGGGAGCAACCCCGTACCGCCGGTACCATCGCCCCCGTCAAGCTTCACTCCGAGCATGCCCAGCGCGTCGAGACCGACACCGATGGTGCCCGGGGTGTAACCCGACTCGAAGCGGAACATGAACCCTTGCGCCCACTCCTCAGCCTTGTCGCGCTGGCTGGTTGGCGGCCCATTACGGAAGTCACGGTTGAAGTAGAAATTGCGCAAATCCAGGCTGGCCTTACTGTCGGCGAAGAAGTCAGCGTGGGCGAGGCCCGGCAAGGCACTGCCTGTGATCAATATGCCGGCGAGGCGCTTCAAGGGAGTCATGCGGTGTGGTCTCCTGGCTCCAGGACGCGCGGCAAGGGGCGTTTGCCTGCCTGGCTGGGCGCATTCCGGATACTGTTCTTGTGATTGTTTTTCGCTTGCTGGTTTCCCGGCCGCCGGGCGATTATTTGGAGGTAGCCTTTTGCCGTCCAATGAGAAAATCCGGCCGCATGCCATAAAAATTTTTCGTTGTCCCCGCACTCGCCAGATGCGTGAGGCTGGCGCACCACTTGATCCCCACGCCAAAACGTTTTTCTCTGGATGCGACACAGCGGCCAGGCGCCGGAGGGCTATTTCCCGTGAACATGCGTTTTCTAGAAACCTTCGTCTGGGTCGCCCGACTGAAGAGTTTCCGTCTCACCGCCGAGAAGCTGTTCAGCACTCAGGCCTCGATCTCCAGCCGCATCGCCGCGCTCGAAGACGAGCTGGGCGCACGCCTGTTCCTGAGGGATTCCAAAGGCGTCACCCTGACACCCGAAGGGCAGCGGGTACTCGAATACGCCGAGCACATGATGGATACGCTGCAGGCACTGAAGCGGTCGATCAGCAATGCCGGCAACGTGAAGGGGCTGGTACGGCTGGGCGCGATGGACTCGGTGATCCACACCTGGCTGAGCCTGCTCGTGACGCAGCTGATGGAGCGCTATCCGGGCGTGGAGATCGAGCTGACTGCCGACACCGCGCGCAATCTCAACGAACAACTGCACAAGGGTTATCTGGACCTGGTGTTCCAGACGGACGTAGTGCGCGGCGATACCCTGCGCAACCAGGCGCTGGCCCATTATCCGGTGGAGTGGATCGTCTCCACCAACTCGCTCTACCACCGTACCTACAACTCACTGGAAGAACTCACCCGGGAGCGTGTGGTGACCTTCTCGAAGAACTCGCGGCCGCATCAGGACATCCTCAACCTGTTGCACACCAGCAACATCGCCAACCCACGCATCAACTGCGTGAACTCGGTAGCGGCCATGACACGGCTGATTCGCGACGGCTTCGGCATCGGCGCCCTGCCCGCTTCGCTGGTCGCCGAGGAGCTGGAGCAGGGCAGGATGACGGTGCTGGAAAATGTACCCAAGCCGGCGGCGATGGAAATCATCGCCACCTGGCGCAGCGGGGTCGGGCTGGGGCTGGTGGAGCAGGTCGTGCGCCTGGCCCAGGAAGTCGTCCAGCAATATGCCGAGCAAATGGGCCCGCATCGCGTCACACTCGCCCACACGGGCGAGGTAGCGAATCTGTAGCAGGCCACTGTGCCAAAACGAACAAGCCCTGCTGGTGCAGGGCTTGCTCGTTTTCATACCTGCGGCAATGCGCTACATCAGCACGTACAGCAGCACCACGTTGCAGGCGAGCACCATCAGGGCCGTAGGTACCTGGGCCTTGATCACCGCGTTTCGGTCAGGCAGGTTCAGCAATGCCGCCGGTATGATGTTGTAATTCGCGGCCATGGGCGTCATCAGCGTGCCACAGTAGCCGGAGAACATGCCGATCGCCGCGACTACCGCCGGGTTGCCGCTGAAGTGGCCTATCAGCACCGGCACACCGACACCACCGGCCATCACCGGGAAAGCCGCAAAACCATTGCCCATGATCACGGTGAACAGCGCCATGCCGAGCACGTACACCAGTACCGCGACCAACTTGAGGTCCATGTCGATATAGGCGGTGGCAACATGGGCAACGGCTTTGCCGACGCCAGCATCGTTGAACAGCAGGCCGAGCATGGCCAGCAGTTGCGGCAATACCAATGCCCAGCCCAGCGCCTCGGTCAGGCGTCGCGACTCGCGCAGCCCCTGCACGGGGCCTTCCCGGACCATCCAGCAAGCCATGCAGAAGGCGACCAGGCTACCAATCCCCAGTGAAACGAAAGTGATGTTCTTCGGGTCCAGCAACGGCATACCAGCGATCGAGAAGTCCTTGCCGACCAGGGTGCCGAATACGGTGACGACCGGAATGGCCAGTGCCGGGATAAACAGTCGGCTGCCCAGCCGTCGCGCGCTGGCCTGGCGCTTCTCGGCGGCGAGTTCGCCATAGCGCCCCAGGCCGACGCCGCCGAATCCGGCGATCAGCGCCATGAGCAGAACGCCTGCGCCCACCAGCACCGGCGGCAACTGGTCGCCCACCAGGAAGGCCAGGGCAAACAGGCTCCAGAACAGGCCGGTGCTCCAACGCTTGCCATGTTGCTTGTCGGCAAAGGTCATTGCCGCGGTGATGGCCAGAACGACGCCCGCCAGCCAGTACAGGTATTGAATCGAAAGGATCATGGCATCACTCCTGGATCGCGGCCAGCGACTGCGGTTGCATCTGTGCGGGGGATTGCGACTGTAGCCGGCGCTCCAGGCGGGTATTGAATCGGTGTATACGCGCGGCATGGATGAGGAAGGCGCAGATCGCCGTGGGGATACCCCAGAGCGCAATATGAATCGGCTCCACATCGATGCCGTTGCCGATCAGGAAGGTATGCATCAGGGCGATGGCACCAAAGGCGACGAAGATGTCCTCGCCGAAGAACAACCCTACGTTATCGGTCGAAGCGCAGAAGGCGTGGAGCTTGTGGCGCAGGTCGTCAGGCAGCTTGCCGTAGCGGTTCTCCACCGCACCCTCGGCCATCGGCGCCAGTAATGGGCGCACCATCTGAGCATGCCCGCCCAGGCTGGTGAGCCCCACCGCCGCGGTCATTTCCCGGACAAACAAATAGAGCACCAGCAGGCGCCCGGCGGTAGCGGTCTGGATACGCGAGATCCAGTTCTGCGCGTGTTCGCGCAAGCCATGCCGCTCGAGCATGCCAATGACTGCCAGAGGCAGGAGGATGATCAAGGGAAGCATGCGGGTCTTGATGAAGCCATTACCGATGGAGGCCAGGATCGTCTCCACCGGCATGGCAGCGGCAAGGCCGGTCACCACGGCGGAAAGTACGACTACCAGCATCGGGTTGAAACGCAGGATGAAGCCGATGACGATCACAAGGACGCCAAGCAGCGGCCAGAGACTGACTGCAGTTTGCATAGGGAACTCCCGTGCGCCGAGTCGACCAAGGCAGAGTGGCCGCGCGGCGGGTGGGAAGCGTAGAAGCTTCCCTTTCTTGTTTAGGTGGACGCCGAAAGGCGCTTGTTGTTGTTCTACTGACTCGACGCCCATGTCGGCACGGGGTGCTGTACAGGGCAACCGTCCAACCGTTCAGGATCACGCTTGGCCGGTTGGCGTACTTAACGAAAGACACGCCCAGGTCGTCCAACAAATAAAAGTGTTCACCCGCGATATGGAACCCCGGGGGTTGGGTGATCAGCGGTATTTTCGAACGGCTTTCAAATAGATTTTATTCAGCCTTTACGCCACCCGACAGAAAATCAACAACAACTTGATCAGCAAAGCCGATAGGCTCTCATGACTTGGAAAGTCGGTAATTTCGAGTGGCAATACCTTGCCCCAAGAAAGTCCGCTTGCCCTCTGCTTTAAAAGCCATCTTGCAGGACAGAGCCTATGGAAAGCCCAGATATCGCATTATTCATACTGGCATTGATTGCCATTACAGGGACACTTATCAGTTTGTTCGAGCACCGCACCATCAAGCCAGGAAAGCCTCAAATGAAGAGCAAGGCCACCAAACTTCAGCAGCGGCCTTGAAGAACTTACCCCCCTGCTGATATCACTACCTTGGCGTCCTCGCAACACTATGTTCGAGTGGTTGGCAGCGATGCGCCGAGGGGCGCTTTGCGCCCCTTTCGCGACGCAAGGCCGCTCCTACAACCGATCGCACCAGGCTGGACCTGTGCGCAATCCCCTGTAGGAGCGGCCTTGTGTCGCGATGGGCCGCAAAGCGGCCCCCGGTCCTACAGCTGAAACTCAGAATTATCCCCTTCCCTGTAGGCCATTTCCCAAACATACTGCCAACCCGCTCAAACTGTTGCGACGGATTGGGTCGCGCTCTAGTCTCGGCTTGTCGTTGTCAACTCAACGACCGGCTTTGACAGGCCGACAACTTCTCCGTGCACGTACACCCGTTATGGCGGCAGTACGTGGGGCACCTCGTGTGCGCCGAGTCTCCGGAGTCCTCGGTCTGTCAACCCGCGTACCGCTGCCACCCTCTTGTTTGACAGCAAGTCCGTAGCAGCTCGACTGACTCTGGAGCTAACTATGCGCAAGATGGTCCCCGATCCACCCCACTCCCTCGATTCCACCCAGGCTCTGCAAGACACCCTGGTCCAGTCCTCAGAGTACGTACTCTGCGCCCTGTTCGTGGCCCGCCAATCCGTGCAACTCAAACCCACGGCCCCGAGTTCGATCGTGATGCAGGCCGTGATCCATGAAATGGAGGCGGTACAGGGCCTGGTCGAGTCGGCATTGATGCAATTGCAGATGCAGGCCCATTTACCGGCTGAGCCACGAACTTTGCACTAGCAGGCCTGGCCTCTTCGCGGGCACGCCCGCTCCCACAAGGGTAATCATTGCCCTCAAGTACTGCGCCGTACCTGTGGGAGCGGGCGCGCCCGCGAAGAGGCCGGCACAGACACCCAAGATTCCAGGGAGAAAAACAATGCCCACCGACGACACAAAGCAACCCACCACAGTCGGCAAGACCTGCTTCTACCAAGGCGAAAACAACACCCACCCGCTGTTCCGCATCGAACCCGGCATCCCCTGCCAGGACGCCCGCGAACAGGCATCCGAACTGATGGGCTACGTCCGCGACCTGATCATCACCGGTTTGATGGATGGCGACCAGAAGCTGATCTGGGCCTCGCATTACCTGAGTGCGATGGCCAAGGCGCTGCTGGATGATGCTGAATTGGGGATGATGAAAAAATAAGAAATAAAGAAGCCCTTGGAAACGCAAAACACCCAGGGGCTTCATTCATCGCATCTCGTCGCGATCACACCCAAATACGCTCCGGCCCCATGCGGTAATACGATCTCTTCCATCGCGATGTAGTCCATTTCCCAAACAAACAGCAAACCCGCTGTATTCGTTGCCAGTGCACAGCCCGCACCTTAGCCTCGTCTCTTCATCGCCATTCAGACCAACGCAGGAAGGCGATCGTCGGGCTAGGCGCAACCAACCATTGCGTAATGGCCTCCACCTCGTTTCCGCAGGACCACTCGGTCACTCATTCATCGACAAGGAGTAGCCACTAGGCTACATTTAATGCATGCCGAATCAGATCGACACAACGTCTGAATTTGAAGATTGGCTGGATGGCGTAAAAGACCCAATCGGCAGAGGTGCTGTCACCTCAAGGATTGCCAGAGCCGAAAATGGCAGCTTCGGTGATACCGAATCGGTTGGCGATGGTGCCAGTGAGATGCGCGTGTTTGTCGGCCCCGGATATCGAATCTACTTCGTACGAACGGGCCCAACCCGCTACCTGATGCTCTATGGCAGCGATAAAACGGATCAACACAGAGCCATCAAACGAGCCAAGGAAATCCTTGATGCAGTACGAGGTAAAAAACGATGAGCGACAAGTCCACCCCTGAAGACATGCCAATCCTTGATCTGGACTTGAGCAATACCAAACGATTCGAGGCATCCCGGTTTCTCGACAGCCCAGAAACCATCGCAGCATTTCTGGCAGAGGCTATGAAGGCTAACGATGCTCAAATCCTGATGCATGCCCTGGGTGAAGTGGCAAAAGCCAAGGGCGTGAACCAGTTTGCGCAAGACGCTGGCGTCAATCGCGAGTCTCTCTACAAAACTTTGAAGGGCGGCGATAAAACCCGATTTTCTACAATTCAGAAGCTGATGCTTGCCTTGGGCGTAGAACTCACCGTCAGGCCGCTCAAGAAGCTCCCCGCGTCTTCATAGGCTCGCCCGCGCAATTGGGATGTTCGCTACAAACAACTTCGCGCCACACAACGAAAAAGCCCCTGGAAACTTTCGCTCCCAGGGGCTTCATCTTGTATGGCGGAGAGATAGGGATTTGAACCCTAGGTACTGTTGCCAGTACAACGGATTTCGAATCCGTCCCGTTCGACCACTCCGGCATCTCTCCAATGCCGCGCATCATACCAGCGTTCTTTTAAAACGCAAACCTTTTTTTTAAAAAAATCGCGTGGTATCAGGCGCTTGCGTGAACGTACCGCTTACAACGGCACGCCCAGGCGCTTGGCAACTTCTTCGTAGGCTTCGATCACGTCGCCCAGGCCCTGGCGGAAGCGGTCCTTGTCCATTTTCTTGCGGGTCTCTTTGTCCCACAGGCGGCAGCCGTCCGGGCTGAACTCGTCGCCCAGCACGATCTGGCCGTGGAATACGCCGAACTCCAGCTTGAAGTCGACCAGCAGCAGGCCGGCGTCATCGAACAGCTTGCTCAGCACTTCGTTTACCTTCAGCGACAGCTTTTTCATTTCGGCCAGCTGCTCGGCGGTGCCCCAGCCGAACGCGACAACGTGGGATTCGTTGATGAAGGGGTCGCCCTTCTCGTCGTTCTTCAGGAACAGCTCGAAGGTGGACGGCTCCAGCTTGATGCCCTCCTCCACGCCCAGGCGCTTGACCAGGCTGCCGGCGGCGTAGTTGCGCACCACGCACTCGACCGGGATCATGTCCAGCTTCTTCACCAGGCACTCGTTGTCGCCCAGCAGCTTGTCGAACTGGGTCGGCACGCCGGCTTCTTCCAGTTTCTGCATGATGAAGGCGTTGAACTTGTTGTTCACCATGCCTTTGCGGTCGAGTTGTTCGATACGCTTGCCGTCGAACGCCGAAGTGTCGTTACGGAACAGCAGGATCAAGCGGTCGGCGTCGTCGGTCTTGTAAACCGATTTGGCCTTGCCGCGGTAGAGTTCGTCGCGTTTTTCCATGATTGGGCTCCGCTTGCTTGAGGTGTTGGGCTAGGCGATTTCGCGCCAGTCGAGCCCGTGTTCCTGATTCGCCACCTGGAGCCAGTCCGGGTCGCACCCAAGGGTGTCGACGAAGCACTGGCGAGCCAAGTGTGGCAGGTTGTTCTTGCTGCTGAGGTGGGCCAGCACCAGGTGTTGCAGGTTGCTCCAGCCCAACTCGTGCACCAGGCGCGCGGCCTGGTGATTGTTCAAATGCCCTTGCATGCCACCCACCCGCTGCTTCAGGAAGGCCGGGTAGTGACCGCGTGCCAGCAGGTCGCGGCAGTGGTTGGCCTCGATCAGCAGTGCATCCAGGCCCTGGTAACGCTCCAGCAGCAGCGCGTCGTACGAGCCCAGGTCGGTCAGCATGCCGAAGCGCCGCTGGCCGTCGCTGACCACGTACTGCAGCGGCTCGTAGGCGTCGTGCTCGACCCGCGCCGCGGTCACTTCCAGGCTGCCGATACGCAGGCTTTCGCCACAAGCGAGAAAACCGGCCACCTCCACCGGCTTGCGCATGCCGCGCAAGGTCCCCTGGCTGAGGTAGACCGGTACATTGTAGCGCCGTGACAGCAAGCCGACTCCATGCACGTGGTCCGCATGTTCGTGGGTGACCAGTACCGCACTGAGCTGGGCCGCCGACACGCCGAGCAGCGCCAGGCGCCGCTCGGTCTCGCGCAGGGAAAACCCGCAATCGACCAGGATGAACGTGTCACCACTGGCGATCAGCGTGCCGTTTCCCTGGCTGCCGCTTCCGAGTACCGCGAAGCGCACTTAGCCCAGGTGGTCCTGAATGGCGCTCAGCACGCGGCGGGCGACATCGGCCGGGGCCACGGTGTTGATGTTCTTCTCGACCGTGACCTGCACGCTCTCACCCACCTTGCTCAGGCGAACCTGGTAGCGCTCGGCACGGGCTTCACGCTCTTCCTTGGTAGGCTCGCTGCCGAACATGCGGCCGAAGAAGCCAGGCTGGTTCTGCTTGTCTTCAGGCTTTTCAGACAGGTTGATGTAGTACAGGCCCAGGCTGCGGTTGATGTCCTCGACACGCCACTCGCCACCCTGCTCCAGGGCACGGCCCACGCTGGACCAGGCGCGGTCCAGGTCGGCGCCCAGGTACAGCACCGGGTTGCCGCTGCCGTCTTCGCTCAGGCTGACGCGGCTTGGCGCGTCGAAATCGCGCGCGGCCAGCAGCGATACCGAACCGCCCTTCTCGGCGCTGCGGTTCATGCTGGCAAGCATTTCGTCGACCAGCAGGGCATCGGCACCGGTGTTGCTGGAGGTGGACGGGAAATCGGGCTCGGCTGTGCTGCCGGCCGGGCGCTCGACGCTGACCACATACACCTCGGAGGTGTTGCGCTGCACGCCAGGCTCCATGCGTACACGCACGCGCACTTCGCTGTCAGCGCTGCTGGCAGTGCTGGCCAGGCGCTGGCCGAGCGAAGCCGACAGTTCGTCGAAACGCTGCCAGGTGGTGTTGAATTCACCGGTCTGCGGGCGCTCTTCGGCGATGCGGAAACCGTTGTCCTCGAAGAACTGGCGAGCCACCGGCCATACCTCGGCCGGCGAATGCTGGGCCAGCACCCAACGGCTGCTGCCGCTGCGCTGCAGGCTGTAGTCGGTAACCTGGGCGGCGCCACCGGTCATCGGTTGCGGGCGCGGCACCTCGAACTCGCCGGTGGCGCTGTCGTCGGCGACGTTGCGCGGGATCGGCAGCAGCGGGTCAAGGCGCTTGACGTTGCTGGCGTCCGGCGGCAGCTGCATCGGCGCAGTCGGGCGCGCCTGCAGGTAATCGCTGCCGCGGTCGCGGAAATAGCCATCCTCGCCCCACAGCCAGCCACACCCACTGGTGCTGGAGATGATCAGGGCAAGGGCGGAAAGACCAGCCAGTCGCTTCATGCGGTGTACTTCCTCTTAAACCAGTACGCCGGACTGGCGCAAGGCAGTACGGACTTTTTCGTGGCAGCCTTCGCTCAGCCAGGTCAGCGGCAGGCGAATGCCTTTGTGCATCAGGCCCATTTCGACGAGTGCCCATTTCACCGGGATCGGGTTGGACTCGCAGAACAGGTCTTTGTGCAGCGGCATGAGTTTTTCGTTGATTGCGCGGGCCTTCTCGGCATTGCCCTCAAGGGCGGCCTCGCACAGGTCGGCCATTTCGCGCGGTGCGACGTTGGCGGTGACGGAAATGTTGCCCTTGCCGCCCATCAGGATCAGCTCGACGGCGGTCGGGTCGTCGCCGGACATGACGATGAAGTCTTTGTCGACGCCATCGAGGATGGCCTTGGCGCGTACCAGGTCGCCGGTGGCTTCCTTGATACCGATGATGTTCTTGACCTTCGACAGGCGGATCACGGTATCGGCCTGCATGTCGCAGGAGGTGCGGCCGGGTACGTTGTAGAGGATCTGCGGGATGTCGACGGCTTCGGCGATGTGCTTGAAGTGCTGGTACAGGCCTTCTTGCGTCGGCTTGTTGTAGTACGGCACTACCAGCAGGCAGGCGTCGGCGCCGGCGCTCTTGGCGTTCTGGGTCAGGTGCACGGCTTCGGCAGTGGAGTTGGCACCGGTACCGGCGATGACCGGAATGCGGCGGGTGCTGCGCTTGACGCGCTCGACCACGTGCTTGATGACCAGGATGTGTTCTTCGACATCCAGCGTGGCGGACTCACCGGTGGTGCCGACAGCGACGATCGCATGGGTGCCGTTTTCCAGGTGGAAGTCTACAAGTTTGTCGAGGCTTTCCCAGTCGAGACGCCCTTGTGCATCCATGGGAGTGACCAATGCCACCATACTGCCCGCAATCATGTAACTGCTCCTGCCGGAAAAAGAGAGCGGTAATGGTACTGGGGGCATCGGCCTTGCACAAGCGAAGCAGGCGGGCGGAGCATTCCCCTCGGCGCCTTATTTCGCTACCCTTGATGCTTTGATCGGTGCAGCGCGGCCCGCCGGGCCGTCGACCTTGCTCCCCGCCAGCGTCCACGACCTCGCATGCGAGCCCCGGGCCCTGCCGACAGGAGGCTTTCGCCCGTCCTGTGCCGACCGCTCATCGCTTTAGGAATGCTGCATGTCCACCCCCACCGTCCGCGAACAATTCCTTGTCATCAGTGCCCTGGGCCCCAACCCCATGGAGCTGGCCAACGTCCTCAGCCGCGCTGCCTTCGAAAACCGCTGCGCGGTGGTCACCTCGCGCCTGAGCCGCCACGGCGAGACCAGCGCCCTGGTACTGCAGGTAGGCGGCAGCTGGGACGCCCTGGCGCGCCTCGAAGCCATGCTACCGGGCCTGGGCAAGAAGCACGGCCTGACCCTGGACGTGGTGCGCAGCGCCGACCAGGAAGTGCGCCCGCAGGCCCTGCCCTACGTGGCCTACGTCAGCGCCGCCTACCGGCCGGACATCATCAACGAGCTGTGCCAGTTCTTCCTCGACCACCGCGTCGAGCTGGAAGCCATGACCTGCGATACCTACCTGGCACCGCAGACCGGCAGCAGCATGCTCAATGCCCAGTTCACCGTGATTCTGCCGGCCGGCACCCAGATCAGCTGGCTGCGTGACCAGTTCCTGGACTTTGCCGATGCCCTGAACCTCGATGCGCTGATCGAGCCATGGCGTCCACAGAACCCAATGTAAGGAAACCGACCATGGCCGTAGCACTCGACCAACCCGTTGCCGACTTCCAGGCCCAGGCCACCAGCGGGCAAACCGTCAGCCTGGCCGAGCTCAAGGGCCAGCAAGTGGTGGTGTACTTCTACCCGAAGGACAGCACCCCGGGCTGCACCACCGAAGGCCAGGGTTTCCGTGACCAGCACGATGCCTTTGCCGCAGCCAACACCGTGGTGTTCGGCGTGTCGCGCGATGGCATCAAGTCGCACGAGAACTTCAAGGCCAAGCAAGGCTTCCCGTTCGAGCTGATCAGCGACAAGGACGAAGCCCTGTGCCAGCTGTTCGATGTGATCAAGCTGAAGAAGCTGTATGGCAAGGAATACATGGGCGTTGACCGCAGCACCTTCCTGATCGACAAGGACGGTGTGCTGCGCCAGGAATGGCGCGGGGTGAAGGTGCCCGGGCATGTAGATGCAGTACTGGCTGCTGCCCAGGCCCTGAACAAGGCTTGAGATCGTCGGGGGCGCTTTGCGCCCCTTTCGCGACACAAGGCCGCTCCCACAAGGTCCCGCGTACACCGATCAATGTGGGAGCGGGCGCGCCCGCGAATGGGCCGCAAAGCGGCCCCTATTGCACTCAGAGCATCGGCGAAACGCTAGGCTCCTGCCGCGGCCAGGCATCCAGCACAGCCTTGATCAGCGTCGCCAGCGGGATGGCAAAGAAGATCCCCCAGAACCCCCACAACCCGCCAAACAGCAACACCGCGCAGATGATCGCCACCGGGTGCAGGCTCACCGCCTCGGAGAACAGCAGCGGCACCAGCACGTTGCCGTCCAGCGCCTGGATGATCGCGTACACCGTCATCAGGTAGATGAACTGGTCACCCCAGCCCCACTGGAACAATGCGATCAACGTCACCGGCACGGTCACCACCACCGCGCCCACGTAAGGCACCACCACCGACAGCCCCACCAGCAACGCCAGCAACGCGGCGTAGTTGAGCCCCAGGCTGATGAAGGCGATGTAGGTGGCAATGCCGCAGATCAGGATCTCGATGCCCTTGCCGCGGATGTAGTTGGCGATCTGCCGGTTCATCTCGCTGCCCACCCGGTTCAGCAGGCTGCGCTGGCGTGGCAGGTAGCCGCTGACCCAACGGCCGATCAGTTCGCGGTCCTTGAGAAAGAAAAACACCAGGATCGGCACCAGCACCAGGTAGATCATGGCGTTGACCAGCAGCGGCAGGCTCGATAGCGAGAACGTCAGTGCCCACTGGCCGAACTTGCCGATTTCCCCGCGCACCGACTCGATGGCATGCAGCACCTGCTCGTCCGACACCAGGTGCGGGTAGCGCTCGGGCAACAGCAACAACAACGACTGCCACTTGCCGAGCATGCCCGGCAGCTCGTTGAACAGGGTGATCAACTGGTGCCACAGCAGCGGCACCAGCACCAGCATGAACACCGCCAGCGCGCCCATGAACAGGGCGAACACCAGCATCACCGCCAACCGGGTGGGTACCCGCAAGCGCTCCAGGGCATTGACCAGCCCCTGCATCAGAAACGCCAGCACCATGCCCGCCAGCACCGGCGCAAGCATGCCACCGAGGGTGAGTACCGCAGTAAAAGCCAGGAACAACAGGACCGCCAGCACCACCGCTTCCTCATCGGAGAAGTAGCGCTGCATCCAGTCGCGAAGCACTTTGAACATTGACGATCCTTGGAAAGACTCAGGCCTTGCGCAGCCAGTAAGTGTAGGTACCGGCCTCGGCCGTTTCCCGCAGCAGGGTATGACCGGCCAACTGGGCGAAAGTGCGGAAGTCGCGCTGGGAGCCGGCGTCGGTGGCGATTACCTTGAGCACCGCGCCGCTGGCCAGGCGGTTGAGCTCCATCTTGGCCTTCAGCAGCGGCAAAGGGCAATTCAGCCCGCTGGCGTCCAGTTCGGCGTCACAGGTCAGGGTTTCACTCATTGCGGGGCTCTCCAAAGGCATTGCCAGGCTGTATCTGGATTTGGCCGGCTAGGATAGCGCCACTGGTCGCCAACGTGTGAGCCCGCTACAGTAGGTATCTTTGACCGACGCGAGCTTCATGCATGAATCTACTGCGCCCTACCCTGCTGACGCTGGCCTGCCTGTTGGCCCTTCCCGGCCATGCTGACGACCTGCCATCACTGGGCGACGCCAGTTCCGCGATCGTCTCGCCACAACAGGAGCACCAGCTCGGCCGTGCCTGGCTGAGCCTGCTGCGCGGCCAGGTCAACCAGCTCAACGACCCGCAGCTGAAGGACTACGTCGAAACCAGCGTGTACCGCCTGGCCGAAACCAGCCAGCTGCAGGACCGCCGCCTGGAATTCATCCTCATCGATAGCCGCGAGCTCAACGCCTTTGCCGCCCCCGGCGGCATCGTCGGGGTCAACGGCGGGCTGTTCCTCAACGCCCAGACCGAAGGCGAGTACGCCTCGGTACTGGCCCACGAACTGGCGCACTTGTCGCAACGCCACTTCGCCCGCGGCGTAGAGGCCCAGCAGCGCATGCAACTGCCGATGATGGCAGCGCTGCTGGCCGGTATCGTGCTGGCGGCCGGTGGCGGTGGTGATGCCGGTATCGGTGTGATCGCCGGCACCCAGGCGGCGGCGATCCAGGAACAGCGGCGCTTCTCGCGGCAGAACGAACAGGAAGCCGACCGCATCGGCATCCAGAACCTGGAAAAGGCCGGCTACGACCCGCGCAACATGCCGACCATGTTCGAGCGCCTGGCCCGGCAGTACCGCTACGACGCCAAGCCGCCGGAGTTCCTGCTGACCCACCCGGTAACCGAGTCGCGTATCGCCGACACCCGCAACCGCGCCGAGCAGGCCCCCAAGGGCGGCGTCGAGGACAGCATGCGCTACCAGCTGATCCGTGCCCGGGTGGCGCTGACCTACGAAGGCACCCCGGGGCTGGCGGCCAAACGCTTCCGCGCCCAGCTGGACGAAGACCCCAAGCTGGACGCCGCGCGTTACGGCCTGGCCCTGGCGCAGATCAAGGGCGGCCAGCTGAACGAGGCGCGTGAACTGCTCAAGGCGCTGCTGGCCAAGGCACCCAACGACATTACCTACAACCTGGCGCAGATCGACCTGGACATCACCAACAACCGCCTGGCCGACGCGCAGCAGCGCGCCGAACGCATGCAGGGGTTGTACCCGGGCAACTACCCGCTGAAACAGGTGCGTGCCGATCTGCTGGTGAAGCTGAACAAGCCCGCCGAGGCGGAAAAGGTGCTGAACGAACTGGTGAAGAGCCGGCCGGATGACCCGGACGTGTGGTACGACATGGCCGAAGTGCGCGGCCTTTCGGGTAATACCATTGGCTTGCACCGGGCGCGGGCCGAGTACTTCACCCTGGTGGGCGATTTCGACCAGGCCATCCAGCAGCTGGATTACGCCAAGCGCCGGGCGGGCGGGAACTTCCCACTGGCATCACAGATTGACCAGCGCCAGCGCGAGATCATGGAGCAGCAGCGCATGGTTCAGGAAATGATGGGGCGTTGAGGGCCATTCGCGGGCACGCCCGCTCCCACAGGTACTGCACCGCTTGTAAGGGCGGTGCAGTACCTGTGGGAGCGGGCGTGCCCGCGAAGAAAGCGACGCGGTATATCGTCAGGCGTTACCAGACAACTTCAGGCGCGCTGCCTGGGTAAAGTCCAGCATCCGGTTCAGCGGCTTGATCGCCTTCGGCACCAGCGCCGGGTCGACAAAGATCTCGTTCGTGCCATTACGCAGGCAATCCAGCACACGCTCCAGGGTGTTCATCGCCATCCACGGGCAGTGCGCGCAGCTGCGGCATGCCGCGCCGTTACCGGCGGTGGGGGCTTCGACGAACTCCTTGTCCGGGCACAGCTGCTGCATCTTGTAGAAGATGCCGCGGTCGGTGGCGACGATGAAGGTCTTGTTCGGCAGGGTCTGGGCAGCCTTGATCAGCTGGCTGGTGGAGCCCACCGCATCGGCCAGCTCGATCACCGCTTCCGGCGACTCGGGGTGCACCAGAATCGCCGCATCCGGGTACAGCGCCTTCATGTCGGCCAACTGGCGCGACTTGAACTCTTCGTGAACGATGCAGGCACCGTCCCACAGCAGCATGTCGGCACCGGTTTGCTTCTGGATGTAACGCCCCAGGTGCTGGTCCGGGCCCCAGATGATGGTTTCGCCGTTGTCCATCAGGCTTTCGACGATTTCCAGTGCGCAGCTCGAGGTCACCACCCAGTCGGCGCGGGCCTTCACGGCAGCGGAAGTGTTGGCGTAGACCACCACGGTACGCTCGGGGTGCTGGTCGCAGAAGGCCGAGAACTCTTCTACCGGGCAGCCCAGGTCGAGCGAGCAGGTGGCCTCCAGGGTGGGCATCAGCACGCGCTTTTCCGGGGTGAGGATTTTCGCTGTTTCGCCCATGAAGCGCACACCGGCAACGATCACGGTTTCGGCCGGGTGGTTCTTGCCGAAGCGGGCCATTTCCAGCGAGTCGGACACGCAGCCGCCGGTTTCTTCGGCCAGCGCCTGGATGACCGGGTCGCAGTAATAGTGGGCGACCAGCACGGCGTTCTGGGCCTTGAGCTCGGCAGCGATGGCCGCACGGTATTCGGCCTCCTGCTCGGCTGTCAGCGGGTTTGGCTGCTTGGCGTCGAGGTGGGCCTGAACCAACAGGCGTTCGGAAATCTGGGTCATGATCGCTGGACCTGCAGGCGCGTGCGCGCGTCAAATCGAGTGTATCACCCGGCCCTGACAGATCGGCTAAGGGTGCCGGACGGCACGAAGGCCGCCACGGCCCTCTGCGGGCGCGGATTATTATCGGAGGCCGAAGGCTACAGACAATCCAGCGATTTCTAAAGTGGTTTTTGTGTTGCCTGTGCTGGCCTCTTCGCGGGCACGCCCGCTCCCACAGGTACAGCGCTGCCCTCGGGGGCAAAGAGTAACCTGTGGGAGGAACAGGAGAAACGATCAGCCCTGCGGCGACAGGGCCGCCAGCTGCGCCGCCATGAGCATGGCGAACTCTTCCACGGTCATCTTCTTGCCGTTGAAGTCGACCATGCCGTCGGCATAGTGCAGGCTGCTCACCACATCATTGCCCTGCACGGTGGCCATGCCACTCTGCAGCGCCATCATGCCGACCATTTCCCCGGCCTGGCTCGATTGCATGGCAATGGCCTGGGCGTCGGTCTGGCCATCCAGCAGTGCCTGCAAGGTTGCCAGGTCACCAATCATCGGCTTGGACAACGACAGCTTGCTCTTCACCTCGGTGATCAGTTGCTTGCTCATTTGATCAGGCGGCAGGTCGAAGCTGGCCGGGGCGGCGAAGCCCATCGACAGGTCAAAGCGGCTTTCGCCATTGGCGGTCCTGAACGACAGGTTTTCCACCGCCACCCGGGGCTTGGCAGCCAGCAGTTTCTGCAGCTCGCCCTGGAACCTGGCCTTCTCCTCATCGTCCATCTGGATTTCCGGCACCGGCTGGCCAGCCGCAGCCGCGGCCTCGAATTCCGGCAGGTGCGCCTGGTACCACGTCGACAGCGCCTGTAGCGCCGGCGCGTTGACCGACGTGATGCTCACCGCCATCTGCGCCTTGCCCACCGCACGACCATCCCAGGTGATATCCCCTACCTTGTACTCCACGCGGCCACCCACGGTATCCGGGCCGTCAAGGGTTTGCAGGGCATTCTGCTCCAGCCCCTTGACCACCAGCACCTGCTGTTTGGGCCCCAGGGTGACCTTGGTTTCAGCCAGCGCCAGGTCGACGTTGCCCACGTAGATGGCCTGGTGCGCGGTGGCCGCCAGCTGGCCGCCGACCTTCAGGCCATTGAGCTCGAAGGTGGCAGGCGGCTGGTCATCGCGTACCAGTTTCATCACGAACCGATCGGCCTGGCCGTGGAAGCTCGAGGCCTTGCCTTCCTGGTCACCACTGACTTGCAGTTGCATGCCCGAGAAATCGAGGCTGTTGCCATCCGCTTCGTCGAGCTTGACCGGTGCCAGCTGCACCTGGCTGACCACATTGCCGTCGTAGCCCAGGCTGGTCTGTGCGCTGACCGGGGCCTGCTCGCCCACTGCTGCGAACCACGGCGCGGTGGCGTCGTCCTTCTGCAGCGTGCTGTTGCTGACTGCCAGCACCGGCATCAGCTTCAGTGCCTTTACCCGCGACCAGGGGAACGGGCCGTGCTCGATCTGGTCGGTCACGCCAACGTCGAAATTCAACACTTCGCCTTCGCCCAGGTTGATATCGCGGGCTTTGAGCCGGTACTGGGCGGTACTGCTGAAGAAATGCTGCTCCAGCGACACCCGTTCGATGCTCATGCTGCCACCGGTACTCACCAGGGCCTTCTTGAGTTCCGCGTTGCTGCGGACCAGGGCGTTGTCCAGCTCCGCAGGCAGCTGCTTGCCGGTGTACCAGGCGCCAGCGGTGGTTGCGACGGCGATGGCGATAGCCAGGCCGGAAAGGATGCCAACTGATTTCTTCATGAATAGAACCGATTGCTGTCCATATGGGCTTCGTAGGCGGCCAAGGGCCACACAGGACGCCAAGAGTACCACTGCAGCCCAGCCCTGGCGCTGGCCAGGCTCGAGAAATCCGGTTTTTGGGAAACGCCTGACATACCTTCCGAGGGGAACCGGCATTCGTTAATTTTTGCGAACACCAGAATTGATCATAACCGCAAAAAAACGCGCAAAAACCGAACAAAACCCCACTTTAATCGATAAATATTTCAATCCAGCAACATCTTGTCATGTTTAACTTGACACTAAGCTACCCATCGTTTTTTATTTTCACCACTTTGCGCGCTCCCCCGCGTCCCCGCTGCTCCAACAATAAAGGTGAACAACATGGAGCCCACCCGCTCGCCCTTGCCGCATGCGCAGTACACCGTGCCCGCCGTTTACGCCCAGCCGCAGGAGCCATGCCAGCATGCAGCCTGACCACAGCGCTTCCGGCAACGGCCAACTCCGTAAAACCCTGCGTCTCTGGCACGTGATCATCATCGGTCTGGCCTACCTGACCCCGATGACCGTGTTCGACACCTTCGGTATCGTTTCCGGGATTACTGCCGGTCACGTACCCAGCGCCTACATCCTGGCACTGGCCGGGATCCTGTTCACCGCCGTGAGCTACGGCACCCTGGTAAGGCGCTTCCCGCAGTCGGGCTCGGCCTACACCTACACACAGCGCGCGATCAACCCGCACGTCGGCTTCCTGGTCGGCTGGTCGTCGTTGCTGGACTACCTGCTGCTGCCAATGGTCAACGCCTTGCTGGCCAAGCTGTACCTTTCGGCCATGTTCCCGGAAGTACCGGAGTGGATGTGGGTGGCCGGCTTCGTCACCCTGATCAGCCTGATCAACATGCGCAGCGTGAACCTGGTGGCGCACTTCAACCTGCTGTTCGTGGCCGTGCAGGTGGCGATCATCGCCGTGTTCATCTACCTGTGCGTGCGCGGCCTGGACCAGGGTGAAGGGCTGGGTACCGCCTGGAGCCTGCTGCCGTTCGCCGACGACCAGACTCAGCTCAGCGCCCTGGCCGCCGGTGCGACCATCCTGTGCTTCTCGTTCCTCGGCTTCGACGCAGTCACCTGCCTGTCCGAAGAAACCCGCGACCCGGGCAAGACCATCCCTCGCGCGATCTTCCTCACCGCCCTGATTGGCGGCTTGGTGTTCATCACCGTGTCGTACTTCATCCAGGCCTACTTCCCGACCATGTCCCGCTTCCACGACCAGGAAGCGGCACTGCCGGAAATCGCCCTGTACGTCGGCGGCAAGCTGTTCCAATCGATCTTCATCGCCTGCACCGTGATCAACACCATCGCCTCGGGCCTGGCCTCGCAGACCAGCGTGTCGCGCCTGCTGTACGTGATGGGCCGCGACAACGTGATCCCGGCCAGCCTGTTCGCCCGCCTGCACTCGCGCTACAAGACGCCGGTGCTGAACATCGCGGTGGTGGGGCTGATTTCGCTGTCGGCGATCTTCTTCGACCTGGTCACCGCCACCTCGATCATCAACTTCGGTGCGCTGGTCGCGTTCAGCTTCGTCAACCTGTCAGTGATCAACCACTGCTACCTACGCGAAGGCAAGCGCCAGGGCCTGGCCAACCAGCTGACATACCTGGTGGCACCCACCATCGGCTTCTGCATCATCGTCTCGCTGTGGCTGGATCTGAATGCACACTCGCTGCTGTTCGGTGGCGTCTGGGCACTGCTCGGCCTGCTGTACCTGGCCTGGCTGACCAAAGCCTTCAGGGACTCCCCGCCCAACTACATCGCTGAATGACCCATGCTGCCGACAACGCCCGCGCCTGATCGCGGGCGTTGCATTTGATCGAAAAGGAAAGCCCTCATGCCGCTGCGTCGCCTCTCCATCCAGTGGAAGATCACCCTGCTCGCCGGCCTGTGCCTGCTGGCCATTGTCGCCCTGCTGGTAACCACATCGCTGGCCCAGGCGCGGCGCAGCGCGGCATTGGTCAACCAGGCCAACACCGAAATGCTCGACAGCAGCGCACGCCTGCGCCTGCAGGCCCATGCCGAAACCCAGGCCCTGCGCATCCAGCGCTATTTCATGGACGCCTACCAGTACGGCAATGGCTTTGCCCGCCTGGTGCAGGTGCTCAAGGCCCGTGGCGGCAACGACCTGCGCGCCGAACTGACGCGCCAGGCCCGCGCCAGCCTGGCCGGCAACCCGGATGTGATCGGCCTGTACCTGGTGTTCCAGCCCAACGCCCTGGACCCGGACAGCCAGTACCTCGGCCAGGATGCAATGGGCAGCAATGAGAGCGGGCGCTTCTCGCTGTATTGGTCACAACCCCGCCCCGGCACCCTGGAGCTTGAAGCCATGCCGGAATCGATGCTCGGTGACGCCAGCATCGGCAGCAACGGCGTGGCGAAGAACCGCTGGCTGACCTGCCCGCAGGACACTGCCAGAACCTGCATGCTCGAGCCATACCTCGACGAAGTGAATGGCCGCCAGGTGCTGATGACCAGCATCGCCCTGCCGCTGCTGGAGCACGGCAAGGTGGTCGGCGTGGTCGGCCTGGACATCGGCCTGGCCAACCTGCAACAGCTGAGCCTGGACGGGCGCCGGGAGCTGTTCGACGGCCAGGGCCAGGTCAGTATCGCCAGCGCAGCCGGCCTGCTGGCCGGCAACAGCCGCGACGACAGCAAGCTCGGCGAGCCCATGGACGAGGCGGTAGCCGACGGCCTGCTGCGTGTTGCCCACCCGTTCACGCCAATCCCTGATGCCGCCCCTTGGCAGGTATTGCTGGAACTGCCGGAAAGCGTGCTGCAGGCGCATGCCGTCGCCCTCAACCAGCGCCTGGATGCGCACAACCACAGCGCCAACCTCACCAGCCTGCTGGTTGGCCTGGGCGCTGCGGTAGTCGGTTTGCTGCTGGTGTGGCTGACCGCGCGCGGGGTGACTCGGCCAATCCTGGCCGTGGCCGCGCGCCTGGAAGACATCGCCAGCGGCGAAGGCGACCTCACCCGCCGCCTGGAGTATGCCCGCCAGGACGAACTGGGCCAGCTCACCGGTTGGTTCAACCGCTTTCTCGACAAACTGCAGCCGGTCATAGCCCAGGTCAAAGGCTCACTGCAGGAAGCCCGCGGCACCGCCGACCAGTCCGCAGCCATCGCCAGCCAGACCAGCAACGGCATGCAGCAACAGCACCGCGAAATCGAACAGGTGGCCACCGCCGCCAATGAAATGAGCGCCACCGCTCTGGATGTCGCCCATAACGCTTCGCAGGCGGCCCAGGCCGCACGCGCTGCCGACCAAGCCAGCCGCGAGGGCCTGCAACTGATCGACAGCACCCGCCAGGGCATCGACCGCCTGGCCGCCGGCATGAACACCGCCATGGGCGAGGCACGCGCGCTGGAAGGCCGCAGCGGGCAGATCGGTTCGGTGCTGGAAGTGATCCGCACCATTGCCGAGCAAACCAACCTGCTGGCACTCAACGCCGCCATCGAAGCTGCCCGCGCAGGCGAAGCCGGGCGTGGTTTTGCCGTGGTGGCCGATGAAGTGCGTGGCCTGGCCCAGCGCACCCAGGTGTCGGTGGAGGAAATTCGCCAGGTCATCGAAGGCTTGCAGCAAGGCACCCAGGATGTGGTGGGTGCCATGCACGAAGGCCAGCGCCAGGCCCAGGACAGCGCCGCGCGGATGGAACAGGCGCTGCCGGCGCTACAACGTATTGGTGAGGCAGTGGCGGTGATCAGCGACATGAACCTGCAGATTGCCTCGGCGGCTGAAGAGCAGAGCGCCGTAGCCGAAGAGGTGAACCGTAATGTGGCCGGCATTCGCGATGTGACCGAATCGCTGGCAGGCCAGGCCGATGAGTCAGCGCGGATCAGCCAGGCCCTGAACCGGCTGGCCAACCAGCAGCAGGCGCTGATGGAGCAGTTCCGCGTCTAACCTGTCAGGGCCGGTGCGCCTTCTTCGCGGGCATGCCCGCTCCCACAGGAAATGCCCAGCCCTTCGGGGTGCACCATACCCAGTGGGAGCGGGCGAGCCCGCGAAGAGGCCCCAACAGGCAATACAGCATTATTGATTTTATCGAGCACAACCTATGCAAAACCCAACCCGCTCCACCTTCTTCGACATCACCAGCGAACAGGGCCTGTTACGCACCTCGATCGCCGTCACCCTGTTCATTGCCATCATCGGCATCGCCTTCGGCCTGGCCTCCGGCTCGTTCTCCATCGTGTTCGACGGCGTCTATTCGCTGGTCGATGCCAGCATGAGCGGGCTGTCGCTGGTGGTGGTCAGGCTGATTACCGCGCACACCACCAGCGTGCAGATGTCACGCAAGTTGCGCGAGCGCTTCACCATGGGCTTCTGGCATCTGGAGCCGATGGTGCTGGCACTCAACGGCATCCTGCTCAGCGGCGTAGCCATCTATGCGCTGATCAACGCCGTCAGCAGCCTGCTGCAAGGCGGGCGTCACCTGGAGTTCGGCATCGCCATGGTCTACGCGGTGCTGACCGTGATCGCCTGCGTGACCATCGCCATTGTCGAGGCCCGCGCCAACCGCAAGCTGGGCTCGGATTTCGTGCGCATGGACGTCAAGGGCTGGGTGATGTCGGCCAGCATCACCGCCGCGCTGCTGATCGCCTTCTGCTTTGGCTATGCGGTGCAGGGCACATCGCTGGAGTGGGTGTCGCCGTATATCGACCCGGCGGTGCTGGCGCTGGTCTGCCTGGTGATCGTGCCGTTGCCGATGTCGGTGGTGCGCCAGGCCCTTTCGGAAATTTTCCTGGTGACCCCTGGCGACCTCAAGCTGCACGTGGATGAAGTCGCCAAGGCCTTCGTCGCACGCCATGGGTTGCAGTCGTACCGCGCCTATGTGGCCAAGGTCGGGCGCTCGCGGGAGATCGAACTGTATTTCATCGTGCCGAAGGCCATGGCCGCGAAAACCATCGATGAATGGGATGCGTGGCGTAACGAGATCGGTGATGCCGTGGGTGGTGAAGGGCCGGACCGTTGGCTGACCGTGGTATTTACCGGGGATCCGGAGTGGGCTGAGTAAGACATCTGGAGTCTGCGCAGCCCCTGTAGGAGCGGCCTTGCGTCGCGATCGGGCTGCGCAGCAGCCCCAGCAATTTGTGCATTTTTGCTGAAACCCTGGGGCTGCTGCGCAGCCCGATCGCGACGCAAGGCCGCTCCTACAGGCGATCGCGCAAACCGAGCAATAAAACTCGGCCAACGGAAAACGAAAAAGCCCGCCACCGTTGCCGGTAGCGGGCTTTGACGTACTGCATATGGTGGGTCGTGTAGGATTCGAACCTACGACCAATTGGTTAAAAGACAATTGGGATCTAGGCCGATAATTCCACCTAGGGAGGGGTTTTCAGCACCATTCCGCGCCTAGGCACGCAGCCTCTAATGAAATCCACATTAGAGGCATGGCAATGACACATCCGAAGAAAGCAAAACGAGCAGGTAAGGTTTCAACCAAAGGCGGCACCGGTAAATCCACCGGCTCCACCAATCTGGGGGCATTCACAGCAGACGCTGGGTTGCGCACCCTCCTCATCGATCTGGACCCCGTCCAGCCTTCCGCATCCTCCTATTTCCCCCTGGAGTACACTGCCCCGGGCGGCATTTTCGAGCTGCTGTCGTACAACGAGACCGACCCGGCCAAGATCATCTCCCGCACGTCGATCAAGAATCTCGACGTCATCATTTCGAACGATGCCAACAACCAGCTCAACAACCTCATACTGCAGGCGCCTGATGGCAGACTGCGACTAGCCAACCTGATGTCGGCTTTCGATGCCGATTACGATCTCATCCTCTTTGACACCCAGGGCGCCCGCTCTGCGATGCTGGAGATGGTCGTTCTTGCATCTGATATCATCCTCTCCCCCCTCCCCCCGAACATGTTGGCCGCGCGCGAATTCAGCCGTGGAACCATCCATATGATGGATGGCCTGCGCAGTTACGCTCGTCTCGGCCTCACCATTCCCCACATCAACATCATCATCAACGGCCTGGATGAAACTGCTGACGCGCGCGAGATCCACCGCACCGTCCGTGAAATCTTCGACGGGAACCCAGACTACACCGTCCTGCAATCGATCATTCCAGATGCCGTCATCTTCAAGAAAGCCGCGAGCCAAGGCGTGCCGGCGCATCGGCTTGAATATCGTCAACCTTCGAACCGTAAGTCGCCGGCGGCGCTGAACATCATCCGCAGCTTGGCGATCGAGGCCTTCCCTGAGTGGACGGACCGCTTCGAGGCAATGACCGAAGAGCGTGTAGCCCAAATCGTCAAAGAAGGGCGCTGAGATGGCCAAGAGACCCATCGTCATCACCGATGCCAGCGACATCACTACCGAACTGGTTCTGCAACTCGGGAGAACGCACTCCGCCAAGGACCTTCGCAGCGTCCAAACCCGGCTCACCTCCATCGCAGGTGATCTGCGCAAGTTCGGGTATCACTGGAATAAAGAGTCTGGGCTACTCGGAAAACTCGGAGAGCACCTGACCGATGCTCAACGGCAGCTTCTGCTCGACGCATCGCGCCTGGTTGAATCCATCGGCAACAACGTTACTCATGCCAAGGAAAAACTTGTTCGGACCGAGAAGGACACGAAACGCCGGCAAGATGCCCGTGATGCACTGGCGAAGCAGCTCGTTGCGCGTACATTCCCCTTGCCCACCGAAACCCATGAAGAACGGCTCGAGACGATCAAGGCTGCACTCATCCTGAATCGTGCACGACAGTTCCATACCTCCTACAACCCATCTGAATTCAACCTCTACGTCAGGAGCGATCTGAAGACGCCTGATCGACTCTACGGGGCCTCACCTGAGCAACACCGGGTCGGGAATATCCAAACACTCCGTTACTTCATGATCAGCGACCTGACCAGCCACCTTGCTTATGACGATGGTTCGTCGGTTGAGGAACGTCTGCGACTCCTGCAGGAGAAAGTGGCCGAAGCTGTTGGCCTGGCTGCCTTGACAGCAGACGAACGCGAGACCCTGCGCCTGTGGAAAGAGGCTCTCTCCCCCGATGGGGCGAAGCAGGAGGGCCAAGCATGAACAACGTCAGCCAACAGCAGCTCGACCTTCTCTGGCACACCTTGGGTCTGTCCGCCGAAAACAGACACCGGCGCACAGTTAGCCGCAATTACTTTCTCACAAGCCCAGGTTGCAGCGATGCACGACAGCTCGACGTGCTCGTCGCAGCAGGGCTCATGTCGTGCGGAAAGCCTCCAGCTTTTTGTCCCCAGGATGAAGTTGTTTATCGCGCTACGAGTCAGGGCCAGCACTTCGCAGAGACCAGCCTCCCTCCGCTACCAAAACTCACTCGGTATGACGAGTTTCTGGATGCAGACAGCGGGCTTGAGTTTCACGAATGGCTCGGGATCGAAAAACCCACGATTGAGCATCGTTGTAAGTCATTCGGCTACAGCGAAGTGGGCAGCCTGATCTCTATAGAGTCCGGCTGTCGCATGAGCTCAAGCCGTGCTACGGGCGAGTGGTGCAAGACCAAGAAAGACGCCAAGGCCAGTTACAAAGCGGCCTTAGCGGCTTCGAAGGCTCATCGCGCGGAGGCTGCATGATGAATCCTGCCTCTATTTCCCAGTTCGCTGGCACGCTTTGCCTGTACCTCATGAACTGCTCTGTGGCACTGGCGACCGCCTATGGCTTGGGTTCGATCTTCAAAGCCCCGCTCGCCGAAATCGCTCTGCAGGGTTCGGTCTACTCGGCCTATGCGCTCGGCACGGTCGGGACGCTGAATCTCCTGGTGCTGATCGCATCAGCTATGCGTGGACAACCTCGCCAACTTGGGGAGGGCTCCTGATGGACAAGCAGAAGATCCTCGACAAAGTCACCAAGCTGATGGCCTTGGCCAACAGCCCAGGGGCAAACACGAACGAGGCAGCAATCGCATTGCGCCAGGCCCGCTCGCTCATGGCCCAGTACAACATCGACGCAGACGAACTGCGGGCCAGCCAAGTTCTTGAAGCAAGTATCCCCACGGGCACACGTCGATCCCCAGCGGATTGGTTGCATGCCCTCGCCGGAACATGTGCAGCCGCATTCGACTGCAGCCACCTCTCTTACTACCACCCATTGAAGGGTTACTGCTTCAAGTTCCTGGGCAAGGGTATCGGTCCGGATCTGGCTGCCTATGCCTACAGCAGCCTCGTCCTGCAGTTACAGAAAGCACGTCGCGAGCATGTCTCGCAGCAGAAACGGTGCCAGCTGAAGACCAAACGACGCCGCGGCCAACTGTTTGCGGAGGGTTGGATTGGAGCAGTGGCCTACAAAGTTCGAGAGTTCGCGGGTGACCTGGCTCCGGAGATCAAGGCTGAGATCACGGCCTACTTGACCGTGCATCACCCTGACTTGAAGCAAAGCGACATCACGCCAAGCGAAGCCAAAGGCCACGATCGTAGCTCTCTGTACGCAGGTATTCGGCAAGGCCGGCATGCTCAGCTCCACCACGGAGTTGGCCGCACCGAACAGCCTGGCATTTCCCACGGGGGTGCCAGATGACCGACCTGAGCTATTCACCTCCTCACTCCATGGAGGCGGAACAGGGCGTCCTGGGCGGGCTGATGCTGGACAACGAAGCCTGGGATCTCGTCGGTGACCTACTGCAGGCAGATGACTTCTTTCGGGGCGAACACAGGCTGATTTTCACCGCTATCCAAGAACTGTCAGAGAAAAACAGCCCTTTCGACGTGGTCACGATTTTCGAGCAGATGGCCGTCCCCGAGGAGGTTGGAGGACTTTCCTACCTGGCAGAGCTGGCCAAGAACACCCCGTCTGTAGCGAATATCCAATCGTATGCGGAGATCGTGCGTAATCGCGCACACCTTCGTCGCATCATGTCCCTGTGTTTCCAGGGGACACGGGATGCAGCTGAACTTGCTGCTGACGCGGCGGAGGTTCAGGACACGCTCGAGCAGAAGCTGTTCGCGCTGGGCGAAGGTCGCGTTGTACGTGAATTCGCCAACATGAACGAGGCACTGCTCTCTGTCGTCGACAAGATCGACGCGAATTTCAACGGTCATGTGACCGTAACGGGGGTGCCAACAGGCATCACCGATCTCGATGAAATGACGCGCGGCCTGCAGCCAGCAGACCTGATCATCGTCGGCGCGCGCCCATCCATGGGCAAGACCTCGTTCTGCTTGAGCATCGTAGATGCCGCGCTGAACAGTAAGCCTGACGAGATCGTGCTGGTTTTCAGCATGGAGATGCCTACCGAGGCCCTCATCTACCGAATGCTGGCAATTTTGGGCCACATCGACCTGAGCAGGCTCCTGTCCGGTCAGTTGCAGGACGAGGACTGGCCCAAACTCTCCGCCGCCGTGCATCGCATGAGCGCATACGGCAACCGTCTGGTCATCGATGACAGTGCAAACCTCACTCCTGCTGCGATGCGCGCCAAGGTTCGACGCGCTAGCCGGCGCTTTGGGAGGCCCTGCTTGATCATGGCGGATTACCTGCAACTCATGCGCTGCCCTGGGCAAGAGAACCGGGCCAATGAGATCAGCGAGATATCTCGTTCCCTCAAGGGAATCGCGAAGGAATTCAACTGCCCCTTCGTAGCTCTTTCTCAGCTCAACCGGGCTCTGGAGCAACGTCAGAACAAACGACCAGTCAACGCCGATCTGCGCGACAGCGGAGCGATCGAGCAAGACGCCGACATCATCCTCTTCGTGTACCGAGACGAGGTGTACAACGAAAACACCGAGTTCAAGGGGATTGCCGAGCTGATTATCGGCAAACAACGCCAAGGGCCTACGGGCTATGTACGCGCAGCCTTTATCGCCAACCAAACTCGCTTCGCAAACCTCACTGCTGACCATTGGCAAGGAGCTGCCGCATGACGCTCACAGAATCCCATCTGATTACGCATGGCTGCCTTAACTGTGGCCGGCACTTCGCGCTTCATCAGGTACGGCAGGTGCATCCTGCTGAGCATACCCCTGAAGGTGAGGCAGAGGTTCTGGTATGCCCGGTCTGCGGCAGCTATGACCCCGTTCCTCTCTCGGAGGTGCCCAATGCAGGCTGAGCAGATCTACCCTTCGATCCCTGCAATCGCAAACACCGACCAATCGGCCTTGGCATTCGCGCACCAGTCTGGCGTAAACGCGGTTTGGCTGGATGCTCTCAGCCAGGTTGTCTCACGGCTCACCCAGTTCGGTGAAACCACGGTGCCTGTTGAGCTGAATGAGGCTCTGCAAGAGCTTGCACAGCTGCAGTACGTCGAGCTGGAAAGCCATGATGCTGGAACGCTGGCAGCGACCCTCCTTGGCCAACCAGCCCTGCTGACCAATTACTTCTGGTCAGTATGGGTACCAAGGCACCTCCTGAGCTGCGGTCTGAAGGTTGCAGTAACCCCCCATCTGACCAGCTCCGTGGACGAGGCTCATCACTGCACCGTGGTCTTCCGGATTCCTGGATCGCGCGAGACTGCACGTGAGTTCCTCACCGACCTGGCCACCCAATATCCGGGCTGCACCCCGGAAATCGTGGCCATCCAAGCGGGTGATGCACTTTGCCCGAAGGAGGCCGGATCCAATGCGTAACCTTCTTCGCGGCGCCCACGACAGTGTCCGCCGGCTTGCTGAGTTTGCCCTCTCCGAGGGCTGGACTCTCTCCAGGTCCAATAGCGGCCACCTGAAGTTCAGCAAGTCCGGCTTCGCACCGATTTTCACTTCCTGCACACCTAGCGACCACCGTTCCGAGCGCAACACCCGGGCGTTGCTTCGACGTGCGGAAGTCCAAAACAGCTCCTCGCGGGGGATTCAATAATGCCGATCCGACACGTAATTATTCACCAGCTCGACAAGCAGCCCGACGGCAGCCCCGCCGTCCTTCATGCCCGTGACACTGAGCTCCCACCGTCCGATGCTATCGTGAGTCTCCAGGGCGACCTGAACGACAGCTACAACGCCAAGCAAGGCAAAGCGTGGGGCTTCTTCCATGGGGAGTCGGGTGCGTACCCATTCAGCGGTTGGCTGAAACAGTACCTGGAGGAGCAGCAAGACTTCACCAGCTTCAGCCGTGTGTCTGTCGAACACCTGCAGAAACTGCTTGAAGAGGTCAACCTGTCCACCGGTGGCCACGTGTTCTTCAGCCATTACCAACAAGGCTTGACTGAGTACTTGATGATCGCTGTCCTCCAGCAGGTCGAAACCGTCAGCCTGGACGGTGATCTTAATGTTGTAGCCTCTCGCTACCTGGACACCAGCAACTTCTCCTGCGCGGCCCGGATCAACCTGAGCGAGTGGCGCAACAACCCTAACTCGAAGCAGTACATTTCCTTCGTTAAAGGCAAAAACGGCAGGAAGAGTTCGGACTACTTCCGCGACTTCATCGGGTGCCAAGAAGGCGTCGACGGGCCAGGTGAAACCCGCACGCTTCTCAAGGCATTCACCGACTACGTCGAGAAAGAGGATCTCCCAGAAGAAAGCGCCCGGGAGAAAACCCACGCGCTGCTCGACTATGCCACCACCCAAACGAAGCTGGGGCAGCCCCTCTCTCTTCAAGAGCTGTCCCAGACTCTCGATGAAGACCGCCCTCAGGCGTTTTACGACCACATCCGCAATAGCGACTACGGCCTATCCCCTGAGATCCCGGCCGATAAGCGCACACTCAACCAGTTCCGCCGTTTCACCGGCCGCGCCGAAGGTCTGTCGATCAGCTTTGAGGCGCACCTGCTCGGTTCCAACGTCACCTACGACGCCGACACCGGCTCGCTGACGATCAAGAACCTGCCCACTCAGCTCACCGACCAACTCAAACGCCGCCAGTAAGGAGAACCACCATGAACGCAACCAATTCCCGTACCGCTGACAAGTTCGTGGTTCGCCTGCCGAATGGCATGCGTGAACAAGTGGCAGAAGTCGCCCGCAAGAACCATCGTTCCATGAACAGCGAAATCATCGATCGCCTCGAGCAATCGCTACTCAACGGTCAATTTGAGCCGGCGCAGAAAGCCCAGGGCGACGGCGCCAACGCAGAGGAGTTGAGATCCGAGCTGACCCGCGCATACCGGATCATCGATCGCCTGTTGCAAAATGCTGTTCCAACTCAAGACGACATTCAGGAAGTGCTGCACCTGGTTCGCCACTCTCCTCTGGCTCACCCGCACGTTGCTGCGGTAGGAGCTTGAGATGGCCGCTACAGACCTCAAAGCCAAGCTTCTCGCTCCAGGCTTCACCCCTACAGGCACCACCGCGGCCATGAGTGACCCTATCGCGGACACCCCATTGGTGCTGACTGTCGAGCAGGTCCTCCCTTGGGAGGATAACCCTCGTACCACTCGCAACCCACGATACGATGAACTCAAGGAGTCGATCCGCCACCGTGGCCTCGACACCCCTCCGCCTGTAACACGCAGACCTGGAGAGGAAAAATACCGGATCCGCAACGGTGGGAACACGCGAATCACAATTCTGAAGGAGCTGTTCCAGGAAACTGGCGACGAAAGGTTTCAGAGGATTAATGTTCTGTTCCGCCCATGGGATCAGATCCGAGGCGAGATCGTGATGCTCACCGGTCACCTGGCCGAGGATCTCAAAGGTGAGCTCAAATTCATCGAGAGAGCTGTCGCGGTGGGTCGAGCGAAGGCGCTTTATGAGGAGGAAAGCGGCGAGACCATTTCCCAGCGCGAGCTCGCTCGACGCCTATCTAAAGATGGGTACCCTATTTCTCAGTCCCATATCAGCAGGATGCTGGATACCCTGCAATTTTTGCTGCCTGCAGTGCCTGGTTTGCTCTACTCCGGTCTCGGTATCGACCGGATCACGAAAATAATCGCGCTGAGAAAATCTGCATTGGCTTGCTGGGACAAGCATTACAGCAATGAAGGCGTTGACTTCGAAATGCTGTTCCAGGACGTCCTTGCCCAGTTCGAGGGAGAAGCGGAAGAATTCCTGTTCCAGCGCTTCCAGGACGAGCTCATCGGCACGATGAAAAAATCGCTGCAGCTCGGCTACGAGGACATTCTGCTGGAGATTACCCAGCAGCAGGATAAGCTCCGTCGCTCAACGCCAGTGGTAGAAGTGCCGAGTACCGGCAAGTCCAGTAATCATCCCGCCAGTCTTTTGGGTACTGGTACAGCTTCACCGGTACCGGTACCGGCATCGCAACAGCTACCTGAAGCTACTGGGAGTTCGCCGAAGCCTTCTCAGCCTCCCCACCAGCCAGCTGCTCCAATGCCGGGAGCTTCGCTCACACCAGAGCAAGAGCAGGAACGGATTGCAGGGCATATCGCGTCCCCAACGAACCTCAGCCAGCGGGTGATCGAGACAAAAGCGAAGGTTGCCGCCCTCAGCGGGGAAACGCTGCCCGATTTCAACTCGAACTGCCTGGTCGCCATCCCCGTGCAAGCCGGCGGACTGCACCCCATTACCGACCTCTGGTACATCGAGCGTCAGATTGACCAACCTGGCGAGTTGCGCAACCAGGTAGCCCAACTGGCCGTGGAGATCCTCGAATCTGTCAACGGCCCTGGCGATATCCAGGTAATCGATGGAGGGATCGGGTTCAAGTACAAACAGCCGGAGACCGAAGTTGAAGTCACTGCAACAGCTCAACATACGCTGACACTGCTTCAGTCATTGAGCGGTGCGATGGCTATCGCACTCAAGATGCTGAACGAGCAACCAAACCCTGCCAGTGCATTGGGCGAATTTGAGTTTGCTGCCGGCCTGGGCCAACTGCTGCTGGGCCAACCTCTGGGTGCTGAGCAGGCACCAGGTGACGAAGGTCGTTTGAGTGACGGTGCGCTGGTCAAGTTATTCCGCATCATTCGGCTGGCTCGACGCCTGATCGACTTGGAAATCGAAGAGTTCAAACGGTCCTCGCCAGTCCAGGACAACTGAACACTCGATGAGATGAATGGGAGGGAGTCTCAATGTCCAAGTCAACACTTAACGAAGCGGTTCTCTCACAGCTGCTTGACCTCATGCGTAACGGTCAACTTCAGCGCTGTGTAGAGATGGGAGTTGAACCAGAGGTGCTGGGCCAGATCCAGCACCCAACAGTCCTCAGTTTGCTCCGCAATACCCCTGTTTCATGGGTCAACGTGTCAATCAACAGCTCAATGATCCTCAAGCTGCTGACCGGCGCCGCGCGTACAGAAGAGGAAACTCGGCTTATCGAGCGCGCGATCCGGCTGGGGGCCACGACCAGCTTGCTCGGCAAGTTCTTCGGGCTCACACCTCAAGAGATAGCCTTGCAGCGTACCGTCATTGGGGTGCGTGCCCCACGCGGTCGATGGCCAGAGCTCTCTGAAGATCAGGATCACCATATTTGGCATCGCTGGACCAAGTTGATGGATGAGCACCGCGTCGAGCTCGAGGACAGCTTGGCCATGCTCGACGTGGCCATGCTGGTTGCCGAGGAGCTGAGCACGGACGGTCTCACGCTTGCGCAGATCTGGTCACGGATCACTCAGTGGGTCGAACAAGGCTTGTATCCAGGCAGCACTGAACGCTCCCGAGTCACTGAGCGACGACAGCTCACCCTTTTGGATGAGGGCGGCCTACGTCATGTCGATGAAAGCGGCACCGCCTCTATCCATCCTGGAGAAGGCGATCAGAGAAGATGAAGCTCACACGGTTCCCGATTTCCACGCTCCTAGATTCGGCCTCGGGGCAACTCGAGGCCCATGTGCAGAAGAAGAGAGCTGAGGACACCGCCCCTACTGCAGCGCCTGCTACACCCTACTCCGGGATAATTTTCAGCGGAAATCCGCATGAAACGGTCCCGCGTAAACTCCTACTCGACAATCGGTTGACCCCCTTGGAACGCAATTGCTGGCAAGTCTTTCGACTGCTGGTCAATGAAGATGGAATCACGGCTTTCCCCACCTATGACCAACTGCGGCCCTACCTCGGCATGAATCCAGGTAAACACGCCTCTAGAGAAACCGTGGCAAAAGCCTTGACGGTGCTCCGTCTGACCCGCTGGTTAAGCCTGGGCCGGACGGTGCGGAATGAGATCAACGGCCAGGTTCAGGGGAACGTCTACCTCCTACACGACGAGCCTGTCACGCCGGCGGAGGCCCTGGAGTTCGACAAGGACTATATGACCTTGCTGATGCAATCCATGGAGCATCAGAACAAAGCGATCAAGGACATCGCGGCAATTACCTGGAGAGAATTCACCAGCGATCCAGACGTTGGGCGACGACTTCCCTCGCGCATTGACACGATTAGCGATCGACTGAACGCCCAGACCTGGGCAGTTGAAACCAAACAAAATGCACTGCCTGCGCCTGAGTTCGGAATCCGAACTCAGCAAGACTTAGCCGTGGATGGACTGAGTTCGGAATCCGAACTCAGTACGAACTCAGCGAAACAGGGGGCCCTCCCCCTCAGTTCGGATTCCGAACTCAGCCTGAAACCACTGAGTTCACCCTCAGTTCGGATTCCGAACTCAGCTAGTACGTATACAAATACAGACAAGTCTGTATCTAAAAGCTCTGTACAACCGCGCGAGAGTGCAGGTGTGAACTGGTTACTTGCCCTAGATCTCCTCAAGCCAGAGGACCGTGTGAAGGCACGTGAGATCATGGGGCCGGTACCGGAGAATCTCCGAGAGGCGGTGATCAACCAGTGGAAGCATCGCTGTACTAGCGGGAGTGTCGCCAAGCCCCTCGCGTACCTGACGAGCCTTGCAGGCAAGGCCATACGGGGTGACTTCAACGCAGAGTGGAGCCCTACAGCGCCTGCTGCAACTCCGACGTCATCGCCAGCGGCCAGCGTGGTAGCACGGCCCACTCAGCCCGCCGTTCCCAAGCCGGCACCGACAGCGACTGCGATGCAGACAGCAAATTCCGCGCTGACCTCGCTGCAGGCCCTGCTTGACCCTCGACGCCGCGTGGAGCCCACCGATGAGTGATTGGATGGGTTCTACGATCACCCTGGGATTTGCCTCTGTTGTGATTGGTATGCTGGCGGGCCGCGTTTGTACCTGGGGCGCTTGCTGCCTACCTGCACTCCTCAAGCGCCAATGGCAGCGGGATGCACGGGAACTGCTGGGGCTGGATTCAGAGAAACATTCCGACCTTCAACCGGCCAGAACCCCTTCGCGAGTAATCTGGACCGCGCAGATTAGCTGCGCTGCGTTGTCACTCGTGGTGACAATGCATTTTGGGCCAACTATGCAGGCCTTCTGTGCCCTGCTGTTTACCTGGATGCTTCTGGCTTTGAGCTTGATCGACAGTGAGCACCACCTACTGCCGGATTCGCTGGTAATACCAGGACTCTGGGCCGGCTTAGTCCTCAACTCCTTCGGACTGTTCACGGTACTGCAGGACGCTCTTTGGGGGTGTGTCGTTGGCTTTGGCTTCTTCTGGTCTGTGAGTCAACTAACCGGACTAATCACTGGCCGAGAAAGCATCGGTAGAGGCGACATTAAGCTGTTGGCATTGATGGGTGCGTGGGGTGGCCTACAGGTACTTGGCTGGACTGTAGTTTGCTCTCTGCTAGGTGCAGGTCTAGCCGCAATGCTTCTCATACTCCTGGGAAAGCGATCTACCGACGCAAGAATTCCATTTGGTCCGTTCATCTCCGCCGCAGGCTGGAGCGCATTTGTGATTCTAACTCATTGATTAATAACCCATGGACCATTAGTCGAGTGATGCGGCCCGCATCATTCACCGGCATCGACACCGGCGCGAGCCAGGTCGAGTGGTTCCACCGGAATCCCCTGATAGTGAGGCCCGCATCATTCACTGGCACCGACACCGGCGCGAGCCAGGTCGAGTGGTTCCACTGGAACCACCTGACAGTGATGCGGCCCGCATCATTCACCGGCACCGGCACCGCCGTGAGCCAGGTCGAGTGATTCCACTGGAATCGCCTGATAGTGATGCGGCCCGCATCACTCACCTGATTCGACACCGGCGCCGAGGCCGGGTCGAGTGGTTCCACCAGAATCCCCTGATAGTGATGCGGCCCGCATCATTCACTGGCACCGGCACCGGCGCGAGCCAGGTCGAGTGGTTCCACTGGAACCACCTGACAGTGATGCGGCCCGCATCATTCACCGGCACCG